>CAZZBC010000073.1:0-1970 GCA_964652175.1 uncultured Gammaproteobacteria bacterium | reverse complement strand
ATCCCGCTCGGCTGCACGCCGGAAAATATGGTTTTTTTCTTTATGCTAGTCATATATTAAGTATACTTTCATTTTTTTGATTTGTAAAATTAATCTTTCCGCGTTGCCATGGCTTAAAAGCCCGAAATAAGAGTTAAGGGTTTCCGCGGACGGATATTCTTTTATCCTTCTCAACATCCGCCGTTTCGTCGAAGTTCGCAAAATTCTGTGATCCGTGAAATTAATCCATCCCAAAAAGTCAACGCCCGAGGCAATGGTTTTTACGGAAATCTTGCGCGGGTGTAAATTGAGCTTTAATTTTTCCCAAAGAAAATTTCTTATCAGCTCAATCAATAATAAAAGCCGTTCCTTGTTTTCCGAAAAAATAACAAAATCGTCGGCATAGCGAATATAATATTTCGCTTTCAGTTTATGCTTCACAAATTGGTCAAATTCGTTCATATAAATGTTAACGAACAATTGCGAAGTCAAATTGCCGAGCGGCAGGCCAATACCAACCATTCCTTTCGTGTTAAAACTATTAATCACTTCCAACAACAACCGTGAAACATCTTTATCCCCGATATATTCCGCCAAAATATCCTTTAAAACTTCATGGTTAATGTTCGCGAAAAATTTTCTGATATCGCATTTTAAAACCCAGCAGGTTCTCGTGTTATTCCGACTTGCCTTATAAGCGAATCGCCGGAATCTGTTTATTGCCTTATGCGTACCTTTGCGAAGTCGGCAGGAAAAAGAGTCGGAAATGAATTTTCGGTCAAAATACGGATATAAAATCCTATAAATAGCATGGTGGACGAGCCGGTCGCGGACGCTCGCCTTATGTATATTTCTCGGCTTGGGGTCGGAAATGTTGAACGCTTGATAACCGTCGTGTTTATAGGTATGATGAAATAAATCGGCATGGAGCGAGATAATATTGTCCATCAGATTCAGCGAAAATTCCAGAACGTCTTTTTTCTTCTTTTTTCCTTTTAAAAATTCTTTCCACGCCTCCAACAGATTATCCATTGAAATAATTTTTTCGTAATTTTCTTGAAATTTCATTTTTTCCTTTTTCATTTTTATTTCTTAAATTTTTCAATTATGCTACCCCCCCCCCCGACGGAAAAAACAATTTGCCAATCTTATCGCATCTCAACGAATGCTATAAATTATGGCATATTTTTTTCACGCGCCTGCCAAAGCCGGTGCGAAATACCTTGGGGCTAAAAACAGACACTATTTTTATTGAATGTTTGGAATCATCATTTTCCGCCGCTTACGCCGCGCGTCCGGATAAAATAATTTTAGTAAAAAAGCTAAGCGCTAAATTTGACCTGCTTAAATTTTTTCTGAAACTTTTATGGGAAATGAACGCTCTTGATAATAACAAATATATAGCCGTTTCAGTTAAACTCATGCCTGTCGGAAAAATGCTTGGCGGTTGGCTGAAAAGTTTAGGGCAATAAATATCATTAACAAAAGAAGGCCAAAACGGCCTTCTTTATTTTACTTACCATCAGAGGAAAGCACCCGACACCGGAGTCGCGGCTGTCGTCGCCCCAGTACCAGTAGCCACAGTCCAGACCGCCCTCACCAAAGTCGCCGAGAACCAAGCGGTCACCACCCGAGCTGAGCGTATCAGTACGTGTCACTTCTTTGTTAAGGGGGATACGTTGCCGGTACGCTTAAAATTCGCGAGGATTAAGCCGGAAAGCATGCCAGCCTGGCCGAACGAGGAAAGGTGATGGCCCGGGAGTCCCAGTCGCTCGCGGAGAGCGGCAAGAATACCGAACTGTTCGCTCACGTTCTTACTCTTGGATTCTGCCACGAGCCGCGGGATGAAAAAAACGAGAGAATTCTTGGTCGGCTCGTCGTTTTTTAGATCCCAGTCCCGCAAATATTCAAACTTTTTGTAGCAAGGACTGGCAGGTGGCAGGTACCCCAAACGTCGGACAGTAAAGTTCATTTTGGATAGCCGGTTGGTG
>CAZZBC010000072.1:0-2008 GCA_964652175.1 uncultured Gammaproteobacteria bacterium | reverse complement strand
ATTAGTATCGTACTATATAAAAAAACAGCTCTTGTCTGATTTCTCAAACAAGAGCCTTTTAAATTCTTTTGCACCTCCTTGGCCGCACTACTTCATGAGCGCGGCGAGCTCGTCCTCCACTCCCGAGGCCGCCTGTTCCTTCGCGATCTCGGCCGCGACGTCGTCTGCCGAAGCGGGCGTTGCCTTTGCGATCATCTCGCCCGCCGCGGCACGCGCCATGGCCTCGTCTACCTTCTTGCGTGCCTCCTCGAGCATCTGGCCCGGACCCGAACCCTTGCCCCAGGTCTGGCGCGCCTTGGCGAGGGCCATCTTGCCCTGGGCTGTGGCGTTCGCGACCTGCAAGGCCGCCCTCTGGGAAAGCGCCTGCTCCTTGGTAAGCCCGATCTGCTCCACCGGGACTGTCGCCAATTAAGCAACAAGGTGACTAAAAAAGCGACTTCAGTGTCGCTCAAATAAATAAAATAATTCACAATTTGCCATAGAAAAAAGGTTGATTTTGTGCTAACATTAAAGCAAAAGTCATTAATAATTAAATCAAAACTTCTATGGTCAAACAAGAAAACAAAACAGTTAAATGGGTAACCACCACCGAAGAAGAACTCATTGAAAAAATGGTTTCTCCAAAACACGCATTCAGGAAATTAACTGAGATAATTGATTTTGAAGGGTTAACATCTCCCTATCGGGAATTGTATTCGGACATCGGCGCCGAAGGCGTTGATGTGATAAAAGGATTTAAGGCATTACTCATTCAATTTTGGGAGAATTACTCTGACAGGGAAATGGAAAAATTATTAGTTGAAAATGTGGCTGTAAAATGGTTCTGCGGATTCGGACTTACCGAGAAGACCCCGGATCACAGCTATTTTGGCAAATTAAGAAAAAGGTTGGGGACGAAAAGCATTGCCGCTATTTTTAACAGCGTCAACGAAACGTTGCGGTCAAAAGGGTTATTCGGAGATGTGTTCAAATTCATAGACGCTTCGGCCATTGTCACTAAAACCGCTCTCTGGGAAGAACGAGATCGGGCAATTAAAGATGGAGAGGAGAAATTGAACAATAAAAATGTCAAAAATTACGCTGCCGACGAAGAAGCGAGATGGGGAGCCAAATCCAAAACCAATATTTGGTTTGGCTACAAAAGACATTGTTCGGTGGATATGAGATTCGGGCTTGTGGACAAACTAGCCGTGACACCAGCTAATATTCTAGATTTCCAGGCTCTTGCCGATATCTGCCCCAAGAATCAAATGGTATTCATGGACAAATTGTATGACACGAAAAAAACAGATAATATTATTTTGGCCTCTGGCTGTGCCATTGGCACAATCAGAAAAAACAACAATAAAAACAAAAACCGCGATCTGGACAGATGGCGGTCAAAAGTGAGGATGCCATTTGAAGGAATATTTTCAAAAATGAATCACCGCGCAAGATACAAGGGAAGGGTTAAAGTATTGTTCCAATGCTTTACCGAGGCGATTTGTCATAATCTGAAAAAAGCGATTAAAAATCTCACTCCTTTACCTGATTCAATCGGAGCCTGACGGCTCCGCAAGGAAGGATTGCGTCCAAAGAACAAAAAAGAGGCGCAAAAACTTCCCCAAGAGAAACAAAAAAGTAAAAAATTAACGAAAGTTAATCAAATTAACGATACTTGATTGATTTTCATTAATTTTTTACCAAAGTTGCCTTTTGGCGACAGACCCATCATGTAGTACCCTTGGCAGTAATGGAAAATGATTATGGATGTGATGATATTGATTGGCTTGAAAATAATTCATCAGAAATTCCAGGAACAATAGCTATCCAAGCTCATGATAGAAAATTTTACATTCCCTCTGCCCGTTTTGATAACCGCGTTGATATAACCACTTTTTTGCGGGATGACCCAAAAACTTGGGATCTGGAAAAAACAAGAATAGTGTACAAAAGATTAAAAGAAGCTTTTCAAACTTTAGGCCCACGAGCTTTCTTTCGCACAAACCTTATAAAGCCGTAATTTTAA
>CAZZBC010000071.1:0-2146 GCA_964652175.1 uncultured Gammaproteobacteria bacterium | reverse complement strand
ATATGACTAGCATAAAGAAAAAAACCATATTTTCCGGCGTGCAGCCGAGCGGGATATTGCACATCGGCAATTATTTGGGCGCGATTAGCCAGTGGGTGGCGATGCAGGACGAATATAACTCAATTTTTTGCGTAGTTGATTACCACGCCATTACGGTTAAGCAGGAACCGGCGAAACTCACGCGGCAAATTTTGGATACCACCAAGGCTTATTTGGCATCCGGCATCAATCCGGAAAAATCCATAATTTTTCAGCAATCGCATGTAAGTGCGCATACGGAATTGGCGTGGATTTTAAATTGCGTGGCGCGTATCGCGGATTTAAATAAAATGACGCAGTTTAAAGATAAGGCCGGTAAAGATAAGGAAACCGTGAACATCGGACTTTACGATTACCCCGTTTTAATGGCCGCCGACATTTTGCTTTATAATACTGACGCCGTGCCGGTTGGCGAAGACCAGGTCCAGCACGTGGAACTGGCGCGAACGCTGGCGCGTCGATTCAATTCGCAATTCGGCGAGACATTTAAAGTGCCGGAAGCGCAAATAAAAAAAGAAGGGGCGCGCATCATGGGGCTTGACGACCCGACAAAGAAAATGTCCAAAAGTTCAGTCAGTGCCACTAATTATATCGCTTTAACCGATACTTCAGAAATTGCCAGAAAAAAAATTATGCGCGCGGTCACCGATTCCGGAATGGAAATTAAATATAATCCGAAAGAGAAACCGGCCATTTCCAATCTCTTAACCGTTTTTTCACTTTTGTCCGGCATGCCGATAAAAGAATTGGAAAAAAAATATAAAGGGAAAATGTACGGTGAACTAAAAAAGGATTTAGCGGAAACATCCGCTGATTTTTTAAATTTGTTTCAGAAGAAATTTCGTAGTTTTACCGATGATGACGCGCGCGATATTCTGGCGGCCGGTGCGAAAAAAGCTCGGCCGTTGGCCGAAAACACGCTGATTAAAGTTAAAGAGAAATTAGGGGTTTTATAACAAAATCCCTTAATAAAGAGGGTTGGGAGATTTAAGGCGGCGGCGGAATTCCGAGGCGAAAAATTTGTTAAGATGAAATATATGATTGAAAAAATAAATTTTAATTTTACAAAAGAAGAAGATCGAAAAGAATTTGAAAAACTGCCCAAAGAAGAACAGGACAAAATCAGCGATGAAGCGCAGGAAGAAGCGTCTTTAATAAATGAAATTATTGGAGAAAAAGGAAGTAAAGAAGATTATAAAATAATCACTAAATTGGCGGAAGAAGAAATCGTTTCTAAAAAGGAAGTAGAAATTTTAAAAGAAAAATATAATCAAAAATTAGATAATATTTTAAATAGCCAATTAACAGTTGAAAATATTGAGATATTCGCCGATAATGCTCTCGCGCAAATAATAAATCTTATTGATGATGTTTTATCTCAATATCAAAAATATAAAAATAATATTAAGCCCGCGGCTTCCGATAAGGCAGAGCAAGAAAACCAAGCGGTTAAATTTTTCGGATTGCCGGATATCCCGGAGATTCTGCAGTCTATTATTGAAGTAAAAGAAAAAATAGACAATCTTAAGGCGTATATGCGCGTGAACATGACGGATATTGATAAAGTTATTACTCCCCCGGATAATAGAAAAATAAATCCGGGAGACAGGCAAGGGATAGAGAAAAAAAGAATGTTTCCGCGCATTTTAACGCTTCTTTATATCCTTAAACACGACTTTAATATTCCGCCCGATGACGCGTCCATAACAAGAGGAGTTGTGACGCCCAATATGGCGAGGCAAACGCCGTATATGCGGGTGGAAATACCGGATCTTGACCGCATAGTATATCTTTGCGACGAAGAGGGAAACGTGAGTTATGTTTTTGACGCCGCAAAAGTAAAAGCACAAAATATTACTCTCAATGAATTGGATCTTTACAGTAAGAAAGATAAAAAATCTCTCATATCCCGTTGCCCCGGTGTCGGCATTAGAATAAGACAAACAAATATATGGAGAAATAATATAACTTCCGCGTTAAAAGGACCGATTTTCGAAACAAGTATATTAAAAAATATAAGACAAGTATCCGAATTTATAAGAGAAAGAGTTAAATATCCTCCTTTTGAAGATTTCCGGCGCGAGGTAAGAAATTTATATCCCGGAGA
>CAZZBC010000070.1:0-2251 GCA_964652175.1 uncultured Gammaproteobacteria bacterium | reverse complement strand
GAGCAAGATGATAAATAGACCCGGGCCGAATTTCCTCTATTACCTTCCCATTATTATCAAGGATGGCCGTATCTTCCGAAGCAACACAACACTTTTCACCCTTTAACCCCAATACTCCCGGTTTCATGCCATTCCCATCTCTCAAAACAATAACACCATTAAGGGATTTGTCGGCAATAGCTAAAACGTAGGAATTGGGTATGGCATTCAGTATTTCACGAGCGCCTTTAGCCCGATAAAAGTGGAGTATCGCTTCCGAATCGCAACCGGTTTTAAGTAACGACCTATCTACGCCATCTAAATATTCATCGCTCACCTGGCCGTTATGCACAATAGCCATTTCGCAATCAAGAACAATAGTATGCCTGCCATTTTTTATTTCTGTTCCCCCAATCGTATGAGGATGGGCATCTTCAAGCGCTTTGTCCTTTCTGCCGCGTGTGGTATATCGGACATGAGCAAAAAAAATTTGATAATCGCCGTTCAATATTTTGCCCAAATCTTCAAGGTCAAATGTGTCGACTTCTTCTTCCCATTTTATTACATCTATTCTTCCACTGCCTATAGCCGCTATCCCGGTCGCCTCCCTTCCTCGATGTTGCAAACACTTAACAAATTTATAAGCATCATGTAATGAGTATGTCACGCACAACCCGCAATTATGCCTTATCACTTCTTCCATCTTAAACCTCCTTTTATTTTAAATTGGGTTTTTCCTGATATAAAATTGTCAAAGAAATAATGCCTTTTAACCTTAATACTTAATAACCTTACTCCAACACAGGCTAAAAGTCAAAAAAAGTCAAAGAAAAAAAATCTGCCCATTAAAAAATATAAATTACTTTGGATTACGGCCAAACGTATAGATCGGCTCATGTCCAAGTCCGGATCGGCTCAAATGGTGGAAATGAGCCGATTTATTATCTCCACCACCTCCTTATTTGCCCCTTCTTTCATGACCGTCCGAATATTTCTGCTTAATTGCTCGCGCAATTTTTCATCCCCCAATATCTTTTTAATATTCTCAACAAACCGGTTCGCATCCAGTTCTTTTTGATTAAGGATAACAGCCACGTTTTTAGTTTGAAAAATTTTGGCATTATCTTCTTGGTGCGAATCCGGCATGGGTATGATAATCGCCGGCTTGCCTAAATAAGCAAGTTCGGTCAATACTCCCATACCGGCGCGGGACACGACGATATCGGCGGCGGCGTAGATTTGGGACATTTGGTCAATATTTAAAAATTCATGAAAGATATAACCATTCAAATCCCCCCTGCCCCCCTTTATTAAAGGGGGCGTTTTGTCTTTACCTGTAATATGAATAACGTTGCAAAATTTCGTTAACTCGTCTAAGCCCTGCCAAACCAACTCGTTTATCGCCATCGCTCCCATCCCTCCGCCGATTATTAAAACAGCTGGCAATTTATCATTATTTTTGATTTTTATCCCGCCGACGGCGGGATGATTTTTGATTTCCCGCCTTAGGCGGATTGGGTTTCCCGTCCATCTCGCTTTTTTCCCGTAATCTTTAAGCGACTCTTCAAAAGTGACGGTTACCGCGCGCGCGAATGGCGCCATTAATTTATTGGCTAACCCCGGCCGCGCATCCTGCTGATGAACCAACACGGGAATACGCAACAACCAAGCCGCCCACGCAACCGGCACGCTTACGAAACTGCCGGCGGTTATTACCAAATCTGGCCGCCATTTTAACATAATAAAAAACGACTGGACAAAACCGATTAAAATCAAAAACGGGCTAATGAAATTTTGCCAAGAAAAATAACGGCGCAACTTGCCGCTAAAAATGGCATGAAATTTAATCCCCTCTTTTTCAACCATTTGTCTCTCGGGTCCATTTTTCGTGCCGAGCCAAAGGAATTCAAATCCCCCCCGCCCCCCTTTATACAAAGGGGGTATCATGTTATCCCCCTTGCATAAGGGGGACGAAAGGGGGTTTTCCGCCAAAGGCGGATTCGCCTCGGAGGAAAAATCCCCCCTGCCCCCCTTTATACAAAGGGGGCTATTTAGCTCCTCCGCAATCGCCAAAAGCGGCGTTACGGACCCGGCCGTGCCACCGCCGGTCAGAAGAATTTTTTTATTGTTATTTTCTGCCATTTTCTTTATTTTATTCTTTTTCTACGGCTCGCGCCTGAATTGTAGGTCGAAGACCGCAATGACAAATAAAGGAAAACTATTCCCTATTCCCTATTCCCTATTCCCTATTCCCTATTCCCTATTCCCTATT
>CAZZBC010000069.1:0-2261 GCA_964652175.1 uncultured Gammaproteobacteria bacterium | reverse complement strand
ATGGTTTAACATATTTTGCACTCCTTGGTGTTAAGTATGACATGGACGAGTGCAATCGTTTGACAAAAAGAGAATTTTTTGATATCATGGAATTGTTGCCGCAATTTGGCAATTTTTATTTTTGCGCCCATAGTTTCCGCCCAAGGCGGATCCGCCTCTGGCGGACAATGGCTTGCCTCGCGCCATTTTTATTCCTCGTAGTTCAATGGATAGAACACCAGCCTTCTAAGCTGGTTATGAGGGTTCGTCCCGTCATCCGACGGGACGCCCGGTCGAATGACCGGGCGATTCCGATACGCTTGCGCCCGTAGTTCAATGGATAGAACACCAGCCTTCTAAGCTGGTTATGAGGGTTCGATTCCCCCCGGGCGTACCAGTAAGAATTTTGCAAGAGTTTTGGGTTCGCCTCGCTTCGCTCGGCGACCAAATTGTAGGGAATTTTGAGCGAAAAAATCAATTGGCGGTTTTGTAAAATGTGGTTCGAGCTGATATTTTTCAGAAATGTTGTCATTTCTTTTTTGTTTTCCGTTTCTACCAGTTTTGCGGCTTGATTAAGCGATAAAACAAACTCACGAGCCGGTTCGAGCCAAGACAACCCTTTTTGCTCAAAGTCGGTAATTTTTTCCTGAAGCTCCATTTTTTGCGACAACAATTCTTGTTTTTTGGCGGCGTATTCTTCTGTGGATAAAGCGTCTGCCAAAAAAACATCGAGCAGTTTTCCTAATTTCATTTCTATTTGTTTTAGTTGCTCTTTCAAATTTTCTACTTTTGATTGAGCTTGTTGTTTAGCTTGTTCTTGCTCGCTATCCAACGCCGCCAAAACTTTTTCCGTGTCTTGGCTCGACAAAGAAACTTTTTGAAGAAATGATTTAATTTGTTCTGCTAAAAGTTCCTCTCTTAAATAATGCTTTTCTTGGCATAAACCTTTTTTCTTGGTGCAACGATAATAATTATGTCCTTTTTGAATTTCGGCGGTAATAGAGCAACCGCAGGAAGCGCATTTTAGCAAACCAAGAAAAGCGAAATTGTGTTTTCTGACTTCTTGGACTTTTCCTCGCTTCGCCATCACTTCTTGGCATTTATCAAAAAGTTTCTTTGAAATTAACGGCTCGTGTTTCCCCTCAAAAATTTCCCCACGATATTTCATTAAGCCGATATAAAAAGGGTTAGCTAAAATTTTCTGAACATTGCTAACGGCAATTTCTTTTCCGAGATTTCCATGCAACCCCTTTTCCCTACACCAATTTGCGAGAGATTTGAGAGTGTATTTTCCAGTGGAGTAAAGCATAAAAAATTTTCTCACTTTGCCTGCTTTTTCTCGGTCAATATCGATCAAGCGAGTTTTGGGATTGTTAAGATAACCCACCGGTGCCCAACCGGGCCAAACACCATTCCTGATTTTTTGTCGCAACCCTCGTTTCACATTCTCTCGCAAATTGTCCACAAAATACTTGCTTTGCCCAAAGGCAATGCTCAGCATAAATAATCCTTGCGGTGTCGGTTCAAACCAAAAAGTGGGAAATTTGAGGGACTTAATCAAGCCGCGATCAACGAAGTGAATAATTTTTCCACCATCAACGCTATTTCTCGCTAATCTGTCAGGGTGCCACGAAATAATGCCGTCTGCTTTCCCTCTCTCAATCAATGACAGCGTTTCTGCGAATTTCATTCGTCCAGGTTCTTTGGCAGTTTTTGCCTCGCAGAGCGAGGCGACAATTTCAAGTTTTTCTTTGGCGGCAAATTCTTTTAATTCAATAAGTTGAGCTTCGATACTTAAAACTTGCCTGTCATCTTCTTCGGTGCTCTTACGAGCGTAAATTATGTATCTCATAGTTTTTTCCTTTAATAATTATTGATAATTAAAAAATTTTCTTTTACTAATTCAAAACCGCCAATTGATTTTTTCGCTCAAAATTCCCTACAATTTGGTCGCCGAGCGAAGCGAGGCGAACCCAAAACTCTTGCAAAATTCTTACTGGTGCTGTATTCTTAAAATAGTTCGAACGCATTTCGCCGCCTGCGGCGGCGACGGCCAGCTCCCCAAAATTTGAGCGGCTTCGCCGCGAACTTAAAAACTGCCAAAGAACCTGATAAAAATATCGGCTCAAATCACATTTTGTAAAAGAAAATTTTTTCATTTTTTATTTTGATGAAATCCTTACGGATTTCTTTTTGATTTGGCTATATCGGAAAATTTGACATACTCTGTTCCAATTGCAGCAATTAGGGTTACCTTTGGGATTTCGCAGTCACGTGGTATG
>CAZZBC010000068.1:0-2703 GCA_964652175.1 uncultured Gammaproteobacteria bacterium | reverse complement strand
AAATTGTCAAAATCTAATTCTTAAAAGTGTTAATTATGTTCGTGGACTTGAACATCCTTCACAAAAAATATCCGGCATGATAAAATATTTTTATGTGTCTTGCGATACCCGGAAAAATAATAAAGATTAACGGCGAAAGAGCCATCGCCGATTTTAACGGCATCAAGAAGGAGATAAATATTTCCTTTGTTAGCGTTAATATTGGAGATTATGTTGTTGTCCATGCTGGATTCGCGATTGAGAAAATTAGTGGAAAATAAATTTCTAAGTCCTAATTTCTAATTCCTAATAAATGCCCAATGACATAATCAAATCAATAAACAATAAAGCCATTTTACTCTCCCACCCCGTCCGTCTTATGGAACTCTGCGGCACGCATTCGCAGACCGTGGCGATAAACGGCATAAAAAGTTTAATACCCGAAAACGTTAAATTGGTTTCCGGGCCAGGTTGCCCGGTTTGCGTTACCGACCAGTCCGATATAGACATAGTGGTTGGGTTGGCGCTCTATGGCATTCCAATTGCGGCTTACGGCGATGTCGTGAATGTTCCCGGTAATTTAATGAGCCTGGAGGAGGCAAGAAGAAACGGCGCGGATGTAAATATTGTCTACGACACAGCCGAGGCCGTCCAGCTAAAAAAGAAAAAACCGCGTCTTGTTTTTTTCGGCATCGGATTTGAAACAACAACGCCCATGACCGCCTGGGCGATTAAAAACGGGCTGACTGTTTATTCTGCTCATAAACTTTTTCCGCCAGCCATGTCCGCTTTACTGAGGGCAACCGCAAGGGTTGCCCCTACATCATCATACAGTATATCATTACATAACAGGATGACAGCCATTTCCCCATCATTGCGCAATACACGTGATATAAATGTAGGGGCAGGTCTCGCGTCTGCCCATCTCGGCATCGACGGCTTCATTAACCCCGGCCATGTAAGCGCCATAATCGGAACGGAAATTTACAAAAAATTCAAAGTCCCGCAAGTTATTGCCGGTTTTGAAGGGTTAGATGTTTTAAAGGCGGTGGACATGTTGCTTGGCCAAATAATAAACAAAAAGGCGAAAGTTGAAAATGAATACTCGCGAGTCGTAAAAAAAGAAGGTAACAAAAAAGCACAAAATTTAATAAACGAAGTATTTAAAATTAAGGACGCGAAATGGCGGGGCTTAGGAGAAATAAAAAAATCCGGATTGAAAATAAGGACAAAGTACAAAGAACGGGATGCCGAATATGTTTACAAAGATTTGATCAAAAAAATAAAAAATGAAATTAAACCAAAACCATCGGCCTGCAAATGCGGCCTTGTTTTACAAGGATTGATTGAGCCTCGCGAATGTCCCCTTTTTAAAAAAGTATGCTCTCCGGACAATCCCCAAGGCGCCTGCATGGTGAGTGTGGAAGGAGCATGCAATGTGGAGTTTAGATATTCATAATCTGTCATTGCGAGAAGCAGGGCGACGAAGCAATCTCGGTTAGCGCGTTTTATGAGATTGCTTCGCTTCACTCTATTCCGCTCGCAATGACAAAAAATATGAATCAATATAACAATATAACCTTGGAACACGGGGCGGGAGGACAGAAATCAAACGAACTTATCGGTGAAATCAGAAAAATTTTAAAAGTTAAGGAAGGGTGGAATAATGCCGAAGATGATGCCGCATTTTTCAAATTTACCCCCTTGATAAAGGGGGCAAGGGGGATTGTTTTCACCACCGACGCTTTTATTGTTGACCCCATATTTTTCCCGGGCGGCGATATCGGAAAAATCGCCATTTGCGGCACGATAAACGATTTAGCTGTTATGGGAGCAAAACCAATCGGCATAGCGCTAAGTATAGTTATGGAGGAAGGATTTCCTTTGGAAGATTTGAAAAAAATCATGCAATCAATAAACAAGGTGTCCAAGGAAACGGGGGTGCCGATAGTAACCGGAGACACCAAGGTAACCGAGAAAGGAAAAATGGACAAAATTGAGATTACCACTTCCGGCGTGGGATTGGCGGAAAAAATAATAGATAACGGCGGCACGAGATCGGGCGATGTTGTTATTTCTTCCGGCGACCTTGGCAAGCATGCCGTCGCGCTCCTTTCTAGTCGCTTTAATTACAAAACAAAAATAAAAAGCGACTGCCAGCCGCTTGTCAAAGAAATTCAGGCCGTTTCAAAATATCTGACATCTTGCAAAGATCCGACGCGGGGCGGCGTAGCCGCCGTTCTAAATGAAATGGCGGAAAAATCCAAAACAAAATTTATTTTGGACGAAAGCAAACTGCCTTTCAAAAAAGAAACCATCGCGCTTTCCGAACTTTTGGGAATTGATAAATTCGCCTTCCCTTCCGAAGGTAGATTTGTCGCCACTTGCTCATCCAAAAACGCCGCCACAGTCATTAAGTTGCTCAAAAAATTTAACAAGGAAGCAAAAATTATCGGTTCGATTAAACGTGGCAAGGGGGTATGGTTAAAAACTCGCCTGGGAGGTCTAAAACTTATTGAAACGCCAAGGGGAAAACTAATTCCAAGGATCTGTTGACAAAATTTTGTTTTATGCTAATTTAAAATATCAGCTCTTTCTAAGTCCTAAATCAAATAACTTAGCATTTAGTGTTATAGAACTAAATAAGGAGGTTTGCTAAAATGATTACCTTAAGTGGTCTTGTTTGTCAAGACAGTAAATTTGGCAGTTTAAGGTACTAAATTA
>CAZZBC010000067.1:0-2710 GCA_964652175.1 uncultured Gammaproteobacteria bacterium | reverse complement strand
ACGCGACGAAGCATTTGAGCGTGAATTCGGCGCGGAATTTGTGAGCAAGGAAGAACTGCTAAAAAGATCGGACTTTGTGTCAATCCATGTGCCGCTCCTGCCGACGACAAAACATCTTATCAGCACCAACGAGCTTAACATGATGAAACCGACCGCGTTTTTGATCAACACCGCCCGCGGACCGATCGTGGATGAAAAGGCGCTCCTGATTGCCCTCTCCGGAAAGAAGATCGCCGGAGCCGCTTTGGACGTCTACGAGTGCGAACCGGCCATTGACTGCGACCTTACCGATAACCTGGAACTCCGCGCGATGGACAATGTGATTTTGACCCCGCATACCGCCTCCGCGACGATTGAAGCCCGGAGCGCGATGGGCGCTGTGGCCGCCAAAAATATCATCGCGGTTTTGGAGGGCGGTGAAGCGCCGAATGCAATCAGGGCGTAAATCCGAAGCACGAAATCCGAAATTCGAAACAAATTAAAAAGTTCCAGAAAATGGTTGTTGGAAGTTAGAAATTGGTTATGGAAATTGGAAATTAGAAAATAGTCCAATTTCCACCTTCTAATTTCTATTACCATTTTCTATTTTCCAACAACTACTGACTTTCCACACTTAACTTAACTCTATTTTTGTGAGATAATGAAGGTATATGAAACAAAAACACAAACCTTCATTGTCTCGCAAAGACAAGGAACAGAGGCGGATGAAAGCCGGTAAGCTGTTCGAAAATGGTATGAGCCAGGCCGAAGTCGCCAGGGAGTTAGGAGTTTCCACGGCGGCAACCAAATACTGGCATGATGCCTGGAAAAAGAACGGCTCCAAAGGATTAAAATCCAAAGGTCATCCCGGTTTTGCTTCCAAGTTTACCCAAGAAAAAAGGGTTAAACTCAGAAAAATAATTATTAAAGGAGCAAAACATTACGGATATCCGACGGATTTTTGGACTATCAACCGGATGATGGCAGTGACCAGGAAAGAATTAAGGCTGTCATTTAAAAAAACTTGGATCTGGATGATTGTGCTGTCTTTGGGTTTCAGTTGCCAGAAACCGCAATCTATCTCCAAGGAAAGAAATGAAAAATTCATTTCCGACTGGAAAGCCAAAACCTGGCCGGGCTTAAAAAAAATGGGCTGCTAAACACAGGCATTTGCTGGGATTTCATGATGAATCAGGCGTATCCGAAAAACCGGTCATCGGCAGGACCTGGTCGCCCAAAGGCAAGACTCCGACCATCATTTCCGCCTGCAACTGGAAAAACTTGAGTCTCTCGGGAATAATTATCACTGCGCCTTCTGGACGCAAGCCGCAAATGTTTCTGCGCGTTTACCGCGGTTCCATCAAAGCCCCGCATATTATCCGCTATCTCAAAGAACTAAAAAAACATTTATCTGGAAAAAAATTATTGTTGATCTGGGACGGACTGCCGGTTCATCGTTCCAAAAAAGTCCAAGCATACCTGCAAACCCAGAAACGCTGGCTAAGGGTGGAAAGATTTCCCGCCTATGCTCCCGAACTGAATCCCATTGAATATCTTTGGTCGGCTATGAAACGCAAAGACTTGGCCAATCTGCCGCCCAAAGGGTTAAAACATCTGAAACAGAGAGTATATTTTTCAAAAAAACGAATTTCCACCAATGCTGAACTGTTAAAAGGATTTCTCAAAGCCAGCGGACTGTATTAAGCTATGTGTGGAAAGTCAGTAAAAGCGATTTTAATCTGCCAAAATATCCATCAAGAGAATTGGTCGTATTGGGTATTTTAAGTTGCGGATATTTCAAATAAGTAAAAAGATTCGGTAGATTTGTTTTTAAACTTCGGTAGGCCGATCTGGTTCGGCGATGGGTGTATTGCCAATGTTTTCCGTCATCACTATAGGTGCGTTCTTTCAAAAAATCTTTATGACGACTGAACCACTCTTCTAACAACTCCGTAAAAGTTTTCTCCGTCGAAATGGTGAGCGCGAGAGTGATAGCGCGCAGCTCTTTTCCGGCATCGGTTTTGGGTCGTGAGGTCAAATATCTTTTAACAATCATTATCTGGTGGAATTGGCACATCTGCAACGGAATATCGGTGAAAATGGCCTTAACTCCGCGTTTTCCGTCGATGACGACGGCTTCCACGACCAACCCTTTTGCCTCCACCGCCCGTCTGGCTCTCAAATACTCCAACGGCGTTTCCGTCGTAATTTCGTGGTAGTGGATATTCTTTTTTAAACGAGGACAGCGAATCACCAGCACGCCGTATCCGCGGTCCCAAAAGGTAGCGTCGGCAACAGCGATAATCGGTTGAGGATTTACATCGCCGGAAGTAACCCTTGCCTTGTCCAACTGGCGTTCCACCCATTTGGCGCTGCGACGATATTCGGCGGCCAATTGATCGCGGGTGTATCTCTTCCAAACAAATTTTTCCCACAGCGTTTGTTGTAATTTATCCGATCGGTATTTCTTGGTCGTCGATTTTCCGCAAGTCAAACACCGGTATCTTTGTTGCCCCAACTGTCTACCATTTTTTACTAATTTATCACCGCAAACAACGCACTTTTTTTAGTCATCATACATTCATTGTTAATTTTATCTCTAAATCTTAACAAAAAATGAAGATTCTATACACTATTTTTGTCTATTAGACCTTTCCCGCCGATGAGCTTGTAAACGTTGCCGTCTTTAAGGAGGCGCTACTCAAAGCAAACGAATCTCCTTTGCCGCGCC
>CAZZBC010000066.1:0-2974 GCA_964652175.1 uncultured Gammaproteobacteria bacterium | reverse complement strand
ATTCCCGAGAAATATTCGGGAAGAATATATGAAACCCTATATGAGTTCTATAATAATTATTATATCATAACTTCTTCAAACAAAAAACACCCCACAAGGATGCTATCTTTCTAAAAAGCTAATAAGCTAACGAGCTAAAAAGCTAGCCTTTTCTATTCCTCTTCAAATCCACCTCCACCACAATACTCCTCTCCCCATCCTTTTCTCCCGGAAATTCGACGTTAACCGATTGTTTTAAAATATGGTGGCCGACCACCGTTCCGCGCTTGCCGTCCACATTAACACGCGCGCCGATAGCGGGCAAATCGCGCGCCAACTCGCTATACCCCTCTATTTCATAAGCCAGGCAGCATTTCAAACGGCCGCAAACCCCCGAAAGGCGGTCGGAGCCGCGATGGGCGCACTGCTGAAGTTCGGCCATTTCGGAGGTGATGGAACTCAAGTCCTTCAAAAATCGGCCGCAGCATAAAGGGCGGCCGCAGGGTCCGCAATCACCGGTTACTTTCGCCTCGTCTCTCGTGCCGACTTGATGAAGCCGTATGGCGCGGTTGAAATGCCGAGTCAAATCCTTTACCAACTCGCGGAAATCAACGCGGCCGTCGGCAATAAACGCGAAAGTCAGGCGCGAGCTGTCAAAAGAAAAGTGCGCGTCAATCACTTTCATGGCCAGGCCGTGTTTTTCCGCTTGCTTTTTGCAATAATCCACGGTCTTATTTATTTCTTCCTCGCCGGCGATATTTTCCAAATCCAAAGAAGTCGCTTTGCGCAAAATCGGCTTTATTTCCCGGTGGGGGCATTTATGTTTGCTCGGACACGCGCATTCCTCACCGGCAAACGAGTCCTCGCCGGACGGCGCGTCAATCAGCCGGACCACTTCTCCCATTTCCACGCCCAGTTCCGTCTTGACGATAACCTTATCGCGAAGCGCCACATCAAGGCCGTTTAAAGAAAAATTATAGGCCTTATCCCAGGGAGCGAATTGTACTTGCGCCAATTTCATAAATTAAAAACTGAAAATTATAACGAGTACCGCACAAATTTTTCCACTTTCACTCCCTCTAAAATATCTTCCACCTTCTTTTTATCATCCTTGACATATTCCTGTTTCACGAGGCACACCTCTTCAAAATATTTGTTTATTTTTCCTTCCAGAATTTTTTCGATCATTGCTTCGGGCTTGCCTTCTTTTTTAAGCTGTTCGCGATAAATTTCTTTTTCTTTGGCAATTTCTTCGGCTGGCACGTTTGCCGGCGAAATATATTTTGGATTGGCGGCGGCAATTTGCATGGCGATATTTATAGCCAATTCCTTCGCTTGCGGCTTATCCAGCGCGACTAAAACGCCGATCCTGCCTCCCATATGCGAATAAGCCGCAACCGTTCCCGCTGAAGAGGCAACATCTAATCTTTTTATGCCCAATTTTTCGCCAATAACCCCGCTTAAAGTGTTTAAATTGTCTTCAATGCTATGCCCGTCGTCCATCTTAAGAGCCATAAATTCTTCTCGACTGACGGGCTTTTTTTCTCTTATTATGGTAAAAATTTTATCGGCAAATTCCTGAAACTTATCACTCCGAACGACAAAGTCGGTTTCGGCATTAACTTCCGCTATATAACCCTCGCTCGCCGCCGGGTTTACGGCAACCATAATAATTCCCTCACCCGCTTCGCGATCGCCTCGCTTGGCCGCTTTGGCGATTCCTTTTTTTCTTAAAATCTCAACGGCCTTATCAATATCGCCGCCTGTCTCGTCCAGGGCCTTTTTGCAATCGCCGATTCCCGCTCCAGTTTTATCTCTTAATTCTTTTAATTTTTCCATATAATTTAGAATTGGGCAAAAGCACCAAATCCAAAATTACAAATTCTAAATAAATCACAAATTACAAATTCAAAACAACGCAAAAAATAATAATATTTTTGATTTAATGTTTTAAATTTGGAATTTATTTGGAATTTGGTATTTTGAATTTTGGATTTATAATTTATTACTTTTTGCTCTTCTCTTTCTCTTCCCTTCCCTCTCTCACGGCCTCCGCCACCAACCCCATCACAAGTTTTATGGTTTTGGTGGCGTCGTCGTTAGCCGGTATGACATAATCAATTCCCGTCGGATTCACGTTAGTATCGCAAACGGCAATAATTGTGACATTTCTCTTTATCGCTTCCGCCAGAGCAGTCTTTTCCTTCTTGATGTCCCAGATAAAAATCACTTCGGGAATTTTATTTAAGTCCACAAGGCCTCCTACCCGTTGTTCCAGGCGGGCTATCTCGCGATCAAATTCCAATCTTTCTTTTTTGGTGTATTTGTCCAATTTGCCGGCCGTTTTCTTTTCCAATAAATCCTTGTAATTCTTAATTAATTTTTTGATGGCCGTAAAATTTGTCAAACATCCCCCCAGCCATTTTTCGCTGACATACGGCGCCCCGACTTCCTCGGCCGTCTTTTTTAAAGTCTTTTTAACCTGTTGTTTGGTGCCGACCAGCAAAATAGTTTTGTCTTCGGCAACGGATTTTTTTATGAATTCCAAGGCTTTGCCGAAAAACTGGCGCGCTTTTTCCAAATCAATAATGTGCACGCCGTTTCGCGAGCCAAAAATAAAAGGCGCCATTTTAGGATGCCATTTTGACGTTCGATGCCCGAAATGCGTTCCTGCCTTAAGCATCTCTTCAATTGTGGGAAGTTTTACCATATTTTTTCCTTTATCACCCGCCGCAACTTTCTTGTCCGCTAAAGTCTTGGTGACGGCGGAAGCGTAGGAAGCGTAGGCGGATTCCTCTACTCCGCTGCTCCGCCGACGGCGGAGAAGGAATTTAATTAGGAGTATGAGAGATTTAAATTATGAATTAAAAATGCGCGAGCCGAAAGGCTTACACATGGTAATAGGATATAATAATAATTTTTCTTTGTCAACTCCGCCCCCCTACATTCTACTCCCAAGCTGAATTAATCCAAAAGGGCACCTAAGTTAAGGTAA
>CAZZBC010000065.1:0-3082 GCA_964652175.1 uncultured Gammaproteobacteria bacterium | reverse complement strand
GAAATAATCTTAAAATCGACCCTTGAAAAACCTGTGGTTTTTCTCAGGTCTCAAATTAGGTTCAGGGCCTCTTTTGCCCTTGGACAGAAAGGGCAATATATATTTGTTAAAATCCTTTTGGGACACTTTTACCGGCAGTTTGTTATACTCTTTTTGCTTTTTGTTTTTCATAATATAGTGCTAAGATAATTGTTAAAAACTTGCGCTGCAAGTTTGATGATTATTCACTTTTATATTAGCACTATTTTAAGAAAAACTCTATATGAGTTCTATGGCCGTCGCTTCAAAATTATTAAATTATATTTACCTAGGCAGGGAAAAATTGTCTGCGATTATTTCGGACTTGTCAAGTTTTTTTTATATCAAGGTTTATTTTTTTGTAATTTTAGGGCTGAATTTATTAAATTGGCTGGCGGCTTATTTTATCAATTCCAAAGCAAGCCAAGATTTGGTTGTTTTGCACTATAATATTGATTTTGGAGTGAATTTAATCGGCAACGTTAAAGAAGTTTACGTTATACCGCTTTTGGGATTGTGCGTCTTTTTAATAAATTTTGTGCTGCTGTCGTTTGTTTACAGGCAAAACAAATTTACGGTCCATTTGTTGTCGGCCGGCGCGATTTTAGTCAATTTATTTTTATTAATGGCCGTTACCACTGTTTATTTAATTAATTCCAGATGATTTAAATAAAACATTATGCAGGATTTTTACATTATTAAAATTTTACTTTTAACCACTCTGGCGTTTATCTTCACTTTTTTGTGGACGCCGTTTTTAACTCACTTTTTATATAAATATAAATTGGGCAAGCAGATAAGAAATAACGGTTTAACGCCGATTTTTACCAATTTGCACGCGCATAAAGCCGGAACGCCGACAATGGGCGGACTGCTTGTTTGGGCTACGGTCTTGTTTCTTTCTCTGATCTTTTTTTATCTTGCTGAATTTTTGCCGTGGGAAATATTTAGAGGTTTGAATTTTTTGTCCCGCAGCGAAACCTTGCTTCCTCTTGGCGCCTTGGTGGCGACCGCCATTGTCGGTTTGTTTGATGATTGGCTTGACACAAGGGGCAGAGGAGTTTTAAGCGGGGGAGGATTAAAAATAAGGCATCGCTTGTTGATTTACACGCTGATTGCCCTAATCGGCGCTTGGTGGTTTTATTTTAAATTAGAATGGGACTTTTTTCATGTGCCTTTTGTGGGAAATTTTCAGATCGGTTGGTCCTACATTTTAATTTTTATTATGGTGATAGTGGGAACGGCTTTTTCCGTTAACGAAACGGACGGGCTTGACGGTTTGGCCGGAGGGGTGCTTTTGTCCTGTTTTGCCGCGTATGCCGTAATCGCTTTTTCGCTCGGCAAATATGATTTAGCCGCTTTTTGTGGCGTCATAGTCGGCGCCCTGTTGGCTTTCTTGTGGTTTAACATCAATCCGGCCAGATTTTTTATGGGCGATACCGGCTCTATGAGTTTGGGCGTCACCTTGGGTGTTATTGCCATGCTCACCAACACCGCCTTGATTTTGCCGATTATCGGCTTCGTTTTTGTTTTGGAAGCGTTTTCGGTTATTATCCAAATGCTTTCCAAAAAATTGCGGGGCGGAAAAAAAGTTTTTTTGTCAGCGCCGCTTCATCATCATTTTGAAGCCAGCGGTTGGCCGGAGCCGAAAATCGTCATGCGCCTTTGGGTAATAGCGAGCGTATCGGTGGCAATGGGGCTGGTGGTATTTTTATTGGACAAAACGATTTAAATTACAAATTCAAATATTCAAATTCCAAATAAATTCAAAATTACAATGACCAAAATTCAAAACCAATTTAATTATTTGAATTTTAAAAATTGTAATTTATTTGAAATTTGTAATTTTGGATTTTGGATTTTTTTGAATGTTTTCTCTAAAACAAACTTTTAACAAATTGTTGTCAGGCCGAGCGAACGAACATGAGCCGGACAAAGCCCTGCTTGTTACGGCGGGGATTATTGTTATTTTCGGACTCATAATGCTTTCCAGCGCTTCCAGCGCTTACGCCTACGCCAAGTATCACGACAGTTATTATTTTTTTAAACAACAGTTATTCGGCCTAATGTTGGGCCTTGTCGCCTTTTGGTTTTTTTCCCGCGCCGATTATCATATTTGGAAAAAATACGCCTTTTGGTTTTTGATTTTTTCCATAATTTTGCTGTTATTGGTTTTTATTCCCGGGCTCTCCACCCATTACGGCAAGGCGCGCAGCTGGATTAATATTTTCGGCTTTTCTTTACAGCCTTCCGAATTTGTTAAACTGTCATTTTTATTATACCTCTCGGCCTGGCTGGAAAGCCGAAAGGGAAGGCTGAAAGAAGTGGGAGAGGGCGCAGGGCCGTTTTTGGCTGTTTTGGGCATTATCGCTTTATTGATGCTTTTACAGCCGGATTTCGGCACCTTATCCATTATTGTTTTTACTTCGCTCATTATTTATTTTGTCGGCGGCGGAAGCAAGAAGCATATTTTTATTATTGTTCTGGCGGCCGTTTTATCCCTCATGGTAATGATTAAGTTCAAGCCATATCAGGCGGACCGCTTTAAATGCTTCACTGATTCCAACTACAGCTCGCAGGATGTTTGTTATCAAGTCAACCAGTCTTTGATAGCGGTCGGTTCGGGCGGTTTTTGGGGCCGCGGGCTGGGAGAGAGCCGGCAGAAATTCATGTATATTCCGGAAGTAAGCGGCGATTCCATATTTGCCGTAATCGGAGAAGAAATCGGATTTATGTTCAGCGCGGTATTAGTGTTTTTATTCATTTTTTTGTTTTATCGCGGACAAACGATAGCCAGAAACGCTCCTGACGATTTTGGAAGAATTCTGGCGATCGGCATAGTGAGCTGGATTACTATCCAGGCCGTAATTAACATCGGCGGGATGATTAACTTTATGCCCATGACCGGCGTGCCGTTGCCTTTTGTCAGTTATGGCGGTTCGGCTTTGCTGGCGGCCTTGTCGGCAATGGGGATTTTGGCAAATATATCAAAACAGACAAGAAATAGGGAATAGGGAATAGGGAATAGGGAATAGGGAATAGGGAATAGGGAATAGGGAATAGG
>CAZZBC010000064.1:0-3274 GCA_964652175.1 uncultured Gammaproteobacteria bacterium | reverse complement strand
AAAATCCCTTGCCATGCTTCTTAATTTTTGCTAAAATAATGATATATAAATAACCCTTATTGGGGGGGTATTTTTATGTTAAAATAAAATCCCCCTAACCCCCTTTGTTAAAGGGGGCGAGAAATATGACGAAAAAAGAAAAAGACATAAAAAAGGCGGCGGAGGCTTATGGCGCGGAAGCGATTACCGTCTTAGAAGGCCTGGAACCGGTCAGAAAAAGGCCGGGCATGTATGTCGGTTCAACCGCTTCACCCGGACTTCATCACTTGATTTGGGAAGTGGTTGACAACGGCATTGACGAAGCCATGGCCGGCTTTGCCACGGAAATTATTGTTACGCTTCTTGCCGACGGCATGGTAGAGGTTTCCGACAACGGCCGCGGCATACCGGTGGAAAAGCACAAAGCGACCGGCGTTTCCGCTTTGGAAACCGTTTTGACCAAACTGCACGCTGGCGGAAAATTCGGCGGCGGCGGTTATAAAGTTTCCGGCGGACTTCACGGCGTCGGCGTTTCAGTAGTGAACGCCCTAAGCGAATACTTGAAAGCCGAGGTGCACCGCGACGGCAAGATCTGGATGCAGGAATACAAGCGAGGCAAGCCGATTAAGGCGGCCAAGCCGGTCGGCGCAACTAAAAAAACCGGCACGATTATCACTTTCAAACCTGACGCGGAAGTTTTTACCGAGCTGGAATTCTCTTGGGGAAAAATTCTTGACCGCTTAAGACAACAAGCCTATTTAACCAAGGGTATTGCTATTAAAATTTCCGACCGTCGAAACGGACACCGGCCCAAGGATTATAAATTTTATTTTGAAGGCGGCATCAAGGCCTATATAAAAGCTTTAAATCACAATAAAACCGTAAAAAACGAAACCATCTTTTATGTTGACAAGGAAGTTAACAGCTCTCGCGTGGAGGTCGCCTTGCAGTACAACGACGAATTCAACGAAATAGTCCTGCCATTCGCCAACAACATCCATAATCCGGAAGGCGGCGCGCATCTTGTCGGTTTCCGCACCGCCTTGACGCGCACCCTCAATTCTTACGCCCGCAACCACAACCTGCTTAGGGAAAAAGACGAGAATCTGACCGGCGAAGACGTGCGGGAAGGCTTAACCGCGATTGTCAGCGTGAAGCTTACCGACCCGCAATTTGAAGGGCAAACCAAAGGAAAGCTCGGCAACGCGGAAATGAAAACTTATGTGGAACAGATTTTCGGCGACGCTTTCGCCGTATTTTTAGAAGAGCACCCCCGCGAAGCCGAAGCCGTTATCGGCAAATGTATTTTATCCGCCCAAGCCCGCATCGCGGCTCGCACCGCCCGCGCCACGATTTTAAGGAAAGGCGCGCTGGAGGGCATGACCTTGCCGGGCAAGCTGGCGGACTGCTCAAGCCGCAAGGCCGAAGAATGCGAACTTTACATCGTTGAGGGCGACTCGGCCGGCGGCTCGGCCAAGCAAGGCCGTGACCGAAAATTTCAGGCCATACTCCCCTTGCGGGGCAAAATCCTTAACGTGGAAAGGGCGCGGCTTGATAAAATGCTTGCCAATAATGAAATTAAAAATCTAGTTATAGCTCTCGGCACGAACATTGACGACCAATTTGACTTGGGGAAACTGCGATACCATCGCGTCATAATTATGACCGACGCCGACGTTGACGGCGCGCACATTCGCACTTTACTGCTTACTTTATTTTTCCGTCATTTTAAGCCGCTTGTGGAAAACGGCAACCTTTACATCGCTCAGCCGCCACTTTACCAGATTAAAAAAGGTGCTGGCGTCAAATACGCCTATTCGGATGAAGAAAAAAACAAAATTGTGAAAGAGATGGGGGGAGAAATGGCGGAGGTTATTGAAGTCGAGCCCGCCGTCGCCGAAGCTATGGCGGGCGAGGAAGAAATGGCTGAAACGGCAAGCAGGGAGGAAAAAATTAAAGCCCCGACACGAATAAACATCCAGCGCTATAAAGGTCTTGGCGAAATGAATCCGGGCCAACTTTGGGAAACGACCATGGACCCGACCAATCGCACCTTAAAGCAGGTTACGGTTGAAGACGCGGCGCGCGCGGATGAAATTTTTGACATGCTTATGGGCGACGACGTCGCTCCACGAAAACATTTTATCCAAACCCACGCCAAGAAGGTGGAAAATTTGGATATTTAACTTTATCTCTCCTGATTGACTTATTTTCGCTTATTTGATAGTATCTTAGTATGGAAATAATAAAAATATGCGTAAAATTGATTTAAAAAACGTGGTTTGGAAAGAAGGGAAGTATTATGTCGCCCAATGTTTGAACGTGGATGTTTCCAGCTTCGGCAAAACAAAAAAAGAAGCATTGGCGGCTTTAGACGAAGCGTTGGAATTGTATTTTGAAGACATAGGGGTTCCGAAAATGGTGAAAATCGAAAAACCTGAACTCATCAAAATATCAATCTGTTGCCATGCCTAAATTATACTCATCATCACATATCATCAAAGTCCTTCAAAGAAAGGGCTTTCTTTATATTTCCCAGAAAGGCAGCCATACAAAATTTCGGAAAACCGGCAGCCCAACACTCACGGTTATTATTCCGGCCGGCAAAAAAGAAATCCCTTTTGGAACCTTTAAATCAATTTTGCGACAAGCCAATTTAACCGAAAACGATTTTAGATAAAAACGCGGCTCGCTGGCAGGCGGTACACCCCCACACCCTTATGGGTGTGGGGGTATCTGCTACGCGCTTCGCGCGAAAACATACCATTCATCCATGAGCTAACGCTCATGGCATTCTGGGTGTGGGGGTTTAAACGGTTCCAGTCGGAGCGGCCGGAGCACCGCCATTTTTTTTAATTGTAGTAATGGGTATGAGTAAAGTCAAGGCATATCCTAACCAAACAGACCAAATTATAATATTAGATAGCGGAAAAAAAGAAAATATTCTTGGCTCAATCCATGTCATCACTGTTCCGTCTAATACTACTCTTATTATAGCCCAAACCGCGCCATAACTTAATGCTATTTTAACATTGGCCGGCTCAATTGCCTTGGCCGCTAAATAAGGAATGAGCATGGAAATAATAGCGGTAGTTACAGGAAAAAAAAGACCATAATAAGTTACTTCCACGGAAAAGAAAATAAGAAAAGATGTTAAAAACCAAATAATGACTCCGAAACCAATAGCTTTTTTCCAATCCATATAATCACCTCCTCTCCACGCCATATCATTAAGTGGTTTTGTTTGTCAAGACAGTAAATTTGGCAGTTTAAGGTACTAAATTAGTTTTAATTA
>CAZZBC010000063.1:0-3331 GCA_964652175.1 uncultured Gammaproteobacteria bacterium | reverse complement strand
TTTAACTTTAGTTAATATTTTAAATAACTTTCAACAGAATTAATTTAATCATCCCTTATATGAAGATAAATCCTCATATCTTCCGCGGCTATGATTTAAGAGGCATAGCCGACAAAGACATAAATCCGGAAATCGCCGAACATTTAGGCAAGGCGCACGGTACTTATTTAAAACGCCGCGGTATAACTCGGGCGGTTATCGGGCGAGACTGCCGCGCCACCAGTCCCGAATACAGCGAAGCCATAATTAAAGGATTGTCTTGGGCGGGCGTTGACGTCATTGATATCGGCATGAATTTGGTCGGAACGTTCTACTGGGCGCAGTACCGTTTAAATTGTAAAGGCGGTGTCTTTGTCACCGCTTCCCACAATCCGGCCGAATACAATGGCTTTAAATTCGCCAATGACTTTTCGGAAACATTGGTTAGTGATGGCATACAACTTTTAAAAAAAATGGTTGAGGAAGAAGATTATGAAAAAGGAGAAACGCCGGAAAAAATTGAACAAAAAGATATCCGCGAAGATTATTTTAACGATTTGCTTAAACGCCTTCCCATAACTAAAAAGATGAAGGTGGTGATTGATCCAAGTTGTTCCACCGCCGGATCCATTGCTCCCGAACTTTTTAAAAAAGCGGGCTGTGAAGTAATTGAAAGCAATTGCGAAATAGACCCGGCCTTTCCCTTGGGCACGCCGGACCCGACAGAAACGGCCGTAGCCGAACGGCTAAAGAAAAAAGTGCTGGAAACAAAAGCCGATATCGGTTTTTCTTACGACGCCGACGGCGATCGCATCGGTATTGTTGATGAAAAAGGCGGAATCATCTGGAATGATGTCCTGGTCGCGCTTTTTGCCATTGATGTTTTAAATGGCCACCCAAAAGCTAAAATTATGTATAATACTCTTTGTTCTAAAGTCGTTGAGGAGACAATAAAAAAATACGGCGGCGAGCCGTTTATGTGGCAGACCGGCCATTCCATTTTAAAAAAGAAAAATCAGGAAGTGGGCGCCGCTTTTATCGGCGAACTCTCCGGCCACTTCTTCTTCTCGGCTGATTTTTATAATCACGACGACGGATTATACTCGGCCATGCGCTTATTGCATTACCTTTCACGCACCGATCAATCCTTAGCCGATGCCGTCGCCAAATTGCCAAAATACATTTCCAGTCCGGAAATAAAAGTCGGCTGCGCCGATGACAAAAAAGTCGCGCTGATGGATAAGGTGGGCGACGTTTTAAAAAATAATTTTCCGCAGGCGGAAGTGATAGATGATGAACGGGCGGGCGACGGAGTGCGGCTGAATATGGACGACGCTATGTTCATTATCCGCTATTCGCAAAACGGCCCCTACCTGACGATTAAATTTGAAGCAAAAACTGAAAAAAAATACGAGGAGTTGAAAAAATACATAAATAAATTATTGCATAGTTATAACGAAATTGATTGGAGCTACGGGGTAAATCTGGAAAGTTTAAAGTAATAAGAATATAAAGTACAACAAAAAGCGGTCATAAAACCGCTTTTTGTTATTTGAATTTATTTATTTTTTAAACAACCCCAAAATTTCCTTAATATCTTTCAAGTCCTCCTCGGTTAAACCTAATTTTATCCGACTGGAATAAAGTTTATACGTCTCATTTTGAAAAGCAACGGAATTTATACCAAGGCCGTTTCTGATATTGCCGATATATTTTTTAATCAGATCCAAAATAATTTTTCTGTTTTTCTCGTCCAAATTTTGGAATCGGTAATTTTCCCGAACCAAACTGTTCAGTTTTTGCCGGAAGCGGTCGCTGTCCAATTTTTTGGCATCTTCCAAAAGTTCTTTAATATCCATTATATAATGCGAACCTACAAATTTACCCCATTAAATAGCGAAGCTAAATTGCGAAGCAATTTATTTAACGGGGTGAATATGCAAATGCTACGAACATGCAAATAAATTTCCCCACACCCTCTTTAGCAAGAGAAATAAATCGTAAATCTGAAATCGAAAATCGAAAATTTCTAAATTCCCCTCACTTTCAACGCTTTGCCTAATTTTTCAACCGCCACGATATACGCGCCGGTGCGCATATTCACTTTATATTTTTCCATGGCGCCCCAAACCGCTTCAAACGCTTTGTTGATTTGCGTTTTCAGGCGGTCATTTACTTTAGCCAGGTCCCAATAAAAATGGCGGATGTTTTGCACCCATTCAAAATAGGAAACAATCACGCCGCCGGAGTTGGCCAAAACATCCGGCACGACCAATTTTCCTTTTTTATATAATTTTTCATCCGCCTCGGGGGTTATCGGCCCGTTGGCCAATTCCAAAATTATCTCGGCCTTGATTCGTCCCGCGTTCTTGGCGGTAATAACCCTTTCCAAAGCCGCCGGCGCTAAAATTTTAACCGGCAATTCCAACAATTTTTCATTCGTAATATTTCTTGCGTTATCAAAATTGACAACTGAACCGGTTTTTTCTTTATGTTCAATAATCTTTTTTATGTTCAAGCCCGCTGAATTATAAATTCCTCCGCGCGAGTCGGAAACCGCTGCGATTTTGTAGCCTGCCTGACTAGCTATTTTGGCGAAATTCATACCCGCGTTGCCGAAGCCTTGAATGGCGACCGCAGCATGGTTTTTCTTTATTTTTAACTTTTTATAAAGCATTTCCAGAACGTAAAATCCGCCTTGCGCGGTCGCCATGTCGCGCCCCAAAGAACCGCCGATTTCCACCGGCTTGCCCGTTACCACTGCAGGCATATTCACGCCTTTTATCTTGCTATATTCATCCATCAGCCAGGCCATAATCTGCGGATTGGTATAAACGTCGGGAGCCGGAATATCTTTGTCCGGGCCGACAAAATCGGCAACAGCGCGCGTGTAAGAACGCGTCAATCGTTCCAATTCGCCACGGCTAATTTTTCTCACGTCAACGGACACGCCGCCCTTCGCCCCGCCGTAAGGCAAATCGGCCACGGCGCATTTAATCGTCATCCAGAAAGACAAAGCGCTCACCTCATCTAAGTCAACTTTGGGATGGAAGCGAATGCCGCCCTTATACGGCCCGCGAATGTTATTATGTTGGACGCGAAAACCGGTAAAAACTTTGAGTCGCCCGTCATCCATGCGGACAGGCACCGCCACTTCAATGACCCGCTGCGGCGTTTTCAGAATTTCCAGTTCTTCATAGATCAAACCAGCAGTCTGACTGGCTTTATCCAGTCGGCCGATAATTAAACAAACCTCGTTAAGAAGCCCTATACATTGTTTGAATTGATTGGACATAATTAAATTACCAACCGACTCTGTCGGTGGAATTGGGTAAACGGACTTCGTCCTTCT
>CAZZBC010000062.1:0-3365 GCA_964652175.1 uncultured Gammaproteobacteria bacterium | reverse complement strand
TGAAAATGAGGGCCAGCTGATTGAAAATATTTACGGCCGGATATATTATTATAATAATGTCAGGATTCAGAATAGGTTGAAAATGGCCCCGTCGCAATATTACGCCCTAACCGCCAAAGGTTGATTTGTATGGACAAAAGTGTCCGAAGAAATGGGTACCTGCCAATTGGGAAACGGACAGTATGATTTTTTCCAAACAAAAAAACACCCTGTCGGTGCAATATGAAAGAAAAACAATGTTGTGCCGTCTGCGCAAGCTGAAAAGCAAAGAAGCGGTAGAGACAGAGCGGGCCGTCGCCGAGAGCGTTGAATCGTTGCCCAACGAATTATGGCAATCTATCACCAGAGATAATGGAACGGAAAATGCCAAACATCTGAACACCTTAAATGCGTTTAACATCCAGTCATATTTCTGCGACGCTTACGCGTCGTGGCAAAAAGGCGGCGTAGAAAATTTAAATAAACTAATCAGACAATACTTGCCAAGAAAAACGGATATGTCTAAGATAAGTCATGATGAGATTTATGAAATACAGGAGCGACTTAACAACCGCCCGAGAAAAGGCCTTAATTATTTAACGCCTAATGAGATAATTGCCGAATATATTAAAAGTGGTGCAGTTAATCCTTGAATCTTCATCCCTCTAACCCACTTTATTAAAGGGGGCGATGTGAGATTTCATCTTCGCCACTATCAGCCTTATCTCATTATAATTTATCTCATCTCCCAGACATTCTTTAATCAGCGCCAATTTTTCAAAACCGACTTCGCGCGCGGTTTCAATAATTTTTTTCTGTTTGGCTTTGTCCATAAATTTATTTACATCAACCGGCAATTTTTTTTCTATTAAAAAACAAATATGTTCAATAATCGTAGACGGCTTTAAGCCTCGCGCGGCCGCGATTTGTTCTATGTTCATTCCTTTATTATATAAATCAAAAGTCTCCAATTGGGTCAGTTTGGTCGGCAGTTTAGCTTTTGGCGCCAAATCGTCTTCAACTGTAAAATTATCAATTTTTTCACTTGCTTTACGTCGCGAATAAATTCCCCTCCCCTCCCGCATCCAGTGCGGGACAGGCTTTTTATACAAAGGGGATCTTTCAGGCCTTTCTGTTTTTCTCGCATAACCGCCGCCGGTCAGGCAGTTGTCGCACTTGCCGCACGCTCTTGAATTGTAGTCGCCAAAATAATCCAAAACATATTTTTGCCGGCAACCGAAATGATAAACATAATCTTCTATCCGATCCAGCTTTTGATAAGCGCTTCTCAATTTTTCTTTCAGGGCCGCAAAATTAATCTTCACCTCGGAAACCGGCACTCTTTTTAAAATACTAATTTCCGTGCCGGCAAAGGGCGGAGTGTATTCGGCCAATCCTTCGTCGGCCAGTTTGCGGATAAGCCGCGCCAAGCCGTCTTTTTTTATTCCGATTATTCCGGCCGCTTCTTCCAAATTAACCGACCAGCCGCGCTTTAATTCTTCGCTAAAACGGCCGAATATTTTTTCCAAAATTTCGCGGCTATTTTTGGCCCGCTTGCCCAAAGCGTTGAAAATAACCGCCGGACTCTTGTCAATTTTCAGATGGGCCTGGCCGTTTCTTTCGCGCGAGCGGGCAATGTACCCCTCCCGCTCTAAAATTTTCAGGGCCGTGCCAACAGCCATTTCCGGCACGTCATCGGAGAGCATGCTTTTCAGCTTCGAATAGGTCGCGAGCACCATATCCGAATCCCTGCCCTGAGCATTGCCGAAGGGGTATCCGGTTAAAATTTCATAAATTTCCAAAATTATCTCCGGCGGCGGATTGTCGCCCTTGATAAAAAATTCCTGCAAACGCCGGTCGCGGCCATTGTAAAGAAGAAGGCAAAAGCTCGGTTTGCGATCGCGGCCGGCGCGCCCCGCTTCCTGATAATAGGCTTCAATCGTGCCCGGCATATCATAATGAATAACGAATCTGATGTCGCGCTTGTCAATGCCGAGCCCGAAAGCATTGGTGGCGACTATTACTTTCGCTTTGCCGCTCATAAAATTTTCCTGCACCCATTTTCTGTCCTCTGTTTCCATGCCGGCGTGGTAGCCGACCGCCTCAATGTTATTCTCCATTAAAACGGAAAGGAGTTCATCGGCGCGCGCGCGAGTACTCGCGTAAACTATGCCCGCCCCGTTCGGCGCGGCTGATAAAGCGTCAAGGACAAATTGCGGCTTACGCGCCTCGTTCGCCTGTATTACGCCGAATTGCAAATTCGGCCGGGCAAAACCGGTAATGACCAGCTCAGGGTTCTTAATCCCCAATTGTTTAATAATATCCTCGCGCACTTCCGGCGTGGCCGTGGCGGTCAGGGCCATGACCGGCGGATTGCCGACATGATCAATCGCTTGTTTTAATTTTAAATAACTCGGCCGGAAATCATGGCCCCATTGGCTGATGCAATGCGCTTCGTCAATGGCGAAAAGGCCGACCTTGATATCGGCAAGCGAACGGATAAATTCTTGGTTATAAAATCTTTCCGGCGCGATATAAAGCAATTTGTAAAAACCATTTTTTATTTCTTGAAGCCGCTGCGAGGTTTCGGCAAGAGAAATTGACGAATTGACAAAAGTCGCGGGTATGCCAATTTTATTCAAACCGTCAACCTGATCTTTCATTAAAGCGATCAGGGGCGAAATCACAATAGTTACGCCATCCAACACCAAGGCAGGCAATTGGTAACAAAGCGATTTGCCGCCGCCCGTCGGCATAATTACCATTGTTGATTTTCCGGCCAAAATATTGTCAATAACCCGCTCTTGCCCGGGACGGAAAAAATCGTAGCCGAAATGGATTTTCAGCAAATCCAAAACTTGATTTTTTTTATCTGATGACATTATCTGATTGACATAAATTTAAACTACCATTAAGATTACCAAATAAGACTTATAAGGTCAAAATTCTTTTTATTTATCGCCATTGACATTATTTTATTATTAATATGAGACCTGAGAAAAACCACAGGTTTTTCAAGGGTCGATTTTAAGATTATTTCCAAATATCTGCCACCGGCCAGGTCGGATGCAAATATTTGGAAGTAATTTGCTTGCCAATTTAGATTTTAATGTTCATTTCAATTCATTTTGCCGTTAGCGGAGACAGGAAATTGACTATCTTCTTCAGATTCATCACTAAGTAAATCAACAGCGACTGGATATGCACCCGCCATCTGCCCCGAAATTTGGCCTTGCCCAGTCCGTGATATTTTTTGCCTTCGGCAAATTTGTGTTCAATGATTGGCCTGATTAATTTATCCAACAGGTAGCTCCGCCGTTTCGGTTTTTCCATATGAGGGATGATTAAATTAATTTTGTTGAAAATCGATGTGATTACATGTAATA
>CAZZBC010000061.1:0-3511 GCA_964652175.1 uncultured Gammaproteobacteria bacterium | reverse complement strand
CAAATACGCGGCCGATAAAGACGCGCGTTGGGGGGCAAAAAACAAAAACAAAATTTGGTTCGGCTACAAACGGCACGCGGCCGTGGATATGAGGCATGGCCTTATCGGCAAAATAGCGGTGACGGCGGCCAATGTTTTAGACCCGCAAGCGCTCATTAACATCTGCCCGAATAATCAGCTAGTATTTATGGATAAATTATACGACACGAAGAAGGCGAATTTGATTTTGCTGAGCAACGGCTGCGCCATTGGCACGATCAGAAAAAATAACAACAAAAATAAAAACCGCGATCTGGACAGATGGCGGTCGAGAGTGAGGATGCCGTTTGAGGGGGTATTTTCAAAAATGAATCATCGCGCGAGATACAGGGGAAGGGTCAAGGTGTTATTCCAATGCTTTGCCGAGGCGATTTGCCACAACCTAAAAAAAGCGATTAAAAATCTCGCTCCCTTACCTGCTTCAGTCGGAGCCTAACGGCTCCGCAAGGGGATTTTGCGCCTAACGGCGCAAAAAAAGAGTAAAATGAATTGAGGAATGATAAAAAGTTAACAAAAGTTAACCGAAATTAAGATATCTCGATTGCCTTTTGCTAAATTTTTATCAAAGTCGCATTTTGGCGACAGTCCCTTTATATGATTGATAATCTCTCCCTCGTCGTCCTCTTTGGCTGCGCCAACGTCGGTAAATCCACCTTATTCAACACCTTAATCGAAAAAAGGCAAGCGCTTGTTTCGCCGATTGAAGGAACCACCAGAGACGCCAATATCGGCGTTGCTAGCTGGCGCGGAGTTGATTTTACATTGGTTGACACCGGCGGCATAATTGATTTGCAATATCTTTTTAAGAAAAAAGTCAAGGCCGCCCCGCCGTCGCTTTGCTATGGCGAGGCAAAGGACATTGAAACGAAGGTGCAACAACAAGCCCGCGACTATATCAAGCGGGCTGATTTGATTTTGTTTATGGTTGACGGCCGGGCCGGACTTCTTCCAGCCGACAGGCAAATGGCGGTTTTAGTAAAAAAAATATTGGGCAAAAAAAATAATATAATATATATTATAAACAAAGTTGACTCGCCGAAACAAAGAAAGGAATTGGCCGAATTTCACAAATTGCCGCTCGGCGAACCGCTCCCTATTTCCGCCGCCACCGGCTCCGGCACCGGCGATTTATTGGATGTGATAGTCAATAAACTTACAACCTACAACTTACAACCTACAACTCAAAAAGAAATTCGAAATTCGAAATTCGAAATTCGAAATTCTATAAATGTCTGCATCCTCGGCAAGCCTAATGTCGGCAAATCTTCTCTTTTAAACGCCATTATGGGCGAAGAAAGAGTAATGGTAAGCCCCGCCCCGCACACCACCCGCGAGCCGCAGGACACAGATATTAAATATGAGGGACGGATAATAAAACTGGTAGACACCGCCGGTATTAGCAAAAAAGGCCAGCGAGTAAAAATAAGGGGGAATGAAGTTAAAATCAAAACCGAAGAAGATTTGATAGTCATGGGTATTGCCAAATCGCTCGCCGCCTTAAACCGCGCCGACATTGCCTTGCTTGTGCTTGACATTAACGAGCCAATTACGCATCAGGACCAGTCGTTGGTCGCTGAAATTTTAGACAGAAAAAAAAGTTTAATTATTATCGCCAACAAGTGGGATTTGGTTCCCGAACGAAACACTAAAAAATTCACTAATTATATTTACGCCCGTCTTCCTTTCATCGCTTGGGTTCCAATTCAATTTATTTCCGCCAAGACCGATGTTATTTTTCCCTATCGGGAAAAAGCCGCACTATCCCGCCGACGGCGGGACGGGCACATGCGAATTAAAAAAATAAAAAGGATTTTGGATTTAATTTTACAAGTTGACGAAGCGCGCCGCTTTGAAATGTCCGATTCGGCCGCCAATACTTTTATGATGCGGCTCGTTAAAATCCACCGGCCGAGCAAAGGCAAGGGTATGATTCACCCTCGCGTCCACGGTTTCCGACAAACGGGAACCAATCCGCCGCAATTCGAACTTCACATCGGCTCAAAGGAAGACCTACACGCCTCCTACCTTCGCTTTATTGAAAATCGCCTGCGGGAAAAATTCGGCCTTCTCGGAACGCCGATTGTAATGAGGGTGGAGAAGGGAAAAAGAGTGCATGGCTTACACAATTAGAGATACCTATATACGAATGCATACTAATTATACTAATGGATACAAATCGTAACAAAATAATTTATCCGGAATTGTCATATACTTTGACGGGCATTTTATTTTCCATTCATAATGAAATTGGTCCCTTCGGTCGTGAAAAACAATACGGCGATTTGATAGAAAAAAAATTAAAAGCAAAGCGACTGATAACAAAAGAGGACTATTATCAAACTCAAAGATATTTACAAGAATCTAGAATTGATTTGGCGTTATTAATAAATTTTCGAAATAAATATATTAAACCCATTAGAATAGTGAGAATAGAAAAGCCCAGTAAAAAATATTAGTAGCATTATTAGTATTATTCGTATCATTAGTACCATTAGTATATTAGTATCTTAAATTTACACTAAATTTTATGCGAATAATAGTAGGTCTCGGCAATCCCGGCCCAAAATACGAAAATACCCGCCATAACGTCGGCTTTATGGTTGTTGACGCTTTGGCGAAAGAGTTTGGTTTGGAGTGGAAATTTAACAAAAAATTCAATTCCGAAATCGCTCAAACCCCCCATACCCTCCTTGCCAAACCCCAAACCTTCATGAATAATTCCGGCGAAGCGGTAGCGAAAATTTTAAAATATTTTAAACTCCCTTTATCCCCCTTATACAAGAGGGACATTTCTAAGCCCCCTTTGCATAAAGGGGGTTGGGAGGATTTTTTGACCGTCATCCACGACGACTTGGACCTGCCTGTCGGCTCCTACAAAATAAAAGCTGACTCTGGCGCCGCCGGCCACAACGGCGTACAATCCATTATTGCTCGGCTTGGCACAAAAAAATTTCGGCGCGTAAAAATCGGCGTGGAAACGCAAGAAGGCCGGTTCGCGCGAAAAATCCCGGGTGAAAAATTCGTTTTGCAAAAATTTAAAAAGGAAGAGTTGGAAATTGTAAAAAAGTTGTTGCCGGAAATAATTAAAACAATAACAAAAGAGCGGCTATAAACCACTCTTTTGTTTGTACCGTCCAACACACTGCCTAAGAGCCGGGAATTTTCCCATTAAAGACCCTTGCTTCACCCAAAGGAGGGAAGGGTTCCGCTTAGATCACTCCTAGGCAGAGCGCTGGAAAATATTTTATTTATTTACTCTAATATGATACTATTAAGCTAAATTTCAATATTCTTTCCGACGAAATGAAACTCCTTTAATTTTTAATTTCCAATTTTTAATTTTTAAACAATTTTTAATATCTAAATTTTTAAACATTAAAAAATTAGAATATTGTTTAAAAATTACAAAATTAAAAGTTCGGAACTGGTAGGGATTTAGGTGGCTACCAATGCCATTTTATCTGTTAATTTA
>CAZZBC010000060.1:0-3786 GCA_964652175.1 uncultured Gammaproteobacteria bacterium | reverse complement strand
GGTTAATTCCCGAGAAATATTCGGGAAGAATATATGAAACCCTATATGAGTTCAAACTTTTGTTATGTTATCATTTTTTCGCGACAAATCAATGTTATCGCTTTCGCGAGCCCCACTATCCCGCAGTACTGCGGGAGGGCACATGCGAATGAGCGAGAGTATGGCGATAAAAATCCAAAACATTACGGCTAAATCATTCTTGAAGTAAGGAACATCCACTATACCGTGAATTATTATCACCATCATGGCACTGATTAAACTAATAATAAAAAGTTTATCTATTTTTGCGAGCGACCCTCTCTTTTTGTCATTCCGGGCTTGACCCGGAATCCATGTTTCCGCGCCGTTCATGTTTCTGGATTGCGGGTCGGGGCCCGCAATGACAAGATAAGAAATTCCTAAATAAAAATATTTTCCGATTACCCAGACAAACAATAATATGCCAGCCAGTCCCAATTCGCTCCAAAAATTCAAGAATATATTGTGCGGATATAAATAAATTTCCAACGGCTGCCAGTGCGCGCTGCGGTATTCCTCGTTAAAAACCGTTTTGCGGTGAAAGTCGGGATCGTTGTCGCGATTATAAAAAAAACCTTCCACGTGATACGGCTTAATTATTTTTTGGTAATTGGCCAATCCCGCGCCAGTAATAATTCGTCCATCTTTGAGCATCGTCCACGTTTCCACCCATTGTATTTTTCTTACTTGTCCGGAAAAATCATTAAGAAAAATATAGTTTTTAATTTTATGGCCGAACGTATCAATTGTTAGACATGAAATTATGGCGGCAATTACTATTAACATAGTTGCAATCCGAATTTTTTTTCCAGCTAAAATTCCGAAGACAATCAAACCGGTGGCTATACCGAATAATGCTCCGACCGATTTTGCGAAAATAATGGATATTACTGATAAAACAACAACAAACACAATTAAGATAATTTTGAAAAATTGAAAAATTGAAAATTGATTTAAAATTGAAAAAAGCCAACCAATAAACAATAAAATCAACGGCCCGAGGTAAAGCCCGACGGCGTTGGGATAACCAAAAAAAGAAACGACGCGCCGCGTATCTTCCGCCGCCCAGAGAGAATTGCCAATAAATTGCCCGGTAATTTTTTGATAAACAGCAAAAAAGGAAACTGCCAGAGCGGAAACAAGAAGGGGCCATAAAATTATATTTTGGATTTTGGATTTTATTTGTAATTTGTAATTTGTAATTTGTAATTTGTAATTTGTAACTTTATCAACAGATTTTCCGCTTTCGTCCAAAATAACATTTTTATTGGTAATTATATTAAAAACCACAATATACAACAAAACCGGCTCAAAAAAATACGCTTTCCAAATTCCCATGGCGCTGGCAGAAAATCCGGAAACGCCGGCGGCAATGAAAGAAATAATGAGAAGCAGAATAATTTCTAGGTCGAAAGGATATCTAAAAATTTCTAATTTCAAATTTCTAATTTCTAATTTTTGTTTCAAATTATTAATAATCCATTTATAATTTTTCAGAAACCAAACTAAAAAAACCATCAATATCATCACTTCTAAAAACGTTGTTGGGATGTCGAAAATTTTAAATCTGATTAAATAGGACGGCAAGGCGGCAATTAAAAACATAACTGCCCACTCAAGGCGGCGAACAGCCAAAAAAATATAAAATATAAAATATAAAATATAAAATATAAAATCCATAATGTGTTATATGTTATGTGTTACGTGTTACGACACCAACACCCACAACCCCATGCTTACCAAGGCCACGCCGATTATCTTTTGTAAAAGCACACCCTTGCCGACTTCTTCTTTGAGGAAATGCGGAAATCTGGCGGACATGATAAGCACTAAAAAAATCAAAAATAAATATTGTGTTCCTTGCAGGGCGTTGATCATAGCCACATTGCCCAAACTTACGGCCCAATTGAGCATGATGAAGGCGCCGGCGGCCAACAGGCGGACCGCCAGAAAAAAAGACAAATTTTTCGGGGTTTCGGCATTTTTTTGGTGTTCAACAATCAATCGCCGCCACGAAGGAACAAATAAAACAAAAATTACTCCCAGGGTCGTGCCGAAACGGGACCAGACAAAACTGCCGATAAACGGCTGATGGCTGTAAATGTATTTCATTAAAACATAATAGGCGGCGAAAAAAAAGGCGGCGACAACAGCGTTGGCAAGCAGGCGGCGGGTGGGACGAAAACGAGCGTGGATGGGACCTAAAACATTGCCAAAAATATCATGAAGCCGTTCCACCACCTTTTTTAAAATATACAATTTTGTTTGCTTGACGGAAATAAGAACGCCGCCGGCGATTAAGATAAAAAAAGCGAACATTTGTTGCTGGTCAAAGGTTTCCCGCAAAAAAACAAAAGAGAGAATAAAGCTAAAAATCGGCACCAACGCCCCGACCACCGGAACTACCCGCGTGGCTTCGCTTTGATGCAAGGCCTTGTACCAAAAGACGAGGGTTGCAAAAAACAAGGCGCCAGCCGATAAATCAATCGCCAATTCTTTGGCCGTCGGCAGCCAGGGGGCGAAAATTAAAATAACGGCGTTAAAAACGCTCCAAATGCCGACGTAAAAAGCGTAACTGATGGAAGAGTGAATTTTTTTAGACAACAAAAATTTGTCGGCGACATAAACGCCGGCATTAATTGAATAAGAAATAACCGCGATAATTACCCAAGACATATATAATGTTTTAGATTTTTGATTTTAGATTTTTGATTTAGCATTTTTTATAAAAAGCTGATTGGTTTTACAGATTTCGGCGTAAACGGCCGCGCTTGGCCGCGGCTTGCGTTCAAAAGTTTTTCGGTCAACCTCATAAAGACCGAATTTAGGCCACCATCCTTTGTCCCATTCAAAATTGTCCAGAAGCGACCAATAAAAATAACCGCCCACGTCCGCGCCTTCGCGAATAGCTCTGTGAATATATTTTAAATGTTCCCTGATAAATTCCGGCCGCTGGTCGTCGTCGGCGTCGGCTATGCCGTTTTCCATTATGTAAATTGGTTTTTTGAATCCGGACAAATATTTTATGACATGATAAATCCCTTCCGGATAAATTTCCCAACCCATGTCGTTAACTTTTTTGTTTAGATTAACTTTAAAAGGAGGAAAAAAAAACACTCGATTATGAAAATAATAATCAAAGGCGATGAAGTCCAAATAATTTTTTACTTTATTCAAAAAAGCGCGATGGTGAAAATAGCGCGCGATCGCGTTCGCGAAGATGTCCGACGGGTTCCATTTGCGCGCCGGTTCGAAATAATCGGTTAAAGAAGTAAAACTGACCTTGGCGTCGGAAGTAAAGTTATGTATTATTTTATATGTTTTAATGTGGGCTTGCGCCAAATTTTTAAAGACCCGAAGCGCGCCCCATAAATCGTTTTTTTTTGCCGGAGGAAAATTGCCTCGCAAATAACCGAAGCCGATATGGACCATGGGCTCGTTCAATGTTATCCAAAAATCAACTAAGTCGCCTAACTCTCTGACAATCAACTCCGCGTAACGAGAAAAATACTCAATAACTTTTTTATTGGTCCAACCCCCTTCGGCCGCGAGCCAGACAGGATTGGTCCAGTGCCAAAGCGTGACAACGGATTTTAATCCCCTTGCTTTAAGCGCTTTCAAAACATGGCGATAATGTTCAACTTCGGCCATGTTGTATTTTCCTTTTTGCGGTTCAACGCGCGCCCATTCAATGCCCAGTCGAAAAGCGCCGCAACCCATATTTTTTGCCAAGTCAAAGTCCTCTTCATATCTGTTATAAGAATCGCA
>CAZZBC010000059.1:0-3820 GCA_964652175.1 uncultured Gammaproteobacteria bacterium | reverse complement strand
GTTAATTGCTTATACCCTTATTTTACACCAAAATGAATTTTGTAACCATCTCATCATATTTGTCGAGTACTGGAATTTTTTCAACCAATTCTATTATTTGTTCCTCAGTTAAACCTTCTAGTGGATGTAATGTCCACATCCCGTTGATGTTAAAATAATGTATTCTTTGTTCATTATACAATTTTTTCAATTCTTTTGATAATCCGATTTCATCTGCAAATTTTTCTGTTATTCCTCTAAATTCAAGATATTTCTTGTTCTCATTGTACTCTAAAATTTCCTTGTGGCCGGAAGTTTTTCCAGCATCAAATGTCGCTTTCCTCTCTTTGCTCATTTTTTTCTCCTCTCTTGTCATCATTTCCTCAGCTTTTTTTACATCCTCCGATGAAGGAATGAATTTTTCTTTCATAAATTTTGTTTGGGCTACATGAAAATAAAAAATAAATTTGCCCCGATTTGTCGACCCCAAAGGGGGCGAAAAAGAATTTTTTATTATTTCACATAACGTTAGGGATATACGAAGTTTTTCTGGAGTGTAGCGAAAAAAAATTTGGGTGAAGCCCGAGCCGAGGGCTGAACCGTATATCCCTTGTTAGGCGTCCCGAAGTTCCGCCTTCCTTAATTTAATATTATTAAAAAAGGCGGAACGAGAGCACAGCGTGGCTTGAGTAATAAAAAGTTTTTTAATTTTACTCCTTATGAGAAAAAATTTCGGCAATTTATTTTTCTTTATTTTTTCTTTCTCGATAAGCCCTGTTTCTCTCTTCTTGTTCTTTGTCAAAGTGATATCCAACCCAATAATTTTTACCGCAATCACATATACCTTCAAGTTCGTGTATAAAGGCGCTACTTGTAGTTGCTAACTCATACATTTCACACATCTTACCACAAGGGCATTTTAAATCACAATGAGTGGTTGTGCCAACAAGACGCAATTTTACCTCAATACCATCTTTTGATCCAGTATATTCAACATGCTCATTTTCAAACCAAGGACCAGATTTATCATTTGCTTCAAACCACTCGCTACGTGAATATGGAAAATATATTTGCGTGATATCCTTTTCTTTATGTTTTAATTTTATTTGTTCATATTCTTCATCTGTCATTAATTTTCCCCAATCAGGAAAATAAACGTCATTTGTTTTAATCTTTACCTCCATCGTGCCCAATACTTGTCGCTCTTTTTTTGATTCTTTAAATGAATTCTTTTCGGGTGTTTTAGGACTACCCATGTCCGGCATTTGTTCCTTCATAGTTTTTTGTGAGCCGGTCGTAAAATAAATTACCGAAATTTATAAAAAAATAAATTAAAAGGCTTTTTATTATTACGCCTAAACTCGTTTATATGCGAACATATGTTCGCATAATATGTTAATTATTGTAGATTGTGCGAATGTGTGTTATGTTATTGATAATAAAATCTTATCATAAAACAATATGAATTTACAAGAGTTGATGGAGAAAATTAAAAATGAGCTGAAATTGCGGAATTACAGCCGAAAAACTATTGATAGTTATCTTTTTTGTTTGACCGATTATTTCAAATACATCAAAACCGTCAAGAAGGAGCCGGAAATAAGCTTGATTAAAAAATATTTACTGGAAAAACAGGAGAGAGGATTGTCGTCGCAAACCGTCAATCTTTATCTCCAGTCAATAAAATGCTTTTATCGAGAAATTTGTAAAAGCCGCGAGGACATAGATATCAAATTCGCCAAGACCCCGAGCAAACTGCCAGTCGTGCTTTCGCGGCCGGAAATTGAAAAAATTATTGAAAATATTTTAAATCCGAAACACAAACTTATGATCGCTTTGGCTTACGGCTGCGGACTTCGAGTAAGCGAAGTTATTAATCTGAAAATCAAGGATTTGGGGCTGGATGAAAACATTATTCACTTAAAAGGCGCAAAAGGAAATAAGGACAGGATCACGGTTTTTCCGAAAAGGTTTAAAAATGATATTATGAATTTATCAGCAGGAAAATCGGGAAGCGAATATTTGTTTGCGAGCCAATTCGGAGGCAAACTAACGGAAAGGACAGCACAGATTATTTTTTACAAAGCCGTGAAGAAGGCTGAAATAAAAAAAGACGCGACGTTCCATTCGTTGCGCCACAGCTTCGCCACACATTTATTGGAAAATGGCGTGGATGTCCGCTATGTGCAGGAATTATTAGGCCATCAAAATATCAGGACAACGCAATTGTATACAAAAGTGACTAATCCGAATTTGATGAAAATAAAAAGCCCCATGGATTAATATTTCTAGATTCCCGCTTTCGTGGGAATGACGAAAAAATGAATTTGAATAAAATAAAAAAGATATACATGATCGGAATAAAGGGCGTAGGGATGGCTATGTTGGCTGAATATTTCAGGGGGCAGGGGATTGAGGTTGTTGGCTCGGACACGACGGAAAAGTTTATGACCGACGAGCCGCTGAAAAAAGCGGGTGTGAAGGTGATTGAGCGTTTTGACAAAAACAACATTCCGGCCGACGCGGATTTGATTGTTTATTCAACGGCTTATAACGCGGAGAATAATGTTGAAGTGGCGGCAGTGGGGGTAAAAAAGAGGGCAAGGGTTTTGAGTTATGCCGAGGCGCTGGCCGAAGTTTTTAATCAAAAATACGGCATCGCTGTTATCGGTTCGCATGGCAAGACAACGACTACCGCCTGGCTCGGTTACGTTTTAGAGCGCGCGGGCAAACGGCCGAGTGTGATGGTCGGTTCGTTCGTGCCGCAGTTTAATGGTTTGGGCATCGCGGGTAAATCCGATTATTTAGTGGCGGAACTTGATGAATATCAAAATAAATTTCAATATTTCCAACCCAAAGCGGTTTTGCTTAATAATATTGATTACGACCATCCTGATTTTTTCAAGACCATGGCCGATTATGAAAATGTTTTTATTGAATTTATAAAAAAAATTCCGAAAAACGGATTTTTAGTCGTGAATTGGGATGATGCGACAATAAGGAGGGTAGCGCGTGTTAATTGTAATGGCAAGGTAGTGAGTTACGCGATTGATGAGACGGCTGATTATGTGGCGTATGATATAAAACCCTTCGACAAGCTTAGGGTAGGCAAGGGGGGCGAATATCGACAGTATTTTAGGGTTAAGTTGGATGATAATGAACAAAATCCCCCTAACCCCCTTTATACAAAGGGGGCAGAAGGAGAATTGGGAGATTTTAGCATTCAATTGGCGGGCAGGCATAATATTTCCAACGCCTTGGCGGTTATCGCGGCCTGTATTGAATTGGGCGTGGAGTTGGTTGATATAAAAAAATATTTGGAAGAATTTAAAGGCACGGCGAGAAGGATGCAGGTTTTGGGGCAGTTTAAGGGCGCGACGATTATTGATGACTACGCGCACCACCCGACCGAAATCAAAGCGACTTTGTCCGGGGCGAGGCAGTTGTACGGCGACCAAAAAATAATCGTTATTTTTCATCCGCATACCTTTACGCGCACCAAGGCGTTGCTTAATGGTTTTGCCGCCAGTTTCAACAACGCGGACGAAGTGATAGTGCTTGACATATATGGTTCGGCAAGGGAAGAGTGGGGAGGTATAAATAGCGCTGATTTGGTTAATAAAATTAGACGACAGACGACAGACGACAGACGACAGAAAATAATTTATATACCGACTCTTAATGAATGTGAAAAATATTTACGCGAACACATAAACAGAGGAGATGTGGTATTGCTCATGGGCGCGGGTGATGTTTTCCGAATTGGTGAAAATTTAATGAAAACCAAGTTAATTTAATTTTGTCTAATTTTAGCTATTTTTATCCCCCTGTCTTACAATAG
>CAZZBC010000058.1:0-3998 GCA_964652175.1 uncultured Gammaproteobacteria bacterium | reverse complement strand
ATCTAAGATATGAACAAAAATCAAATTTTTAAGCACCCAAATTTTCCCTTAAACCAAATTATGGGGGTGGTTTGCCGCCATCTTGGTCGGATTATCATTTGTAATTTCCTTGCCAGTAGTAATTCTTTTCGGTAAGATTTGGTGGCTTGTTACGCCGATATTTTCGTTTTTGATTATCGTCATAACCATCGCTTTGGGATGGACACAAGTGCCGGAAAAACATCACTACGCCGTGGAATTAACCGGTGCTTATTACGCGACATGGCAGCCGGGCCTTTACATTCGCTTTCCATATTTCGGGTTGATGAGAATTAACTCGGAAGTTTTTATGGGACAGCAAATAATCAAACTCTACACGGACGAAGTGAAAGATGGGGGAGGACTTATTGATTTTAAAGATGGTTCTTCCCGCATAACGGCCTTTGTCTATTTCACCATTGTTGATGCCTTCAAAGCCACTTATGCTATCAACGATGTTATAAGAGGCGTTGAGGAAAAGATGGACGCCGCGATAAGGAGTTATCTTGCCAATTTCAAGATTGACGAGGCAAACGAGCTTAAGACACAACTTGACGCGGCAAGAATCTTGAACGGCGAGACGCGCGACGAAAAAGGTAATTGGCCGGCGAAAAAAGAGCTTCGGGAGAGTAATTTTTGGAAGGAAATCAGTAATTCGTGGGGAGTTGAGATAGACAATATCATAATCTCCGACATAGCTCTTCCGGAAGCGGTAATGAAACAGCGTCAAAGAGTATTGACAGCAGAAAAAGAGCTGGAAGCCGCGGAAATTGAGAAAAAAACCGCAGCGACAAGAGCTGAAGGGAAAAGAGATGCTCGTATTATAGAGGCCGATGGAGAAAAGCAAGCATTGGCTCTAGTTGGAAAAGGTATGGCAGACCAAATAAAAACACTTAAGGATGCCGGCCTTTATTCTAGGGAAGCCGCAACAAATGTAGTAGAAAGAATGAAGTGGCGTGACGGCGTTGGAGGTAACGCCGTCATTATTGAAAGTGGCGGAAGCGGCATGGCTGGTTTCGGCGCCAAGTTCGGCGCCGGCAAAGATGCTTATGATCGCGCGCATGGGCACGGTGCGCCAAGCGCAACCACAAAATAAGAATAGGAGGATGTATGGCAAGAAAGATATGCGTTGGCGCGACAACGGCGCCGGCGGAAAGAGAAGAAACGACGGAAGGGTTATCCTTCTTTAACCCCGATAATCGCGTAACAAGGATGGCGGTAATAGCGTTGATGGCCGTCGTTTCTTTAGTAAACACAACCATCGCGCTTAATAACTTCCTCGGTTATAATGCGATGGGAAAGACGTGGTACTGGACTGCTCTCCTCGCTGTTGGTGTAGTATCGCTGGTGGCATGGTTAAAAAAACAGACCGATATAACGCCTTTTAGCACTGTGGCCAAAATAATCATGGTTATATCGCTCATTATGCTGTTACTCTCGGCGATTTGGCCCGGGGTGAACGTGAGAAATGCTGCGGCGTCAGTTAGGGCATCAGCCAACGGCGGGGTGGTTTACGGACCTGGCAAACATTCGTTTCGCCTTGAGGCGCAGGGCATAAGCGAACCGATTCAGTTGTTGCCGGAGAAAGGGAAATATAACATCAGTTCCGCCGACAACAACTTCCAACTTCTTACCTCTGCTGGCCAACTCGTCTCAATATGGGATAAGAAAAACTGGCCAAAAGCGGGGGAAATCCAAATCATCGCTGGAAATACCGACCAGACAATCGCCATAGAGGTCTGGTAAAATAACACAAGGGAGAGTCATTTGGCTCTCCCTTTTTTTATAAGTTTTAATTTAACTTCTATTCTTTTATTTTTTTCTCCATTCTTATTAAAGTCACTATTTTTTTAAAACCGGATTTTTCATAAATATTTATTGCTGGATAATTTTCTGGAAAAACTTCAATTTTTAATTTTTTGACTCCGATTTTTTTAGCCTCCTTCTCAATAAAGGGGATTATTTTAAATCCATATCCTTTGCTTTGAAATGGTTTATTAATAATCATGCCAAAATCACCGTAAGTTTTTTCTTTATGTTGCGTTATTGAAAACCAGCCAATTTTTCTTTGGCCGTTAACAATAATAAAAGTATGCACATTCGGATTTTTATGAGCATTTTCAACTTGTCGGGGAGCCACTTTCTTTTTAATTAAATATTTGTTGTTTGCAGGATTAAACAACGATGATATAAATTTAAAATCTTTTTTTGTTTTAGCTTTATAATATTTCATAAAAAGAGGGGCAGAAGGATATTCTTCTGCCCTAAGCGAATAGCTGATTAATGATTTTGTAGTCGTAATCACAACTCTCCCCCTTTAATTTTTTAGCGAATATGTTATGTTCCGCTAAAATGGGCTGTATATTCTCTTTGAAAAACCCATAAAGAGGACAAGCATTCTCATCTTTGGCCAAATAACTTCCGTGCAAATATTTTGCGCTTATCCGGCATCCTGCTCCACAATATTCTTTAATACCGCATTCCAAACATTCCGTGGCCTTAACAGGAAGAGTCTTGAATACTTGCGTTCTTTCAGAATGCCATACATCCAAAAGCGAGTCCTCTTTGATATTCCCAAACACTACGTTAAATCCGGCTGGACATGGGATCAAATTCCCGTCGGCGGTCATCACCAAAGACCATCTTTTATATTGGCAACAAGCATTATTTTCGTTGTATAAATAATAACGCTTGTCATCCAAAAAATCTGATCTAAAAATTGAACTTAGTTGCAATTTCATGCCGCCTGGTCGTTCTAACTTATGGAGGAGAAGTTGTCTGTAGAGCGCAAATATTTCCGGCCAAGATGGTTCTATAAGATGCTTGTTCGCAATAACTTCCCCCTGTTCCCTTGGAACGGAAATTCTCCATAAACTTACTCCCAATTCAGTCAGAAATTTTTTCATCGGGAAAAGACTATTCACGCTGGGCTTCATTGCAACGGTGTTTACCGTTACCTTAATGCCCCGAGTTCTCGCCTCCCTTATAAACGATATGGTCTTTTCAAAACTGCCACTACCCCTGATGTAATCGTGAATTTCTTGAATGTGGCTATCAATGCTTACAAGGAAGTGCGTAAATATCCCACATTGGCCCAGAGCATCAATTACCTCTTGTCGAAAAATTGTTCCATTTGTGAATATGCCGCTTATGTGTATTTTTCGATCAGAGATAAGTCCGATGATATCAGGCAGGTCCTTTCTGGTAAATATTTCTCCGCCAGAAAGGAAACATTTCCCGACGTTTGCTTCGCGCATCTGATCAAGGGCACTCTCAAGTTCCCGCAAATTCATGCTTTTTTCAGAGGATCTTATGAAGGCCTCTTTTCCGTAGCAATGTTTGCAATGTAGATTACATTTTCCGGTCGCCTCAATTTGAACTTCTTCAAGGCATGGAGACATGGAAAATTCGGGAAATTTATCTTTTAGGGAATAATTTTTGTACTCAATCAGACCTGCGCCCTCATAGTAATCCAAAAATTTTTTTAATTCCCTTTCATCTAAGTTAAGCTTCTTTGCTATTGATTTAACGCTTTCCCCGCCGTTGCAGAGCCATAGAATCTTAGCATGAAAATTATCTATATGATATTCTTCGCCGCTTTTATAGCTTTGCAAATAGTAATCGTTTTCCTGTCCCCTAACGAGGCATTCATCCAGTTTCGGGTATATCATGGAAATTCTCCTTTCTTAAAAAATAAGGCAAACGGAAAAACCATTTGCCTTTTTGTTGCTATTTTCCTCCAAAGGAATCAACTGACGCCTTTAGCGTCCTTGAATGCGAACAGCAACGGCGTTCGAGCTTGGGGTTGGGGATTTTGTTTAAATCCATTTTTGTTTTGTCTGGGTTGACAAGATTCGCGCCATCCTTGATAACATTTTTCATATTATCCCTCCCATCCTATAAGTTTATTGAACTTTAAAGAGCTTTCATACTTTTAATAATAATTTATTAAAATAATTTTGTCAAGCTTGACAACCATT
>CAZZBC010000057.1:0-4710 GCA_964652175.1 uncultured Gammaproteobacteria bacterium | reverse complement strand
GTTAATTGCTTATACCCTTATTTTACACCAAAATGAATTTTGTAACCATCTCATTTATTAATTGGCATTATTTAACAGGATAGAAAGTTATTATCTTAATACAGCCATCCTCTTTTCTATAAACCACTCCCACCCCGTCTTTTTTAGCGAAATAATTTTTTCCTTTCTTTTTTGTTTCGTTGGGTAATTTAATAACGTTTTCAATTTGTTCGCGCGTAAAATATATTTTGTGCTTATTCAATATGTCAAACTTGTTTTCGGCGTATTTGGTGAAGTAGAGCATAGATTATTTTGGAAAAGAGATTCCGTTGGGGCAGAAACTTAGACCATAATTAATACCGGATGCCATTTTATTAATACTAAAAGGAACTCCCAGTGAAATTTTTAACAAACAGGCCTCTTTTTTATTTATATCTAAAGCTTCTAAAAAATAAGTTTCAGCCTCATCCCTAGTTTTTTGTAGAGAGGGATTAAGTATAGATATTAAGAATTCTTGGTTTTTTGGATAATAACTTATAGAGTAATCATCAGTGTTTTGAAATTCCACACCTTTTTGTGAAAGAGGCGTAGAGGTTGAAAATTTATAAACATCATTTATAAATATTTTTTCTTTATTTGTTATAATTTCTATTTTCCCTCCCCCTTTTTTATATAAAAAGTATCCAAAAAATATGGATAATATTAATATTATAATAATTATTATTATTAAAATATATTTTTTTATTTTCATAAAATTATTTTATTTAGATTTAAAATGGCATGTATCAGAATTTGCTTCCCATGGTTCCCATGTATTGCCGATGCTAAAAAGATTACAGGCGGTGGCGATATTATTATCGCCAGTCATCATTTTATTATAGCACTCCGTATATAAAGAGAAATCTTCAATATTGCAATTGGTAGATGTATTTGAATATGCTTTATCAAATGCGGAAGAACAATTTGTTTTATTACCATCGCTATCAACTATATCATTAGCGCTTATATTAATTTGAAATAGTCCCAAAACTACGTAATACTGTTTTCCATTATAATTACAAGTGGCTTTAGTATTTTTGTTCGTTTCAGAGCCAGAACTCTCCGCCATACATATTGAAGATGCTTCATAAGTGTTATCTTTAAAGCATGTTTTACTTAAGTTTGTTTCCGTGCAGGACCCAGTTGTGGCTGGTTGACAACTCCCGGTAGAACAACAACAACCATACGCAGTTGTTTTTTCGCCTTTATCTCCGCACTTACTCTCATCTTCAGCAGTTGTTATCTTTAAATCTTCGCACGTTTCTTTGCCCGTATCAGAGGATGTGAGTAATGTCCACCGACATGTTTCGCCCATTGTTGTTTTTATTTTTTTCACCACCGTCACCTTTATCGGCTTTAAATTAACCAATTCCGGATTAATTTGGTAAAGGATTAAATAAGAAGAAAGGGCGATAACCAGGCCGGTCAGGGAAGCGCTTATCCAGGACTTGGCTTCGCCCACGCGCGTGGCGTTGCCGCCGGCCGTGAGCCAGATAATTCCGCCGACCATCATCACCACCGTCGCCAAAATGCCGACAATGCCGATGGCGTATTTATAGATTGCTACAATGTATTGGGCAATCCAGGGTATAGAGCATGTCCATCTGTCATCGTTTTTTTCGCATTCGTAATAAAAATCATCTCCCGATATATCAATTTGCAGTTCCGGCATGTCAAAGTCCGGCAGGCTGTCGTCGGCGCGGGCAGGAAAGGGAACGGCGAAAATATAAAATATAAAATATAAAATATAAAAAATTTGGAAAGTTATTAAAATTTTTGAAAATTTTTTAGGCATAAAAATGATTCATTATTTCGTCCTGAGACAAGAATGAAAATTTTATATCAGGATATTGCTTTTTAAATTCCGCGTATTTTTTTTCATCCTTTTTGTTTTTATTGAATTTTATTTCAAAGGCCTCTTTTCCAATTATAAAATCAATTTCTTTTTTATCCTGGGTGCGCCAGTATTTTATGTCGTCTATTTTCCCTGTTTGACGAAGAAATTCCCGGAAAGCGATATTTTCAAGATACGGGCCCCGGTCGGAGCGCGAATGCGCTTCGTTAAAGTTGTTTAAGAAAAAATTTCTTAAACCAAGATCGTAAAAATAATTTTTTGGCATTTTAGTAAGCTCTTTTCTGATATTGCGGTAATAGGGCCGGATAAAGGCCGCTTGATAGGATTTTTTTATGACGTATAAATATTCATCAATGGTTTTTCTGGCCATATTCAGGGTGTTGGAAATTTCTTGGGCATTAACCATCTGCCCTGTTTGTCCGGCTAATATTTTTAGCAGAGTAAAGTATTTATCGGTATTTCTTACGCCGGCGTCAAGCGCGTCCTTTTTAATATAGGAAGTCCCGATTTCTTCCAGTAAAATTTTTTTCATCTCATTATTTTCGGCCAAAACCACTTTCGGGTAGCCGCCATAAAGAATATATGAATCCCAATGAGATTCAAGCTTTTCTTTTTCATAAAGCGTCAGCCGGCCGCTTATTTTTTTTAATAATTTTTCCTCGTTCTGAAAAATTAAAAATTCGCCAAAATAAAGGGGATAAACCTCAAAGAGGAATTTTCGGCCGGCCAAACTATCTTTGAATTTACGGTCAATATAAAAGGAGGATGAGCCGGAGGCGATAATTTTTATTTTTCCCCTTTTTTCGTCGTACAAAAGTTTTAAAAAATTGGTCGGATTGTCAAGGTATTGGATTTCATCAATAAATAATGTCTGCTTGGTCTTTTTTCCCGGAATAAGCTCAAAAATATTATAAGGATTTTTATTAAGAAGCTTTAAGTATCGGCTGTTTTCCAGATTGAAGTAATGGCACGCTTGTCCGTTTTCTTCAAGATAATTTTTAAGCATCAGCAAAATTGATGTTTTTCCGGCTTGCCTGGCTCCGCTTATAATAATAAATTCTTCTCGCGGAATCACTTCTTTTATTTTTTTAATAATATCGCGTTCAAAAAGCATAAATACTAATTTTAGCAAAAAATTTAGATATTTTTATAATTTTAATACTCGCAATTTACATTATATCAGATAATTATATACTTGTAAAGTATATAATTATCTAATTTTAAATATACTTGAAATGTATAGTTTGGAAAATTATTAAGATTTTTGGAAATTTTTTAGGCATTTTTATAAAGTATAAGTATTATCCGAACGCCGTTCTATGATTAAAATAAAAATTTCGCCGTTTTTTCCTGTTTGGTAAATTATTCTCATTTTTCCCTTTCTAACGCGATAAATATCGTCGCGCCTTTTTAATTTTTTAAATCGGCGCGTAATGTTATATTATTTATAGTGGTTGTTATATTTATAATAACGTGGTTGGAATTATGGAGTCGGCGGAAATTATAGCTCCCAGGGATAAAAACAGTTTTTACTTTTTATTCCCTTAAGGCCGATTACTTTAAAATTACTGATTTTATATTTGCCGGAAAAGTAATTAATCGCCGTTTTATTGAATTGTCCGAAATTAAGCTTGGCTTCAATCGGCAGCAGGTTATTTTTAAGAGTCAAGATAAAATCAATTTCTTTTTTATCCTGCGTGCGCCAATAAAAAACATTTTCCGAGCGGTATTTTTTCGCGAGTTCTCCAAAAACGCTGGTTTCAAAAGAATGGCCAATGATTTCCCGGGGCAGGGCGCGAAGGTAAAGCAAGTGGCATAAGCCGGTGTCGTAAAAAAATATTTTCGGAGTTTTAAAAAGTTCCGAACGGACGTTGCGGCTGAAAGGTTTTAGGAGTTTAATAATATAAGTATTTTCCAGCAGAAAAAGATATCTTTCCACCGTCGGTTTTGATATTTCCGAAGTATTGGAGAGTTCGGCGACATTTAAAAGTTGCCCGCTTTGCGCGGCTAAAATTTTTAAAAGTTTGTTAAACTTGCTTATATCTTTTATATCCGCCAAGTCCCGGATATCTTTTCTGATATAAGTGTCAATTATCTGGCTTAAAAATTTTTCTTTTTTTTCTATATTTTTTGTTAATGCGATTTGCGGATAGCCGCCGTAAAGAATAAATTCCGCATATAGTTCTTTTAGTTCGTTGATAATTACGCCGGAAGTTATAGTTTTATCCGGAATTAGTCGATAATTTTTAAACAATAGAAATTCGCGAAAAGAAAGAGGGAAAATTTCAAAATTAATCGTCCGGCCGACCAAGGAGTTTTTAAATTTTTTCCTTATTTCAAAACTGGATGATCCGGAAACAATAAGCTTAATATGCTTGTAATGGTCAACCGCCAACTTTAAAAAAGAGGAGGGAGTTTTTAAATATTGGATTTCATCTATGAAAACGAATAATTTCTTAGCCGCGGAGAAATTTTTAATATCCAATTTTTCTTCCAGTAGACGGATTAGCGCCTCCGTCCCTTTATTTAACTCATCTAAAAATCTTTCATTTTCAAGATCTATGTAGTAGGTGATCTCGCCCCTATTTTTTAAATGGTTTTCAATATAATAAAGTAAGTGAGTTTTTCCGACCTGCCTGGCGCCATGAAGCACGATTATGCCATCGTCGTATAAATATTTTTTTATTTCTTCAAAAATATCTCTTTTATATATTTTATTATTCATTTTAGCTAAAGTTAGCGTATTTTACTTAATTTATATTATATTTAATCTTATTTTATATTAAATATAAAATAAAGTCAAGTTTAATTTTAATTTTTAGTAGTTTTTTAGGCAT
>CAZZBC010000056.1:0-4742 GCA_964652175.1 uncultured Gammaproteobacteria bacterium | reverse complement strand
TTAAATATAAAATAAAGTCAAGTTTAATTTTAATTTTTAGTAGTTTTTTAGGCATTTTACTTTTATTTATAACAATATCCACCTTCTTTTCCGCAACTATATTCATCTTTCTTTGTTTTGCCAGAACCACACCATAAAGCGCTCGTTATAACACTCACACAACAATCCCCCCCATGCAATCTACAAACGTTAGAATCAGAATTTGCACAGTAATTGCCTGAACAGATATTTCCAGTTCCGCCATACCAATTTCCCGTTTCTTTACAAACACTTTCACTATATGAAGTACTGCATGATCCAGGCAATTCACAACATCCCGTAGTGGCCGTGGAACAACTTCCACTTTTCCAACTATAACTACTTTTCGTTTTACAATCAGTATTATTTAAACTTTCAGATTTTGAATTTCCACTACTATCTTTATATGTGCAACACCCCATTTCCGTAACATTTGCCACATTTGTTATTTTAAAATTCGTAAGGGCGGGGTTGATGGTGGAGAGAATTAGGAAGGAAGCGAGGGCGATGACCAGGCCGGTTAAGGAAGCGCCAATATATTCCTTGGCCTTACTGATCCGCTCGGAATTGCCTCCGGCCGTGAGCCAGATGACTCCGCCAACCATCATTACTACCGTCGCCAAAATTCCCACTATGCCGATGGCGTATTTGTAGATGGCGATGATGTATTGGGCAATGGGTTTGGTAGAGCCGTCCTTTTCAAAAGTGTATGTTACTCCTTCGCCAAATTCTTTAGAGCCGGGGATATCAACTTGGGGATCGAACTGTATGGAATCGGCGGCATTGGATGGTTGCGGCAGAGCTAACAGCAAGGCAAGGCAGAGGAGTTGAAAGAGGAAGAGGAAGAGGAAGAGGAATTTTAATAATTTTTTAATTTTTAATTTTGTAATTTTTAAATAATAATTCAATATCATAATTTTTAATATTATTTTTTGCAACTTTTTGAAATTTTTGCAAAAATTAAAGTTAATTCATGCGCTTCTTTCCAGAGCTTCCTACATTCTTCTTTTAAATTTTCGTTGGCTACCGCTATCATTCTAAGCCAATGTTTTGATTCGTTCGCTTCTTTTTGTGAAATGCGTATTTTATTTATAAAATCTTTTTTCGAACAACCCTGATTGGCTTCCATGTAATTTGCTCCGATGCTTGTGGCGGATCTGACTAATTGATTTATCAGAGGTTTATTTATTTCATTGTATTTGATTGTTTTACAAAACAATATAATCCCTTCCCCGAATTTAGCCGTTCTTTCTTCCAAGTCATAATTCATATTAAAAAATTAAGATATTATTTTAAAAATTAAAAATTAAAAATTAATTTTATTTTCCCACAAACCCCACCCCTTCGTTTTTCCCCTTAACTTTTTTTATAATTCTCCCAATCATCTCTTTCGTAATATCTCTACCGCCGAGTCCCACAATAAAACTCTGAATTTTTTGCAATCGCCCTGCTCTGAACGAAGCCGAAGAGGCGGCGGCTTTGACGTCAATGGCGAGGGGGCCCATATAACCGAGCGTAATCGCTTTATCTATGACTGCCACATATTTTGCCGGTTTGATAATTTTTAAAATATCTTCGGCCGGAAACGGGCGATAGGTTTTTATTTTAAGGACGCCCACTTTATTGCCCCCTTTATAAAAGGGGGCCTGCCCTGAGCTTGTCGAAGGGGGGAGGGGGGATTTTTTTGTATTTATCTTATCCACAACATCTTTAATCGTTCCTACAACCGAGCCGGCGGCGATTAAAATAGTTTCGGGATTTTTAGACCCGTAATATTCCACGAGACCATTTCCAGAAGCTAAGCTTCCGGAAGCTTCCGGAAGCTTAGCTTCTGTTTCCGTTATTTTAAAAATTTTGCGGTATTTTTTATATTCCTCATTTATCATCTTGGCGCTTGCCATTAAATCCTCATGCAACTCCTGCCTTATTTCCATATAATGCGCCGGCGTGGCCAAAAGACCCATAGACACGGGGTTGGCCGGGTCCAAAAATTGGCCGGCCTTTGGCTTGTATTCCCCAAGATATTTTTTAATTTGTTTTTCGTCGGAAATGGCAACCGGCTCGTAAGTATGGGTTAAAACAAAACCGTCTACATTCACCATAACCGGTAGGCGCGTTTTTTCCGCGATTTTGTAAGCCATAATATGTTGCTCAACGGCTTCCTGGTTGTTTTCGGCGAAAAGCATAATCCAGCCGGCGTCAGCCACGGTCATGGCGTCCTGCTGGTCGCACCAAATATTGATGGGCGCGGAAACGGCGCGGTTGGCGCAAGTCATGACGATCGGCAATCGCAGGCCGGCGATATTGTAAATAACCTCGGTCATTAAGAGCAGGCCTTGCGAACTGGTGGCGGTATAAACGCGCGAACCGGCCGCGCTTGCGCCGAGCACTATGGAAGCCGCCGCGAATTCGCTTTCGGCGCGCAAGAATTCAAAATCCGCTTCGCCGTCAGCCTTGAATTTCGCCAAATCCTCGACGATATGCGTCTGCGGCGTAATCGGATAGGCGGAGATGACAGCGGGAGCGATGGCCTTAATGGTTAGAGCGATAGCGTGAGAACCTTCCAGTATTTGTTGTTTGTTATACATAATTTTTAAATTTTGTAATTTTTAATTTTTAAATAATATCCAAATTTTTAATATCCAAATATTTAGATATTAGGATATTATTATATTATTTAAAAATTAAAAATTGGAAATTAAAAATTTCCCAAAGATTACTTTTTATCTAATTCCATAATTATCGCCTTGACCGGGCATTCTTCGGCGCAGACGCCGCAGCCCTTGCAGTAGTCGTAGTCAGTTACCGGTTTTGGTTTGGAAAAATCCCCCCCACTCCCTTTATGCAAGGGGGGAGTTTCTATTGTGGCCCCCCTTATTAAGGGGGGTGTAGGGGGGATAGAAGTTGGGGGTAACATTGCGATCACCCCGTCCGGGCAAACTTTGGCGCAGATTCCGCAACCGATGCATTTATTTAAATCGGTTTTTGGCCGGAAAGTGCGCCAAGAACCGGTTTTGTTGTTGAGGGTGGTGTTGGGCTGGGCGGTTATTGATATTTTCATCAGATTAATTTTTGAATTTTTAATTTTATAATTTTGTAAATAATACTCTAATTTTTAATATTTAAATATTTGATTATTAAAAATTATTTAAAAATTAAAAATTGGAAATTAAAAATTTTTATTATAGGCCCTCTCAATCGCTTTAATATTTTTTTCTATTACCATTTCTCCCTTGCTCGCAAATTTTTCTCTAATGGCGTATTTAAGCGATTCCAAGCCGACTAAACCGGTGGCGCGGGCGAAAGCGCCTAAAATCGTGGTGTTAACGATATTTCTACCGATAATTTCCAATGCTATTTTTGTGGCGTCAACAGTATAAATTTTTTTAAAAGGAAGTATTTTTTTTATTTCAGATTCACTCTTTGAACTGTTTATAATTACTATTGTATTTTTTGTGGCGCCGCGTCTAATAATATCCGTATTGAGCAAGGAAGGATCTAAAACAATTAAAATATCAGGGCTGTTGACTTGTTCGCGCGTCCTGATTGGCTTTTCATCAATGCGGGCAAAGGCTTCAATCGGCGCCCCGGTTCTTTCCACGCCAAAAGCGGGAAACGCCTGCGCTTGTTTTCCTTCTTTAAAAGCGGCGATGGCGATCAGTTCGGCGGCCGTTACCACCCCTTGCCCGCCGCGTCCGTGGATTCTAATTTGATGCATATAGAAAAATTTTTGAATTTTTAATTTTGTAATTTTTAAATAATATTCTAATTTTTTAATATTTAAAAATTAAGATATTAAAAATTGTTTAAAAATTGGAAATTGGAAATTAAAAATTTATTTATTATCTCCTCCCACGTCTCTATCGGCACGTCTCCTTCAATTTTATATCCGTTCACAAACCAGGTCGGCGTGCCGGTTATTTCCAAACTTTCTCCGTCCGCGAAGTCCTTGCGGATAGCCGTTATGTATTTTTGTTGGTCAAAACAATCTACGAATCGGCCAACATTCGCGCCGATCTGATTGGCCATTTCCGTAAGTTGTTCTTTTCCGGTTATTCCTTGATTGGCGAAAAGTTTGTCGTACATCAGCCAGAATAATCCCTGCTCGCCGGCGCAGCGGCCGGCCATTGCCAAATCCAGAGAGTTTTCATGCAGGGGGTAATCCCTAACTATAATTTTAACATTATCCTTATATTTAACGCCAATTTCGCGTATTTTGGGAAAAGAATTTTTGCAGTAAGGACAAACAAAGTCAAAAAATTCCACAATAGTTATTTTGGGATTGGTCGCGCCGAGCCAATAATTATTGCCGCCGCCTTCCGCATTTTTTTGTTTTTCCATGTCATTCCCGCGAAGGCGGGAATCCAGAATTTGTCCTTCCAGTTCGCTTTTTTTTATTCTTTTTACGGCGTCAAAAATGTAAAAGCCGAAAGCGACTAATATAATCAAAACAAGCGCAATAATTATAATCAATAATACGCCCCACCATTTTTTATGCCACATTTTTTCCATTATTTTTTGATTGTCATGCCGGACCTGATCCGGTATCCAGGAGTAATAGTAATGGCCGAAATTGGCGCGACTTCTTCTGGATCCTGAATCAAGTTTAGGATGACAAAGCGGTTTCTGACAATTTTTTAATTGATTTTTAACGAAATAGATGTAATACAGAACTCATATAGAGTTTTTCTTAAAATAGTGCTAATATAAAAGTGAATAATCAT
>CAZZBC010000055.1:0-4932 GCA_964652175.1 uncultured Gammaproteobacteria bacterium | reverse complement strand
AGTATGAAGCCGGCAACCTGTATTTCTATATCAAGCTGTGGAGCGAAGATGTAGAAGTGCAAAACCGTCTCGTTGCTCCCCGTACGCCGTATGAATACAGAGATGGAGTCATTGGTTTGGCCCCTCGCCCGTTTTACGAGTTGTATGAGGTCAACGCAGAGCGAGTCGGTTTCCAAGTGATGGCTTCAACTTTGAACGAGAGTGACGCACGCCGCATTGTGCAGGGATCGAAGACGGCCGTTCCGCTTTTCGTCGAGCCGTTTATTCCCGAAGGTGCTGGACAAGGCCATTACGAGTATATTGTTCGCAACTTTCCGGTTAGCAAGCAATGCTCGTGGCCGCCGCGATCCAGTTACCTCGGAGTAGTGAACAGCAAAGGCGAACTACAAGCCGGCACATTCGTACCGGAGAAAGCGGTGTCCGTGAAAGAAGGCGGATTTCGCAAGATATGGTCTCACATTTTTGCCGAAGATCCCTTCTTCTTCGAATCGCGCTACACTAGCGGCTGTTTCTGTGAGAAGATGAGATCTTACTAATCACAGGGTGGGGGCGTATAATAAAAACGCACCCACCCTTGTTTTTTATTTTTATGTCTAAAATTTACCCGTCTTATACATCAGGCGAAGACAATCCCACAACATACGATCGCTTCACAGCACAAAATCCGCATTTACTAAAAATGAACGATATTATTACTGGGTTTATTAAAAATACCTGCCGGAATAATATCAATTGCAGAATACTTGAAATTGGTGCTGGTTCTGGATTACTTTCTGTCCCGCTCGCAAACGCAATTGCGCCAATAAAAACAGTGGCGGTCGAGGAGAGCAAGGAGTTCTACAAACATCTACGGAATAAAGCGAGGGGGATTAATAACTTGCGCGTCGTGCAACCAAAGAAAATTATACAGTATAAATCACACGGCAAATTTGATGTGGTGATATTGCGACTTACTTATCATCATATTCCCGATACTCAAAAAAACCTTTTGCTCAATCATATAAAATCATATCTCAGTGCTGATGGTTGTTTAATTATCGGCGAGGAATGTATTCCTGTTTATACAGATACAGAGGAGCGCACAAAGTCAGACAGAGAATATCACGACTATAGGATTGCTCTTGCTCGTCGCACTGGCAACAAAGAGTATGTTGCCGATCAAATCCGCATCGCCAAAAATAACTTGTGCCCCTATAAGGTTTCATTGGAAGTTTTACGACAGCAACTCAATGAAGTAAATTACAAAGTCGTCAATACTGTTACCGTAAAAACTAATAACCCCGATGTTGATCACAACAAATTAGGTTATAAAGTTGTATTTGCAAAGAATAATTGACAAGCCCTCCGCCTGTCCGCGAGGACAGAACGCCGAAACAAAATTTTCTTCTTCCTTATTTGAATTCTTTTTATGGGCGCACGCAAAGTCTAAAAAATGTAGAAGAAAATTTTGTTGAGGCGTAGCCGCCGCTTTGCGGCGGCGCGGAAGTGTTGCGTGATTGGAGTTTTTCAAGATTTTTTGGTAAAGTTAATAAAAAAGGTTCGCGCATTTTCAAACAAAGGGCACCTTGTATCTATCCTCAAAAAATATTATAATAAAAATAATATGTCCAATTTTTTTAAAAAAATCATCGGCTTAGATAAAAAAAGAGAGATAGCCGAATCACAAATAAACTACGAAAAAGGCGACCCGCCAACGGTCAGCCGCGAAGAATGGCTTGGTGAAGGCTATAACGAAGGCCAACTCTCTATTGATGTTTATCAAACGCCGGAAAATTTAATTGTTAAATCGACTATTGCCGGCGTGAAACCGGAAGATATTGATATTTCACTGCATAACGACATGCTAACCGTCAGGGGCAAAAGGAAAATGGAAGAAGAAATAAAAGAAGAAAATTATTTATACAAAGAATGCTTCTGGGGCGCTTTCAGCCGCTCTATCATCTTGCCGGTTGAAATTAACCCTAAAAAAATAAAAGCTTTTCTGGAAAATGGGGTTTTGACTGTTATCTTGCCAAAAATTAAAACCGCCGAAGATGTGGCAATTAAAGTGGAGGAAAAGTAAAATACAAGATACTAATATACAAATTGTACGAATGATACGAATAATACTAATTTTCTTTTTATTCGCATATTCGCAATATTCGCATAATAATTTGTAGATTCTCATTATGCTCATAGAACTAACCATCGACCGCTTCGAAGGCGACAAAGCCGTTTTAAAAACCGATGACGGCAATATAATCGTTTGGCCGAAAAACAAGCTGCCGGCGGGCGTGAGAGAAGGCGCAATTCTTTATTTTGATGTTAAAAATAATTCGGAAGCGGAAAAAGAAAAAAGAGAAGTGGCCAAAGAAATGTTAAATGAAATAATGGGACAACAATAGACGTTCCCGATAATATGCTCTCAATAAAATTAATAACTAATTCAATAAGGTGGTCATGGCTCGGCTGGATCATTTTTTTTATTCTTTTAGCCGCGCCGCCAAGCGCCTACTTTGCCTTTGAAAAAATAAATGAGAAAAAAATTTACCCCAAAACATACATCGGCGAAATTAATCTCGGGGGGAAAACCCGGGAAGAAGCCTTAATCGCGCTCAATAAAAAAATGGATGGCATGAATCAAAATGGAATAATTTTTTATTACAACGATAAAAAAGCGACTGTCTATCCCCTTGTTTCTTCTCCGGAAGGCGATATCGCCCGCCAAATCATAAATTTTAACGCCGAAAATGCCATAAACGAAGCCTTTGGTTACGGCCGCAGTGGAAACTTTTTAATCGATTTGGAAGATAAAATAAAAATTGCGATTTTCAAAAAACAAATCGCCCTCCCCGTCGATATTAACGAAGAGGAGATAATTAAAAAATTAAGCGATGACTTTTCCCAATTTGACGCGCCGGCGCAAGACGCCAAGTTAACTTTTATTAAAAACTTGTCTTTTGAAAAATATCCTGATTATCCAGTAAATTTCAGCATCAGTGAAGAAAAATTAGGTAAAATAATAGATTACGATAAGGCAATAAAACAATTGGCGGCCAATCTTTCTGTTCTTAACGATTCTTCCATACGTCTCTTGTCAAAAACCGATTATCCTGAAATTTATAAAAAAGATTGTTTAAACGTGGAAAGTGAAGCGGAAAAAATACTGTCTTTGGCGCCGTTAACTTTGAAATTGTGCGGAGCGGAGCAAAACAGCGCCGCTTATTCCGTTTGTGAAATTCCCGGAAAAAAAGAATGGGTTATAGAAAAAAAACAATTAGCCGATTGGCTGGTTTTAAAAAAAGACGGGGAAAATAAGATAAAAACTGGCTTAAACCCGGAATTGATTAAACAATTCATAAAAGAAAACATTTCTCCCGACGTTGACCAACAGCCTCGCGACGCCAAATTTGAAATAAAAGACGGCCGGGTAATAGAATTTCAGGCCAGTCGCGACGGTTGGGAGGTGGGTGCTGAAGAAACTTTTAAAAAAATTGGGGCCGTAATTTTGGAAATTAACGCGGGAAAAAAAGAAATAGAACTTGCCATTAAAGAAACGAAAAGCTCTATCCGGGCGGAGGAAATTAATAATTTGGGCATCCGGGAAATTATTGGCACGGGCGAATCCAATTTCACCGGCTCTCCCGCCAATCGCCGGCACAACATAAAAACAGGCGCCGCCGCTCTTAACGGCGTTCTTATAAAGCCGGGTGAAGAATTTTCTCTTGTTAAAACACTGGGTAAAATAGACGCCTTAACCGGCTATCTGCCGGAATTGGTTATTAAAGAAAATAAAACAACCCCCGAATATGGCGGAGGGCTTTGCCAAATCGGCACAACCATGTTTCGCGCCGCTCTGGCCAGCGGCTTGCCGATCACGGCCAGGCGCAACCATTCCTACCGCGTCTCCTATTACGAACCAGCCGGCACCGACGCTACTATTTATGACCCTTATCCTGACTTAAGGTTTATTAATGACACGCCAAATTACATTTTAATCCAACGACGCATTGAGGGAGATAATTTATATTTTGATTTTTGGGGAACAAAAGACGGCCGGATAGTGGGAAAAACAAAACCGACCATTTATAACATCGTCAAACCCGGACCGGCTAAACTCATTGAAACTTTAAACTTAAAACCTGGCGAAAAAAAATGTACGGAAAAGCCGCATAACGGAGCCGACGCTTATTTTGATTACAAAGTGGTTTACCCTAATAATGAAACGAGAGAAAAAAGATTCTCATCCCATTACGTCCCATGGCGCGAAGTTTGCCTCATTGGCGTTGAAAAATTATCTGATGCGGGCACGGAAAATAACAACGCCACCCCTGCGACGCCCTTGGCGACGTCAACTATCCTTAATATTAATCAATAAAATATTCATTCCTCCTGCTCCGCCCATAAGCCATACCAATTCAACAATTTTTGCCTTACTTTCAAGGCATCACCATGACTTAATAATCCTAAATACGACTGCAAGAAATTGTTTTGCGGATGTTCATAAATACACTTAAACATGCGTCTTTTTGTCGCCTTTCGCAAGACGCGAGTGTGAAAAAAATTAATCCATCCCAAAAAGTCAACGCCCGAGGCAATGGTTTTTACGGAAATCTTGCGCAAAAACGATCCGCCGCCCTTCCGAACTGTTCTTTTGTTGCTTCGGTGATGGGGGCAATGGTTTTATCCATTGGCGTCATCCTCCTTTAAATATGAGATATAAAGCGCCGAAGGCGCTTGTAAAAAACTTTTGCCTTTTTAAAAAATCGACTTAAGCGGGCAGGCAAGAAATTTTCGTTAGGATAAATTCAGCCGAAGCCGAATTAGTCCTGACGAGAAAATCCCCATGCTTGTCGTGCCTAACCCGCTTAAACCGATTTTTTATTTTCCCGTATATACGTAAATTTACCTTTGAAGTGCACCACTCATGTATAATATAATTGGCGGAGCCAA
>CAZZBC010000054.1:0-4965 GCA_964652175.1 uncultured Gammaproteobacteria bacterium | reverse complement strand
TATTACATGTAATCACATCGATTTTCAACAAAATTAATTTAATCATCCCTCATATTGTTTTTTGCATAGCATTGTGGTTTAATGATTATGCTAAAATAATATCATTATATGAACAAGAAAGACAAGGCGATAGAAAAATTGCTTGTTAAAAAAATTAAATCAGCGGAAGAGTTGATGGCCGTTAAAAGAAAGTTGGCGAAGAAACACGGGATTTCGGTTTTGAGGAATTCGGATATTCTGGAGTATATAAAAAAATTCCCCTTGCCTCTCCCGCCGTCGGCGGGATTAAAGGGGGTTGTCAGAATTTTGCGCAAGCGCGCGGTGCGCACCTTGTCCGGCATCGCGCCGGTGGCGGTTTTGGTTAAGCCGTTTAAATGTCCGGGGAAATGTATTTATTGCCCGACGGAAAAAGGCGTGCCGCAGAGCTACCTTTCCAACGAGCCGGCGGTGATGCGCGCGATTCATTGCGATTACGACCCATATTTGCAAGTACAATACCGCCTGCGCGCGCTGGAAGCCAACGGGCACGAACCGACCAAGATTGAGCTCATTGTCATCGGGGGGACGTGGAGCACGTTGCCGGAAAAATATAAATATTGGTATATTTTGAATTGTTTTACCGCCGCCAATGATTATGGGAGATATAAAAATCAGACTATTACAAAAAGTAAAGCTAAAAATTTTCAATTTTTAATTTTCAATTTTCAATCAATTTCTAAATTTTCAATTTCTAAACTTAAAAAGAAGTTGTTGATTGAGCAGAAAAAAAATGAAAAGGCGAAATATAAAATTATTGGCATTACCTTGGAGACGAGACCGGATTATATAAACGAAAAGGAGTTGTGGCAGATGCGGGAGTTGGGAGCGACGCGGGTGGAATTGGGAGTACAGGCGATTGACGATAAGATTTTAAAATTGAACAAGCGGGGACATGGAATTGATGAAATCGCACGTGCCACTCGCTTGCTTAAAGATTTCGGTTTTAAAATAACTTACCACATTATGCCCGGCCTGCCGGGCTCAACTCCGGCCAAGGATTTAAAAATGTTTAAACAATTGTTTTCCGATGAGCGTTTTCAGCCGGACCAGCTTAAATTTTATCCGACCGTGGTGACACGCGGAAGTTTGTTATATAAATGGTGGAAAGCAGGAAAATACAAGCCATACTCCGCAAAACAATTGGAAAAACTGATTGCCGATTGCAAAGCGGTTGTGCCTGAGTACGTCCGCATCGTCCGGCTCATCCGTGACATTCCGGAAGAGTCAATCATCGCCGGCAACCGCGTGACAAATTTACGGCAGATTATGCAACAACGGGGCGCGGAGTGCCGGTGTATAAGGTGCAGAGAAGCGCGGGAACGCAAGTTTAAAGTTAAAAGTTTAAAGTTAAAAGTTATTAAATACGAAGCGGCGGGAGGAGAGGAATATTTTTTACAGTATACTGTAAAAGGCGGAAATACACTTTATGGGTTTTGCCGGTTGCGGATTCCGGACTTGTCATTGCGAGGAGGAGCGGAGCGACGACGAAGCAATCTTGGCGGACGCGACTTACTGAGATTGCCACGCTCCGACTCGGCGTCGGAGCTCGCAATGACATTAAAAAATTACGTTCTCATCCGCGAACTGCACGTTTACGGCGAGCTTGTGCCAGTCGGAAAAGGAAAAAAAATTCAGCACGCCGGTTTGGGGCGCAAACTTATGGCCGAGGCGGAAAAAATCGCGGCCGCTAACGGATTTAAAAAAATAGCCGTCATCGCCGGCGTGGGCGCGAGGGGGTATTATAGAAAGTTGGGGTATGGACAAAAAAATACGTATATGATAAAAAGAATTTAAAGTAAGTTTTTAAAGGAGGTGGTTTATGGGAGAATTTTGCCCTTATTGCTCTGATCCTGAACCAACAAAGAAGGACATTATTAGGGTGATAGTGGTGATGTTGTTTGTGTTTGTTATGATCACCGCCGGAATAATAGGCATAATTTTTGAGTAGTTTTATGGCTACTATTTAGCTACTATTTAATGTCTATTAGCCCTTAAAAGCCGCAAGAGTATTTTTTTTTGGGGGGTGATTTTCATCCCCTTTTATTTTTTGACAAATTAACAGGATTTGATAAAGTTTAATTATGAATACGACTAAAATAATAATCGCTTCCGGGCCGGTAATCGTGGAAGGTAATAAAGTTTTATTAAACCAGCATGGAAATGACAATTTCTGGAAATTTTGCGGTGGTAAGGTGGAAAATTATAATACCGGCTTGGCGGATAATGCCCGGCGGGAAATAAAGGAAGAAATGGGAATTGAAATAGAGATTTTAAGCGATGAGCCGTTTATTACTTTTACGCGCAAAGAAACGCCGGAAGGGATGATTGACATTATTCTCGTCCATTTTCTCGCCAAACGAATAGGAGAAATAAATCCCGGTGAAGATATTCGCGAGTGGCAATGGTTTGATTTAAATAATTTGCCGTCCGATTCGGCGCCGAACATTAAGCCGGTTTTAAGACATTTTGGATTTTTAAAATAACATGGACTACAAATATTTGCCAAAAATAGACAAAGAGATTTTTGAGGCCATAAAAAATGAGGAAAAGCGGCAGGCAGAGGGAATGGAATTGATAGCTTCGGAAAATTATGTTTTCCCGGAAGTTTTAGAAGCGATGGCGAGCGTGCTCAATAACAAATACAGCGAGGGTTATCCGGGGCATCGTTATTACGGGGGGCAGGAATTTACGGATGTCGCGGAAAATATCGTCATAGAACGCGCCAAAAAATTATTTTCAGCCGAGCATGTCAACGTTCAGCCGCTTTCCGGCTCCCCCGCCAACGCGGCCGTGTATTTCGCTTTTTTAAAGCCGGGCGACAAGGTGCTCGGGTTGCGATTGGACCACGGCGGCCATCTTTCGCACGGCCATCCGGTAAATTTTTCCTGCCTGCTTTATAATTTCGTCCAGTACGGAGTCAATCCGGAAACGGAAAAAATTGAAGTTGACGAGGTGCGCGAGATTGCTTTAAAAGAAAAACCAAAGATGCTGGTCGTCGGATTCAGCGCTTATTCGCGCGAGATTGACTGGCAAAAATTCAAGGATATAGCCGATGAGGTCGGGGCTTTTACGTTCGCCGACATCGCCCACCCGGCTGGCCTTATCGCCGCCGGAGAGATGGCGAATCCCGTCCCAATTTTTGATGTTGTCACCACTACGACGCATAAAACTTTGCGCGGACCGCGCGGCGCCGTGATAATGTGCAAGGAAAAATTCGCCAAACAGATTAATCGCGCGGTTTTTCCGGGCATGCAGGGCGGGCCGCACATGCACATTATCGCCGCCAAAGCCGTCGGCTTTGGGCTGAATTTAAAACCGGAATTCAAAGAATATGCGCGGCAGACGATAAAAAACGCCAAGACAATGGCCGCCGAATTTATCAACTTGGGCTACCGCGTAATTTCCGGCGGCACTGATAACCATTTAATGGTCATAGATATGACAAGCAAGGGCGTGTCCGGGAAAGAGGCTGAAATTATTTTGGACAAGGTTGGCATTTCGGTGTCGCGTTCCACAATTCCCAATGACCCCAATCCCCCGATGAATCCTTCCGGCGTCCGTTTCGGCGCGCCGGCGATTACCACGCGCGGGATGAAGGAAGAAGATATGAAGAAAGTGGTGAACTGGATAAACGCGGCGATTGAAGCGAGAAACGACGAGGCAAAGTTAGCAAAGATTAAAAGCGAAGTTAAAGAATTTTGTTTAAAATTTCCGGTGCCGGGGATAGAGCGCATATAACACGTAACATATAACACGTAACAAAATATGGTAGTTATTATTGACGGTCAAAAGTTGGCTGAAAAAATCAAAGATAAGGTGGTAAGGGAAATTGTAGAGACGCAAAATTTTGCGTCTCTACAAAATGGGCCAAGGCCGAATTTGGCGATTATTCTGGTTGGCAATCGCGAGGACTCCGAACTTTACGTGTCGCTCAAGGAAAAGGAAGCGAAAAAAGTCGGCATTGACACGCATTTATATAAGTTAACGGAGAAATGCGCCGAGGCGGAAATTTTGGAAGTGATAGATTATTTAAATAATGATAATTTAATAGACGCCGTTTTAGTTCAGCTTCCTCTGCCGGAGACAATCAACGTCGATAGAATAGTCAAGGCGATTGATCCGGCCAAAGACGTTGACGGCTTTCATCCGGACAATTTAAAAATTTTATTCGCCACCTGCGACCACGAGCAAGTTATCCCGCCGATCATTCGCGCGGTTTTGGAAATTTTTAAAAGTATCAATTTTGATTTGGCCGGCAAGGAAGTTGCCGTTCTCGCCAACTCTGATATTTTCGGAATAAGCATGGGCAAGGTTTTGCAATGCAGAGGCGCCAAGGTTTCCGTTGTCGGACCGGATGACAAAAATTTGACAGAAAAGACTTCCCGGGCGGATGTTTTAATAACCGCCGTCGGCCGGCCGAAGTTTATTAAAAAGGAAATGATCAAAAAAGACGCGGTAATTATTGATATTGGCATAACGCAGGAGGGCAAGCGAGTATGTGGCGACGTTGATTTTGAAAATGTTAAAGACGTGACCGGTTTCATTACTCCCGTTCCCGGCGGCGTTGGGCCCCTGACCATCGCCATGGCGCTCAAAAATACGTTGGAGTTATGGAAAAATAAATATAATAAAAAAACCCGCTAAAAGTTAGCGGGTTTTAAAATTTTTTCAGCTCTTTTTGCAAGAATTCCCGGCCAGAACGGCGCGTAAATAAATTGGTGACTCATACTGAAAAGATTTGCGCCGGTGTTTTCGTAATCGCGGATATCTTTTAGCGTCCAAATGCCGCTGCCACCGATAATCGGGATGCTGATGCCCTCTTTTCTAAGATCTGATATTACCCGAAGAGCCGTCTCTTTATTTTTATAAGGTGAGACCTGAGAAAAACCCCTTGGATTTTTCGCAAATTCAACTGCCGCAAGGCAG
>CAZZBC010000053.1:0-4976 GCA_964652175.1 uncultured Gammaproteobacteria bacterium | reverse complement strand
ATTATTCACTTTTATATTAGCACTATTTTAAGAAAAACTCTATATGAGTTCATAGTATAACATAAATTATAAAATTATGAGTATTTCCAGGAAACGTATTTTCAGCCTTGCTGTTTTATCAATTTTATTTAGCGCGCAATTAGCTTTAAACGCGGTCATTCCCCAGGCGCAGGCGGCCAAGTTATTGGATAGTCAGGAAGGATTTGGCAGCGGCGGAAGTATTCCGGTGAAATTCGGCGTAAGCAGCGAGCCGACTGACGTAAGGGTTATTACCGCCAATATTATCAATGTGTTTTTGGGTTTGTTGGGGATAATTTTTGTCATTTTGCTTATTGCGGCCGGCTACAAGTGGATGACGGCGCAAGGGAATGAAGAACAAATTAAAGAAGCCGCTGGCCAGATTAAAACAGCGATTATCGGATTAATTATAGTAATAGCCGCCTACGCCGTTAGCCAGTTTGTGTTAAGGGAGATTTACGGGACTGTTAAAACATTTTAACTAAATAACTAATGCGAATACTGCGAATTGTATGCGAATACTGCGAATAAATTACCTCGTATCCTTTTAGGGTCGTGGCAGAATTTATTTGAAGTATTTGAATAGATTTGTAGATTTGAATTATGCCTATGTTTATACTTAAAAAAATTAAAAAGGGGACGATGATTTTTATTTTTATGGCCGCGATTTTTATTTTCGCTTCGGCAATCGCGCAATCGGCGCGAGCCGAGTACGAATCAGACGTGAATACTATCTTTTGGGGTGGTGAACAAGACAAAGTCGATACCGCCCTTGATTTGGAAAAAGACAAAGACCCGCGCGAGATAGCGGCTGAAATAATCAATATATCTTTGGGCTTTTTGGGGATTATTGCCGTAATAATTGTTTTATTCGGCGGATTCAAATGGATGACCGCTATGGGTAACGATGAAGGAATTGGAGAGGCTAAAAAATTGATAGCCGCCGGCGTTATCGGTTTGGCGATAATTTTATCCGCTTACGCTATCAGCCAGTTCGTGTTGAGAGAAATTTACGGGGCCACTAAATAAATCCGGCGCTATCTAATTGATGGTATCGGATAAAATGCATGATTAAGTCAAAATGGCGGTTGGCGTTAATTATAATTATTATTTTTTTCACCATTCTTTTTTTGGCCAGTCGAGGGCAAGTTTATGATAAAAATGAACTGGAGTATGGCGTAACTTTTTCCAAAAAACAGGCCGTCGGATTAGGGCTTGATTGGCAAAAGGTTTATTTGGCCGTTTTGGATGAATTGGGGGTTAAAAGATTGCGCTTGGCGGCGTATTGGAATGAAGTGGAACCGGTTGACGGCGATTATTTTTGGAGTGATTTAGATTGGCAAATAAAAGAGGCCGGCGCGAGAAAGGCGGAAATTATTTTGGCTTTAGGCGGGCGTTTGCCGCGTTGGCCTGAATGCCATTGGCCGGCGTGGGCGGCGGCAATGGACAAGGAAAAACGCGAACAGGAAATTTTAAATTATATTCAAGAAACAATTGAGCGTTATAAGAGCAATAGCCAAGTTACAACTTGGCAGATTGAGAACGAGCCGTTTTTAGCGCACTTTGGCGATTGCCCCAAATTAGACAAAGAATTTTTAGATAAAGAAATCGCCTTAGCGCGAAAATTAGACTCTCGTCCAATTGCCATTACTGATTCGGGCGAATTGTCAATTTGGATTCCGGCCGCGAAGCGGGCTGATATTTTTGGCACCACGATGTACCGTGATACTTATTCGCAGCACTTGAAAATGTATATTCACTATCCAATCGGGCCGGGATTTTTCAGACTTAAAAAGAAAATAACCTCGTTTTTCGCCCATCCTAAGAAGTGGATAGTAATTGAGTTGGCCGCCGAACCCTGGACAAAGAAATATCTTAAAGATTCAACACAGGAGGAACGCGATCGCACCATGAATCCTAAAAAGTTTAAAGAAATATTGGAATTCGCTCGCCAGACAGGGTTTAAAGAATTTTATCTTTGGGGAGCGGAATGGTGGTATTGGGAACGAGAACAAGGCCGGTCGACAATATGGGAAGAAGCGAAGAAGTTATTTTAAGATAGAAATTGACTCATAATTTTCAACAATTATTAAAATGCCTTTAAATAAAAATAAAATATATTCCATTGGAATTGATGTCGGCGGGAGTAAAATTTCCGGCGTGCTTTTTGACGGCCGTCGAGTAATCGGCGATTATACTCTTGCCACCCCCCATGATAATTTCCACCATTTTTTGATTATGCTCGCGGCGGTCGTTGGTCCGCTTCTTGACAAGGCCAGGCAAGATAAAATAAAAATAGATGGCATTGGCTTGGGCATAGCCGGCATGGTGGACGGCAAGAAAGGAAAAATTTTAAAATCGGCCAACATTCCCTATTTAGACGATAAAAATATAGCCTTAGAAGTAAGCAAAAAAATTGGCTTGCCGACAAGACTGGATAATGACGCCAAGTGCTTTGTTCGAGCGGAGGCTAAGAAAGGTGCGGGGGAGAAATTTAAAAATGTTTATGGCATTACCTTAGGCACGGGAATCGGCGGCGGTTGGTGGGTGAATAATGAAATTTATGAAGGCGCGCACGGCGGAGCCAATGAGCCCGGGCACATGATAATTGATTACGCGCAAGGAATTGATTTGGAAGGCGCATATCATAAATTAATGCAAAATAATCCCGCAAAATTGGCCGAAGAGGCTTATCGCGGCGACCGTTTGGCCGAGAAGGCTTATGAGGAATTTGGCCGTTTATTGGGCGTTGCCTTTGCCAATATAGCCAACCTTCTTGATCCGGAAATATTCATAATTGGCGGCAGCGTAGTTAAATCAAGCGATTTGTTTTTGGGAGCGGCAAAAAAAACCATGTTGGAATACGCAATTTCGCCGGCAGCGAAAAAAATAAAAGTGACAGAGGGCAAATTAGGCGATTTCGCCGGAGCGATAGGAGCGGCTTTGTTATTTTGTGATATTTAAAATCGCGTTTTCTTTTTTCTCCAGGCTTCAATTTTTTTATGGTCGCCAGACAGCAAAATTTTTGGCACCTTGTATTTTTTAAAAATGTCAGGCCTGGTATATTGCGGATATTCCAAGAGGCCGGGTATGGAATGCGATTCGTGGTTTAAGCTTTTCGGATTTCCCAAAACTCCAGGCAAAAGCCTTGTCACGGAGTCAATAATTGTTATCGCTCCTATTTCCCCGCCGGTTAAAACGTAATCGCCGATGGAAATTTCCTCGTCAATAAATTTTTTAATTCTCTCGTCAACTCCTTCATACCGTCCGCAGACCATAATGACATTATCTAATTTAGCGTATCTTTTCGCCATTTGTTGATCCCATTTTTTACCCTTGGCGGACATTAATATAATTTTTGATTTTTGATTTTTGATTTTTGATTTTAAGGCGCGAAGCGCCTTATATATCGGTTCCACTTTCATCACCATTCCCGCTCCCCCGCCGTACGGCGTATCGTCGACTGTTTTATGTTTGTCAATCGTCCAATCGCGCAAGTTACAGATTTTAGTATTAATAATTTTATTTTTTCGCGCGCGCCCAATAATACTCTCATTCAAATAAGAGTCAAAGATGCGAGGGAAAATTGTTAAGACATAAAAAGTCATAAATCGCGCAACGCGCAACGCGCATATTAACAAAAGCCACAAACTTAGAAGTTGTGGCTTTTGTTAATATGTGATTTTAGAAGATTAAATCTTTAAATCATCGACGGCCGAAGTATCAATGTCAGCGCTCATTCTGCGTCCGCCTCTCGTAGAGCCTTCCGGCTCGTATATTTTTAGATTGACGCGAGCGTTATTTTTAGCTCCGACAATTTTAAGCAGAGTGCGAATAGCTTGGGCGGTTTGGCCCCGGCGACCGATAACATAACCCATGTCTTCCGGGTTGATTTTTAAAGTCAAAAGAACTCCTCTTTCATCTACAGTCCTTTCAACACGCACGTCTTTTGGATGCGCCACAATGGCCTTTACCAAGAATTCCAAGAAATCCTTGTCTTTTATTTCTGCCATAGTTTTTTTCTTTTCCTCCAAACTGATTGTTTTGTTCTTGATCAGTTTTGAAAGATCTTTTTAAGAATTAAATCTGGTATTATCCAGAAACATTTTCATTATAGCACAATCTATTGATTTGTCAACCCCATTAGAGGCTTATTGTCAAATTATCCTTAATCAGTCAAAAATTGAAAGTTTTAGGCAGTTTCCGTTTCTCTGGACTCGGTTTTTGTTCCCGCTTTTGAAGCTTTAACTTTTTTACTCTCAATAATTTTTTTGTCAACCAAAAGATTATTGACGGTTGGCGACATTTTGGCGCCTTTGGAAAGCCAATATTTTATGCGGTCGGTTCTCGCTTGTAAATTTTTAGCATGAGGATTATAGGAGCCTAAAATTTCTAACGCCCTGCCCCAAGGATCACGGGACTTCTCAGAAATAATTAACCGGTAAAGCGGCTTGTTTTTTTTGCCGATTCTTGAAAGCCTGATTGTTAGCATAAATGTTATAATCCGAATGCTTCGAATTTACCCCATTAAATAAATTGCTTCGCAATTTAGCTTCGCTATTTAACGGGGTGAATATCCGAATGCTTCGAACATTTTATTTTTACGTAAAATTATATTAGCGCAATTGTTTTTTAATGTCAATATCAATAATTGTAGCTCTTCGACGCTGCTGAGAGCACTTCTACTCTTTTATGGTCAAAAATATGCCTGCACTGAGCGAAATGATAATTTGATTAATTATCAAATTATCATGAAGTCGAAGTGAGTATATTTACAACAAGGTGCGAACCGATTTTTTGAAAAATTCCTGACCGCATTTCGCTCCGGCGGGGCGGGCAGAAAAAGGGGTGTGGGGAAAATGAATGCCCGCCCCGCCCTCGCCAAAAGGATTTCGGAAGTGCGCGACAAAATAATCTGAAAAAACAGATGAAAAAAGAATTAAAAAATCTATTTTTTT
>CAZZBC010000052.1:1252-5010 GCA_964652175.1 uncultured Gammaproteobacteria bacterium | reverse complement strand
AATGTTTTAAAATTTAGATATTAAAAATTGTTTAAAAATTAAAAAATAAAAATTAAAAATTATGCTCATCGGCATTGACGCCAGCCGGGCCAACCGTGAACATAAAAGCGGCACGGAATGGTATTCATATTACTTGATTAAGCGGCTGGCCAAGCTGGACTCCCAAAATCAATACGTGCTTTATACTGACAAACCGCTTAAAGGCGGTTTGTTGGATTTGCCGGATAATTTTCGCGAGACAGTGCTTAAATGGCCGTTTAATTTTTTTTGGACACAGGGAAGACTTTCGCTGGAAATGCTTATTGCCAAACCTGACGTTCTTTTTATACCGGCTCACGCTTTGCCGCTTGTTCACCCCCAAAAATCAATCGTTACCATTCATGACGTCGGTTTTGAGCGCGATCGCCGAATGTATAACAAACAAGCGATGGGGCCGGGAAGCAAGCAATGCAGAAAGGTTATGAATTTTTTCGTTAAACTTTTTAGCCGGGGCAAATACAACGCCACCTCCCTTGATTATTTAAGCTGGTCCACCCGTTATACCTTAAAGCGCGCCAAGAAAATAATAACTCCGTCCGATTTTTCCAAGCAAGAAATAATGGAAGTTTGCGGAACGGACGGCGACAAAATAAAAGTTGTCCATAACGGTTATAATAGCCTGCTTTATAAAAAAATAAACCCCGTTAAATACAGCGAACAATTTAACGGGGTAAATAATGAGAATGAAATAAGGGAGGTGTTGGAAAAATACGGCATAACCAAGCCGTATATTCTTTGCATAGGCCGGCTGGAGAAAAAGAAAAACACGCCGGCGCTCATTGAAGCGTTTGCCGTTATGCGGGAAAAAAACAGGAACAGGGAATATAAATTAGTGTTGGTCGGCGACGCCGGCTTCGGCTTTGATGAAGTGAAATACGCCATAAGGGAATTTGATTTGGTGGAAAAAGTTATTATGCCGGGATGGGTGGAGGAACGCGATATGCCTTATCTCTACAACGGCGCGACCGCCTTTGTTTTCCCCTCGCTTTATGAAGGTTTTGGCATACCCTTGCTTCAGGCTATGGCTTGCGAAGTTCCCATAACCGCTTCGCGCGCCGCGTCTATTCCGGAAGTGGTCGGCGATGCCGCTTTGCTTTTTGACCCAACGGATGTTGCCGCTATGGCCGAAGCGATGGAAAAAATAATTTTTGATAATGAACTAAGAGAAAGTTTAATTAAAAAAGGAAAAGAGAGGGCAAAAAATTTCAGCTGGGAAAAATGCGCCAAAGAGACGCTTGTAGAGATAGTGAACCTGTGAATTTGTTGTTAAATTTGTAGATTTGTCAGGAGTCATGTTATAATAAAGGTGTTATGAAAACAAAACTTACATCTTTCTTTGTCGCTTGTTTTGCTGTTATATTTTTTATAATCTGGCCGATTAAAACGACGGAAAGCGAAGGTTTGGACATTAAAATAAGGGAAGCTGATGAAATTCTTGTAAAATTCAAAAATGACAGCAGAATAAATTTAATAAAAATAGCGCAACCGGCGGATGTTGAAAAGATATTGCGAGATTATAACAAAATGGCGTCGGTTGAATACGCCGAGCCGAATTATTTGTATCAAGCCTCAATAATTCCATCCGATGCTTATTATAATAACCAATGGTATTTGCAAAAGATAAAAGCGGCCGAAGCTTGGAATGAAGTGCGAGAAACTCCCCGTATTGTCATCGCCATACTGGATTCCGGAATACAAATAGATCATCCGGATCTTAAGGATAATATTTGGCGCAACGAAAAGGAAATAGAAGGCAATAAGATTGACGACGATAAAAACGGTTTTATAGACGATGTTAACGGCTGGGATTTCGTCAATAACGTGGCTGATCCCGTGCCGAAATTTAAAGAAGATTTTACTGAAGCCGGAATTTTGCACGGCACAATCGTGGCCGGAATCGCCGCCGCTTCCGGCAATAACGCGGCCGGCATAACCGGCGTTACTTGGCGGATGCGAATTATGCCCCTTAAAGTTTTAGATGATAAGGGCGAGGGAAACACAAATAGCGTGATTAAGGCCATTGATTACGCCATTGCCAACGGAGCCGATATTATTAATTTAAGTTTTGTCGGTTTCAGCTACAGTCAAGCCCTGGAAGCAGCCATAAAACGCGCTTATGACGCGGGTATAATTATCGTGGCCGCGGCCGGGAATGAGCAAGAAGAAGGCGACGGCTATTTTCTTGATGATACTCCCATGTACCCCGCTTGCCATGACGGCAGTGCGCGCGAAAATATGGTAATCGGCGTTGCCGCCACCGACACCCTGGATCAAAAAGCGTCCTTTTCCAGTTACGGCTTTAAATGCGTTGACATTGCCGCGCCCGGCATAAGCATTTTCAGCACCGTGGTTTATTCGCCCACCAACTACATTGACGGCAAATCATTTAATAATTATTATGACGGCTATTGGTCGGGCACTTCAATGGCCGCTCCCATGGTAAGCGCCGCCTTCGCCTTAATCCAAGAGGCCAATCCAAACTTTAAGCGAAGCGAGGCAATCAATGCTTTATTGGATAGCGCCGACAACATCAACCGCCTCAATCCCAATTATTTAAACCAATTAGGCAAAGGGCGGCTTAATTTGTACGCGGCGGTTACCGGCGCCAAAGCCGCGCTTGCCGGCAAAACAACCGAATTAATAATAGCCCCTTATTCAAATTACGCAAGCTTGATTAAGATAACGGATGATAACGGCGAGAAAGAGAGCGAGTTCAATGCTTATGGCGACGTTTTTCGCGGCGGAGTCAATATCGCTTCCGGCGACATTGACGGCGACGGCGCGAGCGAGATAATTGCCGGACCCGTTTACGGAGGCGGTCCGCAAGTAAGAATTTTTGATTCGGGCGGCAAAGTAAGGGGGCAGTTTTTCGCCTACCCTTCCGCTTCCAGAAGCGGAATCAGCGTGGCCGCCTGCGACATTAACAATGACGGAACCGATGAAATTATCACCGGTCCGGGTTTAGGCGCAAGCCCCCAGGTTAAAATTTTTGACAGCCGGGGGAATGTTAAGGGGCAGTTTTTGGCTTATGCCCAGACTTTTGGCGGAGGAGTTAACGTGGCCTGCGGAGATGTTGACGGCGATGGACAAAATGAAATCGTGACCGGCCCCGGCAAGGGCGGCGGACCGCAGATTAGGATTTTTAGGTCAACCGGCTATGTTGAAGGCCAGTTTTTCGCCTATGACAAAGCTTTTCGCGGCGGCGCAAGGGTGGCGCTCGCGGATATTGACGGAGGGGCGAGGGGAAACCGAAAAGAGATTATTGCCGCGGCTGGACCGGGCGGCGGTCCGCATGTTAAAATTTTTAATAACAGAGGAGAACTTAAGGGGCAATTTTTCGCCTATGGCAAAAATTTTAATGGCGGGGTTAATCTAGCCGCCGGCGATATTGATAAAGACGGTTTGGCGGAAATTATTACCGGCGCCGGTCCGGGAGGAACGCCGCATGTGCGAATTTTTGAAACGAACGGCAGGATTATCGGCGCTTTCTACGGCCTTGAGGAAGAGTTTAACGGAGGAGTGAATGTGGCGGCGATAGAACAATAGGCGGGCAGAATTTAGAATATAGGATATAGAATTTAGGGAATTGCATTTTCCTAATTCCTAATTCCTAAATCCTAATTCCTAAATCCTAAATCCTAATTCCTAAATCCTAAATCCTAATTCCTAAATCCTAATTCCTAAATCCTAAATCCTAAATCCTAATTCCTAAATCCTAA
>CAZZBC010000052.1:0-1152 GCA_964652175.1 uncultured Gammaproteobacteria bacterium | reverse complement strand
TCCTAAATCCTAATTCCTAAATCCTAAATCCTAATTCCTAAATCCTAAATCCTAAATCCTAAATCCTAATTCTATGTCCAAGCGAGCCATTTTTGACAAAAAAAATGTTTTAGTAACCGGAGGTGCGGGTTTTATCGGTTCGCATCTTTGCGATGAGCTGGTTAAAACTTGCAAGGTGATTTGTCTTGATAATTTTTCGTCAGGCGATGAAAAAAATATAGACCACCTTTTGGCCGAGCCTAACTTTGAATTTGTCCGCCATGACATTGCCGAGCTGATTGACTTAGAAAATTTGCCGGAATTGGCTAAGTTTAAAATTGAATTTCAAGGCATCCAGGAAATTTACCATCTGGCCTGCCCTACTTCGCCCAAAGACTTCGAACGAAACAAAACAGCCACTCTTTCGGCGAATTCGGCTGGCATGAAAAACAGCCTTGATTTAGCCGTAAAATACGGCGCTAAATTTATGCATTTTTCTTCATCGGTTGTTTACGGTCCGAGGCGCGAAAAAAATATAAAAATACGGGAAAACGATTTGGGCCAAGTTGACATGTTGTCCGAACGCGGCTGCTATGACGAAGGAAAAAGATTTGCCGAAACAATGGCGGCAACTTACCGGCAGGTGCATAAAATTGACGCCAAAATCATCCGCCTTTTTAGGACCTACGGGCCGCGGATGAAACTTGATGTCGGGCACATGATTCCCGATTTTATTTCAAACGCTTTAAGCAATAAAGATTTGGTGGTCTTGGGCGATAAGAATTTTTCCTCCTCTTTTTGCTACGTGAATGACGTGATTGACGCGGCGGTCAAGATGATGGAAACCGGCTTAAACGGCCCTCTTAACATCGGCTCCGACATGGATATCAATATCATTGAAGTGGCCGAAAAGATTATTGCCGCGTTAGGCTCAAAGTCAAAGATTGCTTACGGGGAGAAAATGATTTTTATGACGCCTTTATGTTTGCCGGATATCAGCAGGGCGCGTGAAGAATTAGGCTGGATGCCGGTGGTGACGTTGGAAAAAGGGCTGGAAAAGACAATAGATGACTTGAGGGCGGCGAAAGGACTATTGGGAGTGAAGGAAGGATTGTAATATATAATAAATATAAAAATAAAAATCCAAAATTCAAAGCATCAAATTCCAAATAA
>CAZZBC010000051.1:0-5025 GCA_964652175.1 uncultured Gammaproteobacteria bacterium | reverse complement strand
GATTATTCACTTTTATATTAGCACTATTTTAAGAAAAACTCTATATGAGTTCAATAAAAGTTAATAAGGCGAATTTTTCGATGAAACAACGAATTATTTGTAAATTCGTTGTTAAATTCGTTGATTCGTTAGGAGTATATGTTAAATATCGCTATCAATGGTTTCGGCCGGATAGGCCGGACCGCTTTTAGAGCTTTGTTAAATAAAAAAAATCTAAATGTCGTCGCCATTAACGACTTAACCGACACGAAAACGCTGGGGCATCTTTTGAAATATGACAGTTGTTACGGAATTTATGAAAAAAAAGTTGATTTTACAAAAGACGGCATCATTGTGGCGGGAAAAAAATATAGAGTACTGGCGGAAAAAGAGCCGGATAAATTGCCATGGAAGGCTATGAAAGCGGATGTAGTCATAGAAAGCACCGGCAGATTTATCAAAAAGGAAGATGCCGCCCTTCATTTAATCGCCGGCGCCAAAAAAGTAATAATATCAGCGCCGTCTAAAAGTGAAGACGTGAAAACAATAGTTTTGGGAGTGAATGAATATGATTTCAAAAAGAACGACAAGATAGTTTCCATGGCTTCTTGCACCACTAATTGTTTGGCGCCGGTGACTGAGGTGATAAGAAAAAATTTTGGAATAAAAAAAGCGATAATGACAACCGTGCACGCTTATACGGCTGATCAAAATTTGGTAGACGGGCCGCACAAGGATTTGCGACGGGCGCGGACGGCGGCTTTGAATATCGTGCCGACAACGACCGGCGCCGCCATTGCCGTAACTAAAACTATTCCCAGTTTGAAAAATAAATTTGACGGCATGGCCATGCGCGTGCCGACGCCGGTCGGTTCTCTTTGCGACATTGTTTTTATTACCGTCAAAAAAGTTGATGAGAAAAAAGTGAACAACGTTTTGAAAAAAGCGACTGCCAGCGCGCGTTTTAAAGGAATTTTAGAAGCGACCGGCGAGCCCGTTGTTTCAACCGATATAGTCGGCAACGGCGCGAGTTCAATCGTGGATTTGTCGTTAACCAAGGTAATCGGCGGCGATTTGGTGAAGGTGGTGGCTTGGTACGACAATGAATGGGGGTATTCTTCGCGCTTGGCGGATTTGTGCGAATATATTGCCAAAAAAAAATTGCTATAAAAAAACAAAAGTCAAGGATTTATTTTCATGACAAAAAAAATAAAAAAGCGCGTTGGCATTTTTTCCCTAACCTGCGACGAAGGCTGCAGTATTTATTTGACGGAAATATTCAACAAGAAATTGCTTGGCTGGCTGGAAAAAATGGATTTGGTTTACTTTTTAGCCATACGTGATAAAAGAGAAATAAAAGATTTGGACGTGGCGTTGGCGGAAGGCGTGGTAACTAGCCAAAAGGACAAGGATTTTATTGAGAAAATAAGGGCAAACACCAAAGTTTTGATCGCCATGGGCACTTGCGCCATCACTACGCTTCCTTCAGGGCAGAGAAATAAGTTTAATGAAAGTCAATTATCGGGAATTAAGGATCATTTGGAAAAATATAATTTTTTGCCTCGCGCCCTGGCGCTTAAAGAAGCGGTTAAGGTTGACGATGAGATAATGGGCTGCCCGATTGACGAGAAAAAGTTCGTGGAAGTTTTTGAAAAATACATAATATAATACGCATTATACTATGCATTCTTGCGACTTAGACATTTCAATAAACAAATTATCCAAAATTGAAGGCCATGCCGATTTGGATATTAAGATAAGAGGCGGCAAGGTGGAAGACGTTAATTTGCGCGTCATGGAAAATACGCGTTTTTTCAATCAGGCAGTGCAAGGCATGCCCGCGAATAGCGTGCCTCAACTGGTATCGCGCATTTGCGGCACTTGTTCCATTGCGCATTTGACCGCCTGTATTGAAGCGGTGGAAAAGACTCTGGACATTCACCCAAGCGAACAAACGATGATTTTAAGGAAACTTACCATGTACAGCTTAATGATTCGCGACCATGCCTTGCATCTTTATTTTTTTGTTTTGCCTGATTTGTTTGGCGTAGATTCGGCCCTGGATTTGGCGGATAAAATTCCTCTATCTGCCCCCTTTAAAAAAGGGGGGGAGGGGGGATTTCTTCCGTGGAAAATTGGAAAAGACATAATCCACGAAGCTCTGCATGTCAAAGAGGCCGGCAACAACCTTTCCAATTTGATTGCCGGCCGGGCGGTTCACGCGCCCTTTGAGCAGGTCGGCGGTTTTACCAACGAAGTTGATAAAACTAAAATTTCGTCAATGATTGAGGAATTGCGGGGTATAAAGAAATACGTTTTAAATTTAGCGGAAATTTTTTATGTCTGCCCTTGGGAGTTCAAGAGAAAAACCAATTTTGTGGCCATAGCCGATTCAACCTTTTCTTATTTAGAAGGAAAAATAAAGAGTACGAGCGGCGCGGTTATTGAGGAAAAAGATTTTTGGGACCATTTGCACGGCGTAGTTTTGCCCTATTCGCAGGCAAGCGGCTTTGAATTTGAAGGCAAGGAATATATGGTCGGCGCTTTGGCACGACTCAATTTAAACAAGGACGCTTTGCATGCCGATACCAAGCGCGATATGAAAAAATATTTGGATATTTTTCCGTCGGATAATATTTATCACAACAATCTGGCGCAGGCGGTTGAAATAATGCATTCCCTTGACCACTCCGTTGAACTTTTAAAGAATAATGATTTTAAAAAAGAAGCGCCGGTGAAAGCGGTGAAGCAGGATGGCGAAGACGTGGGAGTGATTGAAGCCCCGCGCGGCACGCTTTATTATTGGGTAGGAATAAATGGAGGTAAAGTTAGATATGCGAACTTAGTCATTCCGACGGCGCAGAATTTAATCAATATGCGTCAGGACGTTAAAAAAATAGTTGGAGAAATTTGTAATTATGATATGCCGGTCAAAGAATTTGAGGGCCGGATAAAGAAGGAAGTGGAAAAAATTATCCGCGCCTATGACCCCTGCATGTCCTGCGCTAGCCATTTTTTAAGGATAAATTGGGTGTAGTTTAAAAAGAAACTTTTTTATAGGAGACAAAAGAAAAATTCAGACGGGGTTGGTCATTCTAGATTAACCCTTTTATTGTATATAAATTTATTATTGTATATAAACTTACGCGATCGCGTAAGTCTATATACAAATTTTAAATAGTAATATATTTTCCGATGAGCTTGGTTAATTGTTCCAACGCCCTGCTTTCGTCAATGCCCATGGGTACGCCGAATATTTTTATTTTTTTTAGTTTTCCGATTTTTTGCAGGAGTTTTAGGTTGAATCCCAAATCAAAGTCATGGAGCGAATAAATATTATCCGTTTTAATCATATTCAAATCGTCAATAACTATCACTTCCTTGATGTTGGCAATAGTATCAATTATAGCAAGCTCATTGCCGAACGGTTTTAAATTTTCATTCGGGTCTTTTATGATAAATTTAACGTCAGGGAATTGTTTTTCCAATTCCGACTTGAGTTTAATCGGCAGGCTGTCAAACGGAAGCAGGGGATTACCGAAGATGTGGATTATTTTGCCCCTTTTGTATAGGGGGGGGATGAGGATATTTTTCATTTTATTGAAATAATTTTGACATGTTTATTTACGATCGTAAATAAGCGTGCTAATTTTTTTATATTGTCTTTCTATTATTTTATTTTAGCAGATAAAAAGCAAAAATGATATAATAATATTTGGATGCCAAATCGGGCCGGCATGATAAGAAAAATATGAGATTTGATTTTCCAATAAAATCCAAAAAAACCATTTTGGCGGTCGGGGCGGAATCAGCCGGAAATTTTTCCGTTTATAAAAATGGAAAAATTTATTTTTCCGAAAATTTCGGTGATCTCTTGGAAGATAAAAATTTTTTAAGATTCAAAAAAGCCGTCTTGGAATATCTGAAAAATAACAAAATTAAACCGGATATTATTATTACGGATTTGCACCCTTTGTATAAAACTACGATTTGGGGCGCTGAGTTGGCAAAAAAATACAAAATAAGGTATGCGCGAGTTCAACACCACGTAGCGCACATTTTTTCCGCGATTGGAGAGTGGCTGATGGATAATAAATCTCCCCTACCCCCCTTTGTTAAAGGGGGTTTTTGTGGAATAGCCATGGACGGCACAGGTTATGGTCTGGACGGAAAAATTTGGGGAGGCGAAGTTTTTAAAATTACAAATTACAAATTACAAATTACAAATAAATCGCAAATTTCAAAATTCAAAATAGCAAAACAAAGATTACAAATTCAAAGAATCGGAAAATTAGAAGATCAGATTATGATTGGCGGGGATTTGGCGGTTAAAGAGCCGGCGAGGATGCTAATCGCGATACTCGCGAAAATTCCAAATTCCAAATTCCAAATTCCAAATAAATTCAAAATTAAAAATCTAAAATTACAAAAAGATTTTATTTATCAATTTGTCAAAAAATTTTATACTTGCAATGAATTTGAACTGCTTTATAATCAGCTTAGAGAAAATTTTAATTGCGTAGAGACATCCAGCACGGGGCGTATTCTGGACGCCGTTTCCGTACTTCTTGGCTTTGCCGGCAATGAAAGAAATTATAAGCACGAAGCCGCGGAATTGCTTGAAAAAAATTCAACCAAACCATATGAATTACCCCCCTTAATAAAGGGGGCGAGGGGGGACTTTGAATTGCAAACCACGCCGCTTTTTGAATACTTAATAAAAAATTTACATAAAGACAAGCGCCATCTCGCCGCCGCCGCGCAATTATATATAGCCCGGGGATTGCATGAAATAATAAAAAAATCAAAAATCAAAAATCAAAAATCAAAAATGTTTTTCTCCGGCGGTCTCGCCAATAACAAAATCATTTCTTCGTATTTGGAATCCAGTGGCGCTTATAAAAATAAGAAAGTCCCGCGTGGCGACGCGGGACTTTCTTTCGGGCAGATTATTTATTACCTTTTTCAGCGGTAAATTTATTTACTACAGTATTATAATGGTCTTGGAATCTTGGACAGGCATATAAGGTACCGATATAATGGAAA
>CAZZBC010000050.1:0-5500 GCA_964652175.1 uncultured Gammaproteobacteria bacterium | reverse complement strand
TGATTATTCACTTTTATATTAGCACTATTTTAAGAAAAACTCTATATGAGTTCAGACTAATATTTAATCTAAAACCTATGCCAAACAAAATCTTTTTATTCGTTTTGACTTTCGGTTTAGTTATGAGTGGTATTATGCCGCTTAAGCTTAACGCGCAAACCGCCGAACCCCTTGTTTCCAAGGAAACGGTTCTTAGCCCGGAAGCCAAGTCAACGGTTTCTGATGAAACCAATAAGCCGGATTTAACTATTACCGACATTTACTTCTCCCCCAATACGCCGACCACAGGCGAACAATTCAGCGGCGAAATAATAGTAAACGTTAAAAACCAAGGAGCGGGAGCAACTAATAATTCCCTGGGGGTGCCGGTAATTATCACTATCAATGACGCCAAGACCGGCGTAAATTCAGAATGGGCAAACGCCGGCTTTTATTATCTTGATAATTTAACGGCCAATTCCGTTGCCGGAGCAAAATTTCCGGTTAAATACACTACCTTTAATTCGGAAATTTTGCGCGTCAAAGCGTGGGTTGACAGCAACGCTCGCAGCGACGACCTTACTGACAATCTTTACATCAATGAATCTGATGAAAATAATAATTTTTTCAAAAAAGACATAACCCTTAACGAGCGGGCGGGCGACTTGCTTTCCTTGGAATTGGATAAAATTGCCCTGAACTCCAGCGAAATAGAAAGCGGTTTTGTTATTACTAATTTGGAATACAAGGCTTCCGACGCTTCTTCCGCCAACTACGGCATTACGCAACCGATTGAATCTATTATCCAGGTTTATCAATCCAAAAATTCCATGACTGACCGCCAATCCTTTGTCGCCTCCTTAAGAAGACATAAAACAATCGCTGACGCCAGAAGGCATTTTGATTTTCTTAACACGCAACACATGAGAAAAGTGATATCACTCTCCGCTGAAAATAAGGAAATATTCGGGGATGACATATTTTGCCACACTTCTCCCGACTTTACCACGATTAATCACAAAGAGGATAAGACGGATATTTATTATTTTATCTGCGGCTTTAGATATAAAAATATTTTTATAGATCTGCAGACGGATTTGACAACCAATGACTATAAAATAGCTTTAAGAAATTTGCGCGAGTATTTTGACAATGTTATTAATTACGACCCCGGCCGAGCGGTGCCGCTTCCGGCAATAACTTCCACCACCGTCAATCCCGTTAAAGAAAACGTCGCCGCGCCCGTGGAAATAAAATCCACAACCGCAAACACCGTTGAATCCAGTAAGGTTGAAACATTAATTCTTAAATTAGAGCGTACCATTTCCGAATTGGAGCAAAGAGTCATAGAGTTGGAAAAAAAATTGGTTGAAGTGGTGGATAAGGGGTTGGTTAGCCGGGTTAAGGGCAAAATATTACTGCAAGTGGAAGAAAACGGCGAAGCGTGGTATGTTGATCCGCAATCGGAAAACAAGCTTTACATGAAAGACGGAACAGCGGCTTACGATATCATGAAAACGCTCGGTTTGGGCATTAGCAACGCCAATTTGGAAAAAATTCCCATCGGCCTTCAGGATAAATTATTTAATTTAAAGGATACGGACGGCGACAACATTCCCGACAATACGGAAACAGCCATTGGCACTGACCAAAATAAAGACGACAGCGATGGAGACGGCCTTGACGATAAAATAGAAATACTTAGCGGCTACCGGCCGAACAGCGAAAAAAAATACGTTTATGACGCCAAGCTCCTTGATAAACTTAAAGGCAGAATTCTCCTTCAAGTTGAATCTCACGGCGAAGCTTGGTATGTAAGCCCGGCAGACAGTAAAAGATACTACCTTGGCGACCCTGGCACCGCCTACAATGTTATGAAATTCTTAAGTTTGGGCATAAAAAATAGCGACTTGAGAAAAATACAGGTGGGAGAATTTGAGGAAAAATAAAAAAACGCCCCGCAGAATTGCGGGGCGTTTTTTTATTTTCCTCGCCCTTTCGCTATCCTCTCATTTTTAGTCAGAAATATTTTTCTTAAGCGGACGCTTTTCGGCGTAACTTCGAGATATTCGTCGTCTTTCATTATTCCCAACCCCCGCTCAAGGGTGATCTCGGAATGCGGCGTGAGCCGGATCGCCTCGTCCGAGCCGGAGGCCCGCATATTGGTCAGTTGCTTGCCCTTGATCGGATTGACTTCCATGTCATTACCTTTGGAAACGTTGCCGATGACCATGCCTTCGTACACTTCGGTATTGGCACCGATATACAACGCGCCGCGCTCTTGAAGATTGAACAAAGAAAAAGCCAGCGCCTTGCCGCTCATCATGGACACCATGGAGCCGACATCGCTTTTTTCAATTTCGCCGACATGCGGCTTGAAGCCGATATTGCGGGCGCAAATGATTCCTTCGCCGCGCGTGTCAACCGTGAATTCGTTGTGATAGCCGAGCAAACCGCGTACCGGAATTTCAAAAACCAGCCGCGTCGCGCCGTGTTCCGGCCTCATTTCCTTCATAATTCCTTTTCTCTTCGCTAATTTTTCAATCACCACGCCGGTCATCTCGTTGGGCGCGTCCACCGTAACTTCCTCAAATGGTTCAAATTTTTGCCCTTGCCCGTCTTCCTTAATTATTACCACCGGCTGGGAGACCTGCATTTCATATCCCTCGCGCCGCATGTTTTCCAGCAAGATGGCAATATGCAATTCTCCTCTTCCGTAGGCCTTATAATAATCAGTTGAATCAAAATCTATTTTTAGGCCGACGTTCACCTCCAATTCTTTTTTTAGCCGCTCTTTTAATTGGCTGTTAGTCACGAATTTTCCTTCCCGGCCGGCAAAAGGAGAATTGTTCACTAAAAAATTAAGTGAGATGGTCGGTTCGTCAATGGAAATGGCGGGCAGGGCCTCCTGCTCCTCGGAAGCGCAAATGGTTTCGCCGATATAAATATCGGGCAGGCCGGCGATCATCACGATATCCCCGGCGCCGGCTTCGGCCACTTCTTTTCTTTTAAGCCCTTCAAAAGTAAAAAGTTTGGTGATTTTCCCCTGCCTGGTCTCGCCGGAAATTTTTTTAATCATCACCTTGTCGGCTTGTTTGATTACGCCTTCATAAATTCTGCCGATGGCGAGGCGGCCGATGAAATTGTCATACGCCAAATTAAACGGCTGGACGCGGAAGGGAAGCGCGACCGCTTCCGGCGAAGAAGCCGGTTTTACTTTTTCCAAAATAACGTCAAGCAGAGGAGTTAAGTCGGAACTCTTGTCCGCCATATTTTTTTTGGCAATCCCCTCTCGAGCAATAGTATAAATGGTCGCGAAATCAAGCTGTTCGTCCGACGCGCCCAAATCCATAAACAACTCAAACACCATATCCAAGACCTCCGGCACTCTAGCGGCCGGCTTGTCTATTTTATTAATGACCACAATGGGCTTGAGGCCAAGTTCCAAGGACTTCTTAAGCACAAATTTTGTCTGCGGCATCGGCCCTTCCTGCGCATCCACCACCAAAAGCACCGAATCGATCGAGCGAAGCACCCGCTCCACTTCCGAACCGAAATCGGCGTGCCCCGGCGTGTCAACGATATTTATTTTCGTTCCCCCATAGAGAACGGAAGCATTTTTTGAATAAATGGTTATGCCCCTCTCCTTTTCCAAATCGTTTGAATCCATGCTGACACCCGCCTCGGTCATGCCCGTTTGGCGCATTAAAGCGTCGGTCAAAGTTGTTTTGCCATGATCAACGTGAGCTATAATCGCGATATTTCTTATTTCCATAGTTTCTTTATTGCCCCCTTTGTATAAAAAGGGGTAGGGGGATTTATAACAAAAACAAAAAACCTGCCCTCAAAGCAGGTTGACTACTTTATTACTTTATCATCATACGGCAAATTCCTGAAATAATCAATAGTTCACCCGCCACCAGTTTGGTTGCGGCGGGTTTTATCGTTTTCTCTTTTTTGTTCTTGCCTTATTTTAGAAGAAACTGTTATGGGAGGTTCAGCAACTTTTAATATATGAAGATCGTCAACAAGTCCAAGGTCATCTGCGCCCCAATAGTTCAGACACGCGTACATAGTGCCATCTTGTATGGATTACTCTGCGCGAATTGCGCAAAGACAATCAGTTCCAACATCCGACGTGGGTACAAAAAAATAACGCTAATATTGGCGTTATTTTTATTGGCTCCGAACTCTGAACGAAATCCGAACTTTTTTCAAGGAAAATCCGCTTGCGGATTTGGATTGAATCCCGCCCAGCGTTTCCGCCCGCCTCCGCTTCGCTACGGCGAGCAAAACAGAAAAATTTTCTTTACATTTTTTTAATCGCGCACCCCCAAAAATTTTTTCAATTAAGGAAAAGAAAATTTTTCTGTTTTGATATTCCGCTTTTGGCGGAATGGCGGAAACACTCCCACCCCAACCGCGCCTACGGCGCGGAGAGAGCAAAAGGGCAAAAATTCCTTCCCCCCAACCCCCTTCCTTTTTGCCCTTTTGCTTTTCGGGCTTCGCCCGATTTTTTCGGCAGGCTTTGATCGGCGTGCTAATTACATTGGCGCGCCGCCTATAGCAAAGGCCTCATTCCAACATTAATTTGACAAAATTGTGTTTTTGCTTTACTTTTTAAGTAAAGGTCGAAATATTATAAACTTAATAAAACTTATAAAGCTATGAAAAAAGAGACGAAAAAGCAAGAACAAAATCTCGAGAAAGAACTTGAAGTAGATATGGAAGTTATTTACGAAAAAGTAAATAACACTTCATGCACATTATCTGGCCACTAATCTTATTTTGTACTCGAGTATAAACTAATAATCCGGGGACAGAATCCTCGGATTATTGGCTTAAAGCACATAAGTTATGAATATTAAAACTATTTGGCTTTTTGTAACTAACCAATGCAATTTAGATTGCACCTATTGTTATATTAGAAAAAATCCAAAAGACATCAATCTCAATACTGCTTACAAAATAATAGACAAGTTAATTTCTGATACTTTTTTTAATGAATACCACGTTGTTTTGTTTGGCGGAGAGCCGTTGTTAAAAATTGATTTAATAAAAAAAATCGTAACATATGGATATAAAAAATCCGAAATCAAAAACAAAAAAATAACTTTCAGTATTTACTCTAACGGAACATTAATGAATGAAAAGAATGTAAAAACTTTGTACAAATTAGGGGTCGGATTAGATTTGAGTCTAGACGGAATAAGAGAAAGCCAAGATCAAGAACGATTATTTAAAAATAAAAAATCTTCATTTGATATTATCTCTCAGAATATACCCACACTCTTAAAATATTATCCGAATTCAATGGTTCATGCATGCGTAACACCTGCTAATGTAAAATATTTATCAAAAAATATTGACTTCTTTTATAATAAAGATTTCAAAAGGGTATATATCCAACCAATTATTACAACTAACTGGCCGATAAAAGATTTAACAATTTTTCAAAAAGAGTTATCATTGATTAGTCCTGGCTAAACTGAACTGGTGGACATATGGGAAATTAATCGGA
>CAZZBC010000049.1:0-5754 GCA_964652175.1 uncultured Gammaproteobacteria bacterium | reverse complement strand
CGCGAACCTTACACTTTATTTTAGCTCGTATTTTTGCTATAATGTAGGTATAAATTTAACGCCTCTTTATGCCGCTTTTAACTCTAATAAAAAATAATAAAGTAAAATTAAAATTTGGAAATAAAAAAGATATTTTTTTGTGTTCTTTTAAGAGTGGTTCTAAAAATAACTATAAGCGCTATTTAGGATCTCCATTGCGATATGCCGGCGGAAAAAGTTTGGCTGTCGGATATATTCTTCAATTATTGCCCGACACTATTAAAAAAGTTGTTTCCCCGTTTTTGGGCGGCGCTTCCGCAGAAATCGCCATGGCAAAAGAATTGGGGATTGAAGTGGTGGGATACGATATTTTTGATATTTTAATTAATTATTGGCAAGTGCAATTAGAATCACCAGATAAACTTTTTCAGGAATTAAATAAATTAAAATCAACAAAAGAAGAATATAAAAAAATTAAAGAAATTTTAAAAAAACACTGGAAAGGAGAGATAAAATTGGGAAAAATTAAACTTGCCGCTTATTATTATTTTAATCATAATCTTTCTTATGGTCCGGGATTTTTGGGTTGGCCGTCCAGCGTTTACCTTGACCAAAAAAGATATGAAACAATTTTAGAAAGGGTGAAAAATTTTAAAGCTGAAAAATTAAAGACGTTTTGCGGGGATTTTAAAGAAATAATACCCAAGAACAAAAATGATTTTATGTATCTGGACCCGCCTTATTTTTTAGAGGGAGACAGCAAGATGTTTCGCGGCATATATCCTCAAAGAAATTTTCCGATACATCATAATGGCTTTGACCATAAAATATTGTACGAATTATTAAAAGAGCATAAGGGGGGGATTTATATTATCTTATAACGATTGCAAGCAAATAAGAGGGTGATATAAAGATTACGAAATTTACAAACCAAGCTGGCAGTATACTATGGGGCAGGGAGAAACGCGAATCGGATTAAACAGAATAAAAAACGGCAGTAACCACGTAAAAGAATCTCATGAATTATTAATTTACAAGTAAAAAGTATTAAACTCTATTAAAAATAATGAAACAAAAAATCTCCAAAATACTAATAATCATTCTGCTCGCGGCCGGCGTTTTAAATACGCCCGTCTTTGTGATGGGGCAGGGGAGCGGGGAGGTTAATGACGAGGTTAAAAAATTGAATAGGGAAATAGAGGAAAGAAAAAATAAAATAAAGAAAATGCAGGAACAGCAGGAAAGATATTCGGAAGCCATAAAGCAGAAGCAGGTCGAAAAGGCGAGCTTGAACAACCAACTTTCTATTTTAGATAACCGTTTGGCAAAAATTGAGCTGGATATTGAAAGCGCCCAAATAGAAATTGAACGAGTTAACTTGGAAATTCAAAAAACAGACTTGGAAATAGCCAACAAAAATGAAGAAATTGAGAAGGAAAAAGGGCAAATAGAAGTCGCCCTTAAATTAATAGATAAAGAAGACGGGACCAGCGCTTTAAAAATTCTCCTTTTAAATAACTCGCTTACCGAATTTTTAAACCAAGTGAAATATCTGGAAGATATTAACACGGAAATAGGGGATAGCGTGGACGCCTTAAAAAAATACAAGGAGGAGCTGGAAAAAGAAAAGGAATTGTTGGGCCAAAAAAACAAAGAGTTGGCCAAATTGAAAGAAAACTTAAACGAAAGAAGGGAGGCGTTGAAAGATGAAAAGGAGGATAAAAATTTCATTTTAGCCGAAACAAATTCCTCAGAAAGAGAGTATCAGCGGCTGTTGGCGCAAGCGAAACAGGAACAACAGCAAGCCGCGGCTGACATAGCCGGCTTGGAAAGAACAGTGAGGGGAAAAATAGCCAAAATGTCGGCAAAGAAGCTGGAATTTAATGATAACGGCCTCATCTGGCCGGTGCCGCAAAATACCATTACTTCTTATTTCCATGATCCGGAATATCCTTTTCGCTACATTTTTGAACATCCGGCCGTTGATATAAGGGCTGCGCAGGGGACGGTCATTCGCGCAGCGGCCTCGGGGTATGTGGCGCGCGCCAAAGACGCCGGCGCGGGATACAGCTACATCATGCTTGTGCACGGTGACGGCATATCAACGGTTTACGGGCATGTTTCCAAAATTTACGTAAATGAAGACGAATATGTGGTGCAGGGTCAAGCCATAGGCGCTTCCGGCGGCCTGCCGGGCACACCCGGGGCGGGACGGCTCACCACCGGCTCGCACTTGCATTTTGAAGTCCGTTCCAACGGCATTCCGGTTAATCCGCTTGAGTATTTGCCATAGTTGACAACATCCCATTCATCATTTAAAATACAATAAAATCAAAAAATTTTTCAGTAAATACAAAAAAGAGGAGGATAAAATGGGCGAGTATGGAGTAAGAACGTATTATGATGAGATTTTTAGGTGCCACATCGGAAGGATAGCCGGCGGCGAACCATCCGAGTCCGCTCGTCTCTATGCAAGCAGATGTGCAAAGTGTGGATATTACACGGGTATGTGGGTCTATTTACAGAAAAGGGATTATGACTACTATTATACCCCTTTATTTTTTATCATACCCATGCGTCGCACAATATAACTTATACGACGCTAAGACAACGTAACCCCCATTATATTTATTTCCGTAAAAAACAAAAGTAAAATTTTTATGATGAGCAAAAAAATGCCGACAACAAACAAGCTGTACACAATAATAGCCAGCGCAATTACTATCTTGAACGGTGTTTCCATGGGTGTATTAGCCATAGGTTTAGAAATTAGAAATTAGGATTTAGAAATTACTTATAGTATACCTTATCTCCGTACCTTAAATCAATATAAGCCTTTTTATAAAAATCATCTTTTAGTTTTTCATCCGATAAAACAAACAGTTTGGCGACTTGTTTATTCATATCATCCCTCGCATTAAAATAAATAACCGGCCCTCCTTTAACGGCCATTTTTACTGAATTGCCGTTATTGTCAAGGCTGAAGCGTTCAATCTCCATGCCGCGCTTGTTATTTTTAAATTCCTCGGCCAGTTTGATAATATAAGCGATTCTTGCCTGTTCGTCGCCGATTTTGCCGTTAGAAATTTTGCTTCCCCCCTCCCAATCAATTAAAATATAATTTTTTGCGTCTATATCCAAGGGATTTACTTCGGTTATTATGGTTCCTTCATTATCAACGTAATAATATTTATCATTTTCATGCCAGATAGCCGCGTATTCCGATTCCTCCAATTTAATAAAAATAGACCCGGGCAATTTCTTTTTTACGGCTAAATTTTTAAAACCATAATTTCCTTTAAGTAAACTTGTAAGTTCGGCGGCATCAAATAATATAATATTTTTCTGCGAACCGATCATAAAGCGCCTCTCTCCTGTTTGCTGCCAAACTAAATTTTCCGCATCGGCCGGAGAAATACGCTTAACACCCTCAATTTCCACCGTTTTAATGTTAAAAAAATTGGAAAAGAAAATAAACCATAAAAGCGCGGCGATCAATAAAAGGGCGGCCAAAACAATAAATCTAACGCGCCAAGACAGCGCCGGCGAGAGAGAAATCCTTCTTATCCGCCGACCTTGAAAAAACGGGTTGGAATAATCTTTTTTAGGAAAATAAAATCTTCTTTTTTTCCTGAACATAAGAAGCGATAATTAAACCGATAAGCAGGCAGTAAAGTTGGTGTTCACCGAATCTTTTTATTTCGTGCCGGCTAGCAACGCCTCCGTGGGCCACCACGACTTGCTGGCCATCGTCAATTTTTTTTATTTCAGCGGCTTGCCAACCGGCGCCGTCCTTTAACCCAAAGGTTTCAATCTTTGCTTTGGCTACCTTGGCCATATTTTTGACTCGCAAGTTGTCATAATTTAAAATAAGCAAGCCATTTTTCTTCACGGTTTTGGCCAAATATTCATATTCTCCGGCGAGCTCGTCCATATCGCCGAAGGCGTCCAGATACCTTTGGGTTATGTCGGTAATAACGGCTATTTCGGGCTTGATTATGGAAAGCAGATATTTCATATCCCCAGGTTCCGATACCCCTAATTCCAAGACCAATACATCTATAAGTGTAGGGGCAGATTTCGCGCCTGCCCTTGATGGGCGGCTATAAGAGCCACTCCTACAGTGTCGCAAAATATTAAATGGCGCTTTAATTATTATGGGCAGCCACTCCAGGTATGAATGATAGCCGCTCGGCAGATTTAAAATAGCCAATGGCAGGCCAATTTCCGTATTAAAACTTTTTGGATTTGAACGCGCCTTAATTCCCTTCTCCGCCAATATCCTTACGATTTCTTCCTTGGCAAACGTCTTGTTGGTGCTGCCAGCAATAACGATAACAAAAGGGTGGTGGATAAATATCACAAGCTTTGTAATATATTTTAAGTAGTATTGTAATAATTTTTTGAATATTAATTTCATATAAAATATTATTAGATATTAGTAATTAGACATTTTGAAATAATTTTCCATCCGGTCAAACGCCTTATTTATGTCTTCCTCGCTTCTGCCGAAGCTCATCCTCACGTGGCCTTCGCCGTTGGGCCCAAAAGCAACGCCCGGCACGACAGCCACCTGCGCCTTGTCTAATAACTCCAAAGCAAATTGCCAAGATATTCCTTTATCTTTCTCTATTTTTCCGCGTAGTTCCGCGTCTTTTTCCGCGTAGTTCCGCGTTATAGAAGGAAAAACATAATAAGCGCTGTTGGGTTTTACATAATTAAAAACATGGCTTAATTTATCAAGCCGCGAACATATCAAATCACGCCTTTTTTCAAACGCGCGGACAAAATTTTTCAAATCACCCTCCCCCATTTCCAAAGCGCCCATGGCGGCGTACTGGGAAATTACCGGCGCGCAAGTGACGAGCGAGTCATGTACTTTTAAAATTTCGCGGATTGCCGACTCGTCGCTATGCACATAACCGACGCGCCAGCCGGTCATGGCGTAGGATTTGGAAAAACTGAATATGCGTATGACCCTTTTTCTGTATTTTGATTTTGGCATTTCGGCCAAACTGAATATTCCGCGTTGTTCCGCGTCGTTCCGTCCCGCCATGGCGGGATTCCGCGCAAAGACGAAGTCTTTATAAACCTCGTCAGAAATCAAAAATAAATCATGTTCTTCGGCAAGTTTGGCCAATTCCAGAAGTTCGCGGCGGCTGTAAATCGTGCCGGTGGGATTATTGGGATTGCAATAAAAAATCGCCTTAGTCTTGGGCGTTATGGCTTCTTCAAATTTTTTTAAATCAAGCGACCAGCCCTTTTCTTCGTTAAGCGGCACAAAAACGGGTTTGCATCCGGCCAAAACAATCACTTCCCTGTAGCTTGTGTAAGTGGGGGTCGGCATTATCACTTCGTCGCCCGGATTTGTTATGGCTAAAATGGAAGCGGTAATTGCCTCAATGGAGCCGGCCGTAACGATTATTTCTTTCTGCCAGTCATAAAACATATTCTCGCGCGCCAGTGACAATTCAATCATCTCGCGCAACTCCGGCAATCCGGGACTCAAAGAATATTTCCCCGCTACTCCCCTTTTCAAAGCGTTTTCCACCCGCCTTTTTATGCCAGCCGGCGTGTCAAAACTGGGAATGCCTTGAGCCAAAGATACAACATCCGGGTACTTTGAGGCCCGGAGTTCCATTTGTTTAATTACGGAAAGTTGTAAATCTTTAGCGCGGTTGAACATACTTTTTATGCCCCCTTTGCATAAAGGGGGTTGGGGGATTTTTGTTTTCCCACGGCTTTAAACCCTCTTTATCCCCCTTATGCAAGGGG
>CAZZBC010000048.1:0-5764 GCA_964652175.1 uncultured Gammaproteobacteria bacterium | reverse complement strand
CCGAGATCGCCGGCAGGATTGTCTTGATAGGCGGGATAATCGCGGCTATAAAATTAAAATCAGGCTTAATGGGCATTATGGTCACCACGGTCATTTCCGGCGCCATAAATTTTCTATCCAACTATTTATTCTCGCTTAAATTCGCCCGCATTAAGCTTGCTTTTGACAAGGATGTCTGGCTGCAAATTGTAAAAAAAATATGGCCCTTAGCCATAACCATAACCCTTAATTTAATTTACCTTAAGGCCGATACTTTGATTTTATCCTTAATTAAAAGTCAGTCGGAAGTCGGCATTTACGGCGCCGCTTATAAAGTCATTGACGTTTTTACAGCCATTCCTTTTATGTTTGCCGGCGTGGTTCTGCCCATTATCACCTTTGCCTGGGCAGAAAACAGAGAACGTTTTAAAAATATTTTTCAAAAATCGTTTGACGCCACTGTTATTTTGGCCCTGCCTATCGTTATTGGCGCGCAATTTACGGCCGAAAGGGTCATGACTCTCGTGGCGGGAAAAGAATTCGCCGCCGCCGGACCGGTTTTAAAAATTTTAATCATGGCGGCCGGCATAATTTTTCTCGGTTCCATGTTTGCCCACGCCATTATCGCCATTGACCGGCAAAGAAAAATAATCGGCGCTTACGTTTTTACGAGCATTACCGCATTTTTTGGCTATCTTTTTTTTATACCCACCTATTCTTTTTTCGGCGCCGCCTGGGTGACTGTCTACAGCGAACTCGCGATTGCCCTGGCTTCGGTTTTTATATTTTGGAAATACGCTAAATTTTTACCCAATTTTAAAATATTTTTAAAATCATTTTTAGCTTCTCTGCTTATGGGCGCGACGCTTTACTTTTTGCCTTCTTTTAATCTATTTTTAACTTTGGCGGCGGCAATAATTATTTATGCCGGCGCTTTGTATTTATTCAAAGGGCTGAAGTTTGTCTCTTTTGATTCTAATTATAATTCATAGCTCTCGCCTTCACTATGCCTAAAAACATTTTGGTTATTAATTCGTCTTCGGATAAAAATTATCCCCCGACAACTCTCTTTGAGGAATTGGGCCGAAAAAATTATTATCTTCATTTTTGGGCAAAAAAGTCGCTTTTAACGCTTTTATTTTATGCTTTACGCCTTTTTTATTATAAACGCAAAAAAAGAATAGATGTCATAATCTGCTGCGACTGGAAAGAAAAGATTGTTTTGACAATCGCGGCCAAATTGCTGGGTTTGAAAATCATTTGGCTGGAAAATCCTGCTTACGCGGCACGAGGGTATAATGCTCTCGGCCGCCCATTACTTTGGCTTTATAAATTTAACTCCCGTTGGGCCAAAATTATAACTTTCAACGGCCTTGCCCGAAAACAACTGCAAGAAATCGGAATAAAAGAAGATCAAATTAAAATAATCCAACCCGGCGTCAAATTAAGCCAACGCGAACACCAAGATAACATTTTCTCCGGACTGGCGCGAGCTGACGTAAAATTCAGGCGCAAATTTTTTACCTTAGGCGCCATAACCGAATTGGATAAAAAAGAAGGGGTGGAAACATTGCTGCGGGCTGTTGAAATTTGTTCCGCGGTTATCCCCAATATCCAACTGATTGTGGTGGGCGACGGAAAGGAAAGAAAAAATTTAGTCTGGCTGGCTAAAAAAATGGGCATTGATTCCATAAGCTGGTTTGTCGGCGAACAAAACCACCTTAAAAAATGGCTGGACAATTTTGACGTTTTTATTTTAACCGGCGCGTCGCCGGCAATGATTGATTTTGATAATATTCTTAAAGCCATGAATGAAGGCTTGCCCGCAATAGGGCCGCGTGGAACCGGATTGGAAAACATTGTTTACGAAAATAAGACCGGCGTCCTAATTGAAAACGGCAACAGCGAAATGCTGGCCCGCCAAATAATAAAACTTTATCAAGACAAGCGCCTGCGCCTAAAAATGGGAGAATTAGCCAAAGAAAGGGTAAAAAAATATTTTACCCTTGAAAGGCAGTTGGAAGAATTTGAAAAAATATTATGATATTCAAAATAACAATCAAACACGCCGGAGAACGTCTGGATAAATTTTTAGCAAATAACCTGTCTAATCTTTCCCGCAACCAAATTCAAAAATTAATTAAAGAGGGCGGCATAACCGTCAATGACAAGCCGGCAACGCCGCATCATGCGCTAAAAGACAATGATATTATTTATATTCTGAAACAAAAGAGTGAAATTTCAGAACAAGCCAAGCCGGCCCCTAACCAAATGCTGCCAAGAATTGACGTAATCGCCGACACAAAAGAATATTTGGTGATCAATAAGCCGGCAGGCCTGATAACGCACGGCGCGCCGCATATTCAAGAAATTACTCTGGCCGATGTATTATTAAAGCAATACCCCCTTCTTGAAAAAATAGGCGAAAACCGCGCCAGACCGGGCATAGTGCATCGGCTGGATAAAGAAGCAAGCGGCCTTTTGGCTATCGCTAAATCTCAAGGGTCTTTTGAAAACCTTAAAAAACAATTTCAAAAAAGAACCGTGGACAAAAAATACATCGCTTTGGTTTACGGCCCGATAATCAAGGAGGAAGGAATTATAAATTTTCCCTTGAAACGCGCCGCCAACGGCCACAAAATAGCAGCCATTCCCGCGACTATCAAGGGCAAACTGTCTTCGGAAGGAAGGGAAGCTGTTACGGAATTTAAAGTTATAAAAAAATTTATAAATTACACGCTATTGGAAATAAAAATTAAAACCGGGCGCACCCATCAAATCCGGGCGCATTTGGCCGCCTATGGCCATCCTATTGTCGGCGACAATTTATATGGAACCCCCAAAATACGGCTAAAAAATAAAAAAATAAATCTAGGCAGAATATTTTTAGCGGCCAACGAGTTGTCTTTCACGGATTTGTCGGGCGAAAGAAAAAATTTTAAAATAGACTTGCCGCAAGATTTAAAAAACTTTTTAAATACCATAAAATAATCCCACAAATCAACAAATCTTTTTATTCACCCTGTTAAATTTTTTATTATTTAACAGGGCAGGTTCACAAATCCTATGTTTATATATTTGTTGTTAAATTTGTTGATTCGTTAGGAGTTATATGATTATAACCATAAGCGGAGCGCCAGGTTCCGGGAAATCAACAATCGCCAAGATGCTTTCGGAAAAATTAAATTGGCCGCGCTACTACATTGGCGGCTTAAGAAGGGAAAAGGCGCGCCAAAAAGGACTAACCCTTGCCGAATATAACAAACTGGGAGAGAGTGATCTCGCCACCGACAGGGAAGTTGACAGATATCAGGCGGAATTAGCCAAAAAAACGGACAATTTTATCATAGAAGGGAGAACTTCTTGGCACTTCATGCCGAAGTCAATAAAAATTTATATCAACGTTTCCGAAGAAGAAGGCGCGCGCCGCGTTTTTGAAGAAACAAAAAAAGATAACCAAAGAAACGAAGACGCGGAACTGAAAGCCGTTAGCGACGTCCTCCAAAGCCATCGCAAAAGAATAGCCAGCGACAAGATGCGCTATAAAAAATATTACAATATTGACGCCTACGACCAATCCAATTATGACTTTGTTGTTGACACCACGCGATTAACGAAAGATGAAGCTTTCGCCAAGGTTTATGAATATGTTAAAAATAAAATCTAACGGGGTTGACAAAGATTGAATTTTTTTATAGTATTAGACAAGAATTAATTAACTAAAAGCGGTAGAACCTTGCGTTCTATTTTTAATTTAACACTATGAACACAACCGAGAAAAAATCTTTTCCAGAATTAAAACCCGGCATGACTGTCCGCGTTTATCAAAAAATCAAAGAATTAACTCTAAAGGGCGAGGAAAAAGAAAGAATTCAATACTTTGAGGGCATGATCATCGCCAAAAAGCACGGTTCTGAAGCCGGCGGCACGATTACTGTGCGAAAAATTTCCGACGGCATTGGCGTGGAAAAAATATTTCCTCTCAATCTCCCGACCATTACCAAAATTGAGGTTAAAAAACAGGCAAGGGTAAGGCGCGCGAAATTGGGCTTCCTGAAAAGTGGCTATAAAAAGAAGCTGAAGGAAATAAAAAAATAAGAGGAACAATTTAAGTGTTTTGTTTTGCAGACGTGGCGGAATTGGTATACGCGCACGCTTGAGGTGCGTGTGGAGTAATCCGTGAGGGTTCAAGTCCCTCCGTCTGCACCATTTCGGAAATAGCAAGCCAGAGGAAGCCGCCTCGCTTCGCTCGGCGACTAATTCGTATTGGATTTTCGGGGCAAAAACGAATTGGCGATTTTCTAAAACATGGTTCGAGCCGATTGTTTTCAGAAATGTTGTCATTTCCTCTTTGTTTCCACTCTTAACTAAATTCGCGGCTTGATTCAAAGACAAAACGAACTCACGAGCCGGTTCGAGCCAAGACAATCCTTTTTGTTCAAAATCTCTGATTTTCTCGCCATGCTCGATCTTTTGGGTAAGCAGTTTGCCTTTTCTTGCTTTGTAGTCGTCGGCAGAAATGACCTCACCAAGATAAGCGTCAAGTAGTTTTTCGAGCTTGGTTTCAATTTCGGTTAATTCCATTTTGAGATTTTGAACAGTAGTTTTAGCTCCTTCTTTCGCTTGCGCTTCGTCCTGCTCCAACGCCGCCAAAACTTTTTTGGTGTCTCGGCTCGACAAAGAAACTTTTTGGAGAAAACTTTTGACTTGTTCGGTGAGCGCGGCTTCACTGATATAGCGTTCGTCGCATGCGCCTCGTTTTTTAGTACAACGATAGTAAGTGTAAATACCGCCGTTTCCTTTGGCGTATTGCGCGGTAATTGAGCAGCCGCACGAGGCACACTTCATCAGTCCCGCGAACGCGAAGTGATGTTGCTTGTCGGGCCGCACTCTACCGCGCTTCGCCATCACTTCTTGGCATTTATCAAAAAGTTTCTTTGAAATTATCGGCTCGTGATTTCCCTCAAATATCTCGCCTTTCCATTTCATGAGGCCAAGATAGAAAATATTTTGTAGATTTTTCTGTAAGTTACTTATGGCTATTTTATTGTTCTTGTTGCCCTTGAGATTGTTTTTCTCGCACCATTTTGCGAGAGAGTGAAGCGGATATTTTCCGGTGGCGTATAACTCAAACAGTTTTCGCATTTTAGGAGATTTTTCAGGGTCAATATCTATACCTCGCGTTTTCGGATTATTGAGATACCCCACCGGAGCCCAGCCGGGCCAAATGCCATTTCTTATTTTCTGCCGTAGTCCTCGCTTCACATTCTCTCGCAAATTATCTACAAAATATTTACTTTGGCCGAACGCAATATTGAGCATAAATAATCCTTGTGGTGTCGGTTCAAACCAGAAAGTCGGGAATTTGAGGGAACGAATCAAGCCGCGATCAATCAGATGGATTATTTGCCCGCCGTCAATCGAATTACACGCGAGGCGGTCAGGATGCCACGCGAGTATTCCGTCTGCTTTCCCAGTTTCAAGAAATGACAGCATTTCAGCGAACTTCGTTCGCCCGGGCTCTTTGGCGGTTTTCGCCTCTTGGAAAGAGGCGACAATTTCAAGTTTTTCTTTGGCGGCATACTCTTGCAGCTCTACGAGCTGCGCTTCAATACTCAAGACTTGTCTATCGTCTTCTTCAGTAGATTTCCTTGCGTAAAGTATGTATCTCATATGATTTGGATTAAAAAAATTTTCTTTTTTTCTTTCAAAATCGCCAATTCGTTTTTGCCCCGAAAATTCAGTACAAACTGACCGCCGAGCGAAGCGAGGCGGCTTCCTCTGG
>CAZZBC010000047.1:0-5919 GCA_964652175.1 uncultured Gammaproteobacteria bacterium | reverse complement strand
ACCTTAACTTAGGTGCCCTTTTGGATTAATTCAGCTTGGGAGTAGAATGTAGGTTTTTTGATTTGACTTTTTGGATGGATAATGTTATTATGTTACCATGGCCGTGTCGCCAAAAGAAAAATTTTCTTGAAAATTTGTTTTAAAATTAGCTAAATTTGACAAAAAGTCAAAAAAATTATTTCCGCTAATTTTAGTCAAAAAAATTTAATTGGCGACAGTCCCACCATAATAAAAGCACCTTAAATTTCAATAACATCAGGGCAAGCGGATAATCGCCCCTCCCCAGTTTGTAAGAACTGGAGAGGGGAGGAAAGTCCGGACTTCAAATCCCCGCAATACTGCGGGGTGAAAGCGGCAGTGGGTAACGCCCACCAAGAGCAATCTTAGGGAAAGTACCCCAGAGACAATACTACCCCACACCTTTCAGCTTTTAGTGTAGGCGTGATACAATAAAAGTGAAATCAACGCCAAGTTATATGTAGGGTTTACTAATAATGAAAGTTGAAAGGTGTGGGGGAAAGGTGAAAAGTTTTTTGGTGTGTTAGTTATTTAGGATATCCGATTAACTAATGCTACAAAAATCGCCCCCTGGCGACAGGGTGCGCGCGGCAAACCCTGCCTGAAGCAAGAGTAAACCCAGCCCCAGTTTTCAAAAACTGGAGCTGGGGAAAAGTAGCTCGCTTGATCCCGCGGGTAATCGCGGGGCTAGATAGATGATTATCACTCCGTCCCGCAGTATTGCGGGACGGAGGACAGAATCCGGCTTACAGCTTGCCTTGATGTTAGTGAAGCTTAAACACTAAATACAACGAATAACATACGAAGTGAACGAATTCGTTATTTTCGTGTATTTATTCGTTTTTTTCGTGTTTTATTATGAAGAAGTCCGAACTTTTTTTTTCGTTTTTATTGGTGCCGTTGGATTTTTTAATGATTGTTTTAGCCGGCGTCTCGGCTTATTATATCCGCTTCGCGCAGTTTACCACCGAGATTAGGCCGGTTATTTTTAATTTGCCGATAAGCAGCTATCTTAATGTTGTTTTTATTATTGCTTTGGCCTGGCTTCCTATTTTCGCCTTTGCCGGATTGTATACCATTAGAGGGCCCCGAAAGTTGATAAAGGAAATATACCGCGTGGTGCTGGCTTGTTCCACCGGCTTGATGCTTATCGTGGTGCTTATATTTTTCAGGCGAGAACTTTTTGATTCCCGTTTTATTGTTTTGGCGGGCTGGATTTTAGCCATACTTTTCATATCATTGGAGCGCGGTCTGGCAAGGCTTGCCCAAAGAATTTTGTACAGATACGGCATAGGCATACATAAAGCGATTTTAGTCGGAGCCAGCAAAACTGCCGATGTCTTGATTCATTATTTTTCTTCTCAAAAATATTCCGGCTATGAAGTGGTTAGGCGATTGCGCGATTTTAGCGCAGAAACGGCGCAGGAATTGGAGGAGCTTTTAAAAACGAAGGAAGTTGACGAGATTATCCAATCAGACCCGAATTTAAGCAAAGCGGAGGTTTTGCGGCTTTACGATTTCGCCGACGACCACCATTTGACCTTTAAGTATGCCGCTGACCTTTTAGGCGCCCAAGTTTTAAAAACAGAGGTCGCGGAAATAGCCGGCGTGCCGATCGTGGAAGTAAAAAATACGCCGCTGGACGGATGGGGAAGAATCGTTAAGAGGATTTTTGACATAATTGGATCAAGTCTTCTCATAATCCTGACAAGTCCCGTCACATTATTAACTGTTTTGATTATAAAATTGGATTCTCATGGTCCGGTATTTTTTTCCCGCCGCGATGACGGCGCTCCTCTTTTTCGCGTCGGCCAAAACGGCAAATTATTCAGATATTTCAAGTTTCGCTCCATGATTCCCGGCACTGACAGCATGCGCTATAGCGAATTAGCGAGGAAAAATTTAAGAAAAGACGGGCCAATGGTTAAAATCAAGGAAGATCCGCGCGTGACCCGCTTCGGCAAATTTATCAGGCGCTGGAGCATAGACGAGTTGGCGGAATTATTTTTGGTTTTCAAGGGCGACATGAGCTTAGTCGGGCCGCGGCCCCATTTGCCGGAAGAAGTGGCGAAATACGAGCATCACCACAAGAAAGTCCTGACAATTAAACCGGGCATGACCGGTTTGGCGCAGATTTCCGGCAGAAGCGATTTAACATTTGAGGACGAGGTTAAGTTGGACACTTATTATATTGAGAATTGGTCAATGCTTTTGGATTTGACGATTTTATTAAGAACGCCTTTGGCGGTAATTAAAGGAAGAAAGGCGGAGTAATTTTTATGCGTGTTGCATTGGTACACGACCATCTCGCCCAAGACGGGGGAGCGGAAAAAGTGTTGAAAGTGTTTGCCGAAATGTTCCCGAGCGCGCCGATTTATACGCTTTTGTATGATAAGGGCGTGGTGGAAAAAAATTATAAAGGCAAAAAAATAGAAGCGTCCATTATCCAGCGCTTGCCCGGCGGCGTGCGGCATTATCAATGGTATATGCCGTTTATGCCCATGGCGGTGGAATTTTTTGATTTGCGCGGCTACGACTTAGTTATTTCCGATTCCAGCGCCTTCGCCAAAGGCGTTATTACTTCGCCCGAGACGCTCCATATTTGCTATTGTCATACTCCTACCCGCTATCTTTGGGATTATGCCCATCAGTACATTAACGAGCTTAAATATAACAAATATTTTAAAAAAATTATTTCTTTGGTTTTGAATTATATTCGCTTATGGGATAAGGTTGCGGCCGATCGCGTTGATTTCTATATCGCCAACTCAAAACACGTGCAGGAAAGAATAAAAAAATACTACCGCCGCGATTCAACCGTTATTTATCCGCCCGTGGAAATTGGCCAATTCAGCGTTTCTGAAAAAATCGGAGGCTACTATTTAATCGGCGGGCGTTTGGCTCCGTATAAAAGAGTGGATATAGTAATTGAGGCGTTTAACAAACTTAATGCCCCCTTTGTAAGGGGGGGTGAGGGGGGGGTGAAATTAAAGATTTTCGGAGACGGGGTGGATATGGGGCGGCTTAAAAAATTGGCGGCTGGAAATCCGAATATTGAATTTTTGGGTCGCGTGGATGAAAAAACAAAAGCGGAATTATATCGCCGGTGCGTAGCCTTTTTAAATCCTCAAGAAGAAGATTTTGGCATAACAGTTATTGAAGCTATGGCATCTGGCCGGCCGGTTATTGCTTATCGGAAGGGCGGAGCTGTTGAGACAATTATAGAAGGAGAGACCGGAGAATTTTTTGACAGACAGACGCCGGAAGCGTTGGCCGCCGTGATTTCCGATTTTAACGCGTCAAAGTTTGATTCGCGCAAAATAAGGCAACACGCCGAAAAATTTTCAATTGAGAGGTTTAAAGGAGAGATAAGGGATTTTATTAATAAAGAATGGAATGAATCCCGTTAGAAGCCGCGATCGCTTTACGGGCAATCAGATAAGATGATACATAAACGAAATATAAATATAATTCAGACAGATCAATATTATTTGATCGCGATCTGCTTCTAACGGGATGAAAATTGGCATTGATATTCGCACATTAATGGATGCCCGCTACAGCGGTGTCAGCGAATATACATTTAATTTGGTTAAAGAAATTTTAAAGCTGGACATGACTAATGAGTACCGGCTTTTTTACTCTTCGTTTCGCGAAGTGCGCGGACCAATGCGGATTTTAGCGCGGACCAATGCGGAAATTGTTTGGCTAAAATGGCCGAATAAAATATTGAATTATTTTTTGTTTAAATTATTCAATTGGCCGAAAATTGATAAAATGTTGGATGTTAAGGCGTTTTTTATGCCGCACATTAATTTTGTTGGGTTAAATCCCCCCTACCCCCCTTTTACAAAGGGGGCAAGCAGAATTTTAACAATTCACGATTTGTCGTTTTTAAGGTATCCGGAATTTTTTTCCCGGCGCAAAAATTTTTGGCATAAGATGATAAACGTAAAAAAATTGGTTAAGAAATTCAACATTATCGTCGCGGTGAGCGAGAATACTAAATGGGATATCGTGGAATTATGCGACGTCAACCCGAATAAGGTAATGGTTATATACTCCGGCGTGGGGGAAGAATATTATCCCATAAATCCCAAATCCCAAATCCCAAATCCCAAACAAATCCAAAATCCAAAATTCTCCGCCGAAGGCGGATCCCTGCCAAAGGCGGACCAGCCTCGGGCTGGCGCAACCCACTCGGGCGGAAAAAAAGACATCGATAGATTGGCGGAAGTAAAACAGAAATACAATTTGCCGGATAAATTTATTTTGTCCCTCGGGACGTTGGAGCCGAGGAAAAATATTGAGGGGTTGATTAGGGCGTATAACGAATTAAGAATTAAGAATAAAGAATTAAGTATTTATAAACTTATTATCGCGGGCGGCAAGGGATGGAAGGGGGGCAGTATTTTTAGAGCGTGGCAAAGTTCGTCTTTTAAAGAGGATATAAAATTTTTGGGATATGTTGATAGTGAGGACAAGCCGTATTTGTACAATTTAGCGTCAATTTTCGTTTACCCTTCTTTTTATGAGGGCTTCGGTTTCCCGCCACTGGAAGCCATGGCTTGCGGCGTTCCGATCGTAACCAGTGCCGTTTCCAGCTTGCCGGAAGTTGTTGGCGACGCCGGCATTTTGGTTGATCCTTATAATACAGCCGACATTACTAGCGCCATAGAAGAGGTATTAAGTGATGAAGACTTGAGAGACGATTTGATTCAGAGGGGATTGGAGAGGGCGAAGATGTTTAATTGGGAAAAAACGGCGGGGGAGTATTTAAGTTTGTTTATTTTTGGCTAATTTTACCTAATTTTATACTAAAGTTAGATAAAATAACAAAAAACGCTTGACGTAATATTATTTTTATACTATATTAACATAGCAATGTTTCATTGCGGCCGTCTTCAGAACGGCAAGATCTTTTTCAAAAGGAGAAAAGCGATGACAAAAGGATTGATCACGCCGACGGAAGGACAAGAAATTCAGCTGGACAGGATAGTTGCGGATGCAGTAAGACGAGCGCGAAAAGAGGTCGTCCTTGACAAGGATGCTATGCAGCGGCTTCTCGCCAACGGCGGCAAGTTCCAGGACGATGTAGTCACCTCGCTCGTAAAGCATTCGGCTTTAGATGACAGGCTCGCGCTTCTGAACTCTTTCGAGCTAACGGTGCCCAAGGGCTACAACCACGGCACACAGCTCGCTACCTTCGCCAAATATGCGAAGGATGAGAAGTTCCGCTACCTTAACGGCGAAATCAACGATGCGAATTATGTCAAGGCGACAAACAAGCTTGTCCCGGGTAAGACCTACGGGGTCAAGATTTTTCAGATCAAGACCCGCGTGACATCCGAAGACAATCTGGCGTTCCTCGCCTCACAGAGAGCGATCCTCGTCGGAGCGCAGGGCATTTCCCTGGCCCGGCAACTCAAGAAAAACGAGTTTCCGGTCGGCAAATTTACCGTATCTTTCGATGAGAAGGATGCGCTTTGGGAAGACTCCGATGGCAGCCACAGGGTGCCGGGCTTCTACCGGCTCTCGGGCGGCGACTGGGAGTTCAGCCTCGGCGGCTTCGAGTACGACTGGTACGACGTCCATTGCCTTTTCTGCCTCTGCGACTTGTCCGCCGAGTAGGCGGACGCGTAGAGCTTTGGCTCTTTGCGCCTTAGTTTGTCATTAGATCCTTAGCCCCTTTGCAATCTTTGCGAAGGGGCTTTTTTTATGTATAATTAATTTTGGATAGAGATCGGGCATGCGGCCATGGCTTTATGCCATCGAAATCTCGTAAAAGGAATGGTGAGCTGTCTGCCGGGCAAGCCCTTGCGGACGAGAACCGCCTTTTGGCGAAAAAATCAATCAAGTCGGCGCGGCGCGCTATTGAGCATATGGCTCAGAATAAAATAC
>CAZZBC010000046.1:0-5953 GCA_964652175.1 uncultured Gammaproteobacteria bacterium | reverse complement strand
CCGTCCTGTCATTCCCGCGAAGGCGGGAATCCAGAAAAAATAATAAAAAATGACAAAACATTTTAAACAAATTTTAATTTTGGTTTGTCTGGTGGTAATTTTGATTTTGCCTTATTTTGTTTTTGCGGATAGCGAAGCATTAACTAAATTAAAAAGCGTTGGAGAAACCAACGGCCCCTACGCGGCCGACGCCAATGAATACACATTTTCCCAAATTCTAGGCACAATTGTCAGCGCGGCGTTAAGTTTGTTGGGAGTAATTTTTATTATTTTAATGCTTTACGCCGGCTACAATTGGATGACGGCCTCGGGAGAAGAAGAAAAAGTGACGAAGGCCAAAGACACAATTTGGCGCGCGATTATCGGCTTAATAATTACCATTGGTTCTTACGCGATTTGGGATTTTATATTAAACAATTTTATTAAAAAATAGGGTATGAAAAAATTTTTATATTATCAATTTTTAATCATTAGCATCTTTTTATTTAGTTTTAATTTTACCAATGCCACTCTTTTGCAAAATACGAATGATATGGAGAATCAAGCTGATTGGTTAAGCAGTTACGCGGAGCTTGATTCAAGCGCGTCAGTCGGATCCATAGTCGCCACCGTTATTAGCGCTTTTCTCGCTCTTCTCGGCATAATTTTTGTCGTTTTAATTTTAATCGCCGGCTACAATTGGATGACGGCCTTGGGTGATGAGGAAAAGGTTACGAAAGCAAAGAATACGCTTCAGCGGGCGATTATCGGCCTCATTATCATAGTCGCCGCCTACGCCATCACTTATTTCGTCTTTAATAAATTGCCGTGGGGGGAAACATCAACTTCATCTTCTAATAATACTGGTACTGGCGGTTCTAGTGTCGGAGGGGAAGTAAATAATACAACAGATAATAATGATAATGATGATAGTATAATAAATGAAATATCGCCCATAAATAAATAAGGCGGTTCGCAGTTGAACCGCCCTTGTTTTTATCGCTGGTTTTACGCCCTACCATTCGGCGTATACATACCAGTGGTATTTTTCGTTCATAAAAACTTGTGTTTGAGGCCCTACCTCAAATGTTCCTCTCCCGACTCGATTGCCACCCCGGTATGTGTTTACCACATACTTTCCCGGCAAGAGATAATCAACCATCCTTTCTCCCGGTCCCAACAAATAATCCTTATTTTCCGGGCCATTAATTTTAAAATTATAACGTTCATATCGCGCCAGATTAGCGACTACCCCCCTGTATCCTTGCTGCGCGCCATTAATCATGGCCGTTTGCACCGGCTGACTTGCCAGTTTGTCAAGGGCCAGCTTGTCGGACTTTATTCTTGCCACCTCCCGAGAGTCGGCAAGAAAATACCAGTCGTTGTCCTTCCCCTCATACTGCGCCTGGTTGCCATAATAGGCGCCGACACAGCCGGTAAAACCGACAGCCATCACCATCAAAAACAAAAAAAATATTCTTTTCTTCATTTTTTCCTCCTTTACCCCGTGAAATAGTCGCAAAGCGAATTTCACAGGGGTGAATTTTTTTTCTCCGCCAAGGCGGAGAGATTTTTTATTTGTCATTGCGGGCGCCGACCCGCAATCCAGGCGTGAACCGCAAAAATGCGAATATATAGACAAATGAAAGTAAGCATTTAAAATGTTAATTAGTATGTTCAGTATTTTTATGGCTCCTACCTGGATCCCGCATCAAGTGCGGGATGACAGAAAAAGGCCGGCATGACAAACAAAATAGTTAGTTGATAATAGGTAGAATATTTCAAGGTACGACATTTTATGATACCATATCTATAAAAACCTGTCAAGCTTGATTTTTTTAGGTTGTTATGATAGCATAAAGATAAGAGTGAAAATCCCTACTATAAACCCAGAATATGGGAAGGTAGGGATTTTTGTTTGAAAAATCCCCCTTCCGCCAAAGGCGGATCCGCCTCGGGCGGAAATCCCCCTTTTTTAAAGGAGGCAGGGCTAGAAAATTTTGTACCCATGCGCAATTCTATGTTTTCTATGGAAGGATTAAAATTGAATAGCCAGAGATTAATTTCGCTAAATTTAGCGAAAAAAATTATTTTAAGCCTAATAATTGTTTTTTTGTTTGATTTTTTCCTTTTTCCCTTGCCAACTTTGGCCAATGAGGCTATGGCAAGTTCTGATAATAGCGAAAATCAGATTATTTCCCGTCATTCCCGCGAAGGCGGGAATCCAGAATTTGTTCAATATACCACGGTCCTGGATCCCCGGGTCAAGCCCGAGGATGACAAAGATATAATTTCTCAGTTGGGGCAAGAAGAGGAATTACCAATCGTTCATTTGCCGCAAAGCGCGGATAAAGCCGTAAAAAAAAGCGGTATTTATGTTATTACTGCTTATAATTCAGAAGTTGGGCAAACTGATGGCTCTCCCTGTATTACCGCCAATGGTTTTAATGTTTGCGAGTATGGCGTTGAAGACACGATAGCGGCTAATTTTTTGCCTTTTGGGGCAAAAGTAAAAATGCCCAATCTTTTTGGCGACAAAGTTTTTGTGGTGCGCGACCGCATGAATTCGCGTTATTCCAGCAGATTGGACGTTTGGATGATTAATAAAACTGACGCTAAGAAATTTGGTGTAAAGTTAGCTAAAATAGAGGTATTGGAGCCATAAAACACATAACATGTAATACATAACACGTAACAAGACTCCTGGAAAATAAGGGGTTTTGTTGTGGACTTGTTGTTTGTATAGTATTTTGTTATATTGGAATAGTTAGTATGGCCACATAGCCAAGCGGTAAGGCAGCAGTTTGCAAAACTGCCATTCGTCGGTTCAAATCCGACTGTGGCCTCTAACTTTTATGAAAGTCCACAAGAATGTGGACTTTTGTGTTTGTATTAAAAATGTGGATAACTTATGACTTAAGTCTACATATTTGTAGACTTAAGTGTGGAAAAGTTATAATTGAAGTTTTTAAATAAATTATATTTTGGCTTATATAAAACAAAATTTAATTTTAAGTTAATAGTTGATTTGAGACATTTTTTATGGTATACTAATAATATACTTTCTACTGGTTACTTGGCCAGCTCCGACATGGCTATTTAAAAACAAAAACAAAGAAACGGTAATGTCCGGTTAAAATTTATATTTGACCGGGGATCACCAAACGATTGGTAGAAAGTTGCTTTTTACAAGTCGGTATAGAAAGCTTCTTCCCTGAGGGTAGGGATTTTCTCGCTTGTCTCGCGATGAGCGGAAATAACTCTTAGGGATGGGGCTCAGCGTGGCTCATAAATTAATTTATATAAAAGAAGGGGCCCTGTCTGGGCCCCTTTTTTGATTGGAAAAGTGGGGTTGATAAATTAGTTATTTTATAATATAATTAAAATATGGATCCTGTTAGAAGCCGCGATCGCTCTTGCGGGATTAGAGAACAAAGCTATGAGAAATTACAATAAAATAATTAATGCAGATTGGAATTTAAATGATCGCGATCTGCTTCTAACGGGATGGATAAAAAGACTATAGAAAAAATAAAAAAAGAGCTTTTAGCCCAAAGAAAAAATATTCTTGAAGAGTTGAACAAAATAGCGGATAAAGGGGAATATCGCGCCAAGTTTCCCGAGTTGGGGGATAAGCCGGAAGAGAATGTTCAAGAAATCGATGAATATACCACCAATTTGGCGACTGAAAAAGTTCTGGAAAGCGCATTAAGGGATATTGATAACGCGCTGGAGAGAATTAAAAAGGGAACTTACGGCATTTGCAAATATTGCGGCAAAGAAATCGGCGAGAAACGTTTAATGGCGCGGCTGACCGCGAGTTCTTGTGTGGAATGTAAAAGTAGATTGCAGAAAGGCGGTTAAAGGTGGAAAAGTCATTTGTAATTTAAATTTATGTTTTTTTTAAACAAAAAGACGACGACCTTAATTTTAGTCATCGTCTTTTTTGTTGTTTTGGACCGTTTTTTAAAATTTTTAGCCGTTATCAACTATTTTAATTTTACAAAGAATTATAATATCGCTTTCTCTTTGCCTTTGGGCGGCGCGGTTTTGAATTTTTTTATTGTTTCAATCATTTTCGGCCTTATTTATTATCTTCTTCGCCTTATAAAAAACGGCAGATATGAAGCGGCCGTTTTTTTGCTGGCGATAATTTTGGGAGCGGCAAGCAATTTATTGGACAGATTTAAGTACGGTTATGTCATTGATTATCTTGACCTGAAATATTTTACGGTTTTCAATTTGGCCGACGTTATGATTGTCGCCGGAGTAGCCGGATTATTGTGGTCATTAAGAAGCCTTGACGTGAAGAAGAGGATGTGATAAGGTGGAAAATCACAAAATAAGGTTTTTTAAGGAGGAATATTGAGTGAAGAAAAAAAATGATGAGATAGATAAATTTCTTGATGCTCTTTTCAAAGGCGGTTTTTTTGTGCCAGATTTTTCCATGTTAACAATAGAAGGGTTGCTGGCTGCATTCAGAGAAGATCCGCTGGTTACATCGGCTGAATATAAAAATGGAGCCTTCCATATTGAAACAAAGGCCGGCCCCATTGATTTCAGCTTTACCCAGGAGAAGGAGGATGCTTAGGGGCCGTATTATTTTCGGCCTCTTTTTTGTTGTTGGCTTATAAGTTCTTTTTGAAAAACATCCACAATAATTTTTGCTTTTACCGGACTAAAGATGTTTAATTGCCTGAGCATTTGTTCAAAAAACCCTCTAACAAATTCATCGCCCGCGACTTCGGCCGGGCTTACTTTTTTTTCCTTGCTCTCGTTGTAATATCTGGCAATTTTTTGTTTGTTTCCTCTTATTAGGACTATATCAGTTTTTCCTGACCATCCGATTGCCCCAGGCAATTCTTTTTCTGCCTGCCAATTTCTGTCTTTTAGTTGTTTTATTTTTCTTTCTATTATGTCGTCATTGTCCGTGCAGGTGTATTGTATGCCGATGGGCCGTTCTACACCTTTCAACTTAAGCCAAAAATCAACCTTTTTTCTTATATCTTCTATTTTTGATCCTTTTTCAATGGCCTCAACAATTATTCCTCTTTTTTCTAAAATATCCATAACCACTTCCTCTACTTCATGCCCAAAATCCTCTTTATATTCCGGAAGAATATTTTTTTTCGCCATAAGCAACCCCGTTTTTAATTGTTCCATATTTTTATCAATCTTTTACTATTTTCTAGGTTTTTTATATTAACAAATATTGTTTTTTTCGGCAATATTTTTTTTATTCTGTTCGCCCATTCAATAACCATAATTGTATCAGGGCGGTTAAAATATTCTTTCACGCCGATGGCGGTTAAATCTTTGGCCGAGCGCAAGCGGTAGGCGTCAACGTGAATAAGATTTTTGATTTTGTTTACCCCCTGAAATAATCCTGATTTCATCGGGATGCGATATTTCACGGAGTAAATTTTCATCAGCATGAAAGTCGGACTGGTGATATTTTTTTTAATTCCCAGGCCGGCGGCCAGCCCTTTGACAAAAACAGTTTTGCCGGCCCCCAATTCGCCGATAAGGCCGATAATCTCCCCGCCCTTTAATTTTTTGGAGAATTTTTTGGCAAGATTGAATGTTTGTTTGGATGAAGTTGTTATGAGTTTCATGGGGTTTAGTGGACGGTGCAGGACTTGAACCTACGACCCCTTCGGCCTGCCCCATTAAATATTGGTGGGTGTTCAAGGGATTGGACCTTGGACCTTCTCGATGTAAGCGAGACGCTCTACCACTGAGCTAAACACCCAAAATAATTTAACGGGGTGAATAAACGAAGTGCTCTACCGCTGAGCTAACCGTCCCGGGCCAGTGGGCGAGAGAGGACTTGCCCCGCCGCTCGCGAGCGGCGGGATTGCTCGTTCGCACACTCGCAAAACCAGTTCTGGTGCAGTATTCTTGAATTAGTCCGAACGCATTTTTCCGGAAAATTCCCCCCGCGAAAATTCGGAAAGGCGGCGGAGCCGCACCG
>CAZZBC010000045.1:0-6501 GCA_964652175.1 uncultured Gammaproteobacteria bacterium | reverse complement strand
TTCCGATTAATTTCCCATATGTCCACCAGTTCAGTTTAGCCAGGACTAATCAATGGTCGCTAAACCGTTGTGGCAGTTTTTCCGGCCCATCCCTTTACCCACTCGCGAGGCAGAGAACTATGATGGGGTTTGGCAGTAAGGAAAGGACCCCATACGCCCGAAGTGGTGGATAAAGCGCGCGCCAATTGTTCGCGCACCGGCAAACGCCATTTCAAGCTGGAGTACGCGTGCAGCGGGCCGGAATAAAAGACTTAAGTTCTTTTGATAAAGCCGGCCAGTGGCCGGTAAGCAGTAAAAAGAATCCCGCAGTACTGCGGGATGAAGGAAAGGCGGTTTATAAAAGATTGCCCCACATAAAAGAGCTGAATGGCTCCGGGGTAAGCTCCTTCGAGAGCAGAATGACCGCGAAATCTCCCAAGGGGGATTTTAAGGAGAGGGCAAAGCAATAAGCCTCCACTTAATTGCTACCACTTTTTTGTAGAGCGCTTGTTTTGTTTCTCTCCTGCCCAAATTAAAAAAGGAGTTTTGCCCGTAACATTCGCTGTTATGATAGTCTTGCCGCCAAAGGCGGAAAGCTAAAGTACTATAACCCCCGGTGCTTCGTTCACGCACCAAATAGGCGGGGTCGTAGGCCAATGTTGCGGGCAAAAAAGTTGTATGGCATTATATTAACCTACTTGCGCGCTGGCGTGAAGAGCGCCACGATGCAAGTAAAAAAGGTTTAATATATGCCTTTTTTATTTGGTTGCGAAAATTATGTTTTTTGATATACTAAAAGCTAATAAGCTAACAAGCTGTTTATTATGACCGCCAACGAACTGCGACAAAAATATTTGGATTTTTTCAAATCAAAAGGGCATGCCATCATCCCCAGCGATTCTTTAATTCCGGAAAACGACCCGACCGTGCTTTTTACCACCGCCGGCATGCACCCGCTCGTGCCTTATTTAATGGGCGAGGAACATCCGGGCGGAAAGCGCGTCGCCAATGTCCAAAAATGCGTCCGCACCGTTGACATAGACGAGGTCGGCGACGCGACGCATCACACATTTTTTGAAATGCTCGGCAATTGGTCGTTCGGCGATTATTTCAAGAATGAGGCTATCGGCTGGAGTTGGGAATTTTTGACGTCGCCAAAATGGCTCGGTCTTGATAAAAACCGCCTGGCGGTTTCGGTTTTTGCCGGCGACGAAGATGCGCCCTGCGACGACGAGGCGGCCGACAGGTGGCTTCAAGTTTCGGACGGAACGTTGAAAGGAAGGATTGATTATCTGCCTAAAGAAAAAAATTGGTGGGGTCCGGCCGGCGTTACGGGGCCGTGCGGACCGGATACGGAAATGTTTTATTGGGTCGGTGACGAGGCGTCGCCGGCGAAAATAAATCCCGGGGATCTGGCCAATCATCCGAAATGGGTGGAAATCTGGAACGATGTTTTTATGCAGTATAATAAAACCAAAGACGGCAGATTTAATATTTTGGCGCAAAAAAACGTTGATACCGGCATGGGGCTGGAAAGAGTCCTCGCGGTAATGGCGGGAACGAGCGACAACTATAAAACGGAATTGTTTAAAAATATTATTTTAAAAATTGAAGAATTGTCCGGGAAAAAATATGGTGAGACCGAGGGAACGACGCGGGCCATGCGCGTCATCGCCGATCATCTCAAAGCCGCTACTTTCATAATGGGTGACAACAAGGGCATAATGCCGTCCAACACGGACCGGGGTTATGTGGTTAGGCGGTTAATCAGGCGCGCTATCAGATATGGGCGGCAGTTGGGCATAGAGGACGCCGACGGAGTTTGGACTAAGGAAATCGCAAAAATAGTTATTTATGATTTCGGCGAAGCATATCCGGAACTCCGAAAAAATGCCAATTTTATCATTAAACAGTTTAATGAAGAGGAGGAAAAATTTAATAAAACATTATTGGCGGGAGAAAAAAGATTAATTCTTATAACTACGGTAACGAAACAAACGAGTAGAAATTTAATATCAGGTAAAGAAGCTTTTAATTTATACCAAACATACGGCTTTCCCCTTGAAATGACAAAAGAAATTGTTAAAGCGCATGGATTGGACGTGGATGAAAAGGAATTTAACGGGGAACTAAAGAAGCATCAGGAGCTTTCCCGCACCGCTTCGGCCGGAATGTTTAAGGGCGGTCTGGCGGACGCGAGCGAGGAAACGAAGAGGCTGCACACCGCCGCCCATCTTCTGCTCGCCGCCTTAAGAAAAGTTTTGGGCGCCCATGTGGTCCAGCGGGGTTCAAACATTACGGCCGAGAGGTTGCGTTTTGATTTTTTGCACAATGAAAAAATGGCCAAGGAGCAAATTAAGGAAGCGGAAAGATTGGTGAACGAGAACATAAGGAAAAAATTACCCGTGTCCTGGGAAGAGATGAGCGTGGAGGAAGCTAAGCAAAAAGGCGCTATGGGCGTGTTTGAATCCAAATACGGCGAAAGGGTGAAGGTATATACGATAGGGGAAGGTGAAACGGCGGTAAGCCGAGAGATTTGCGGCGGCCCTCATGTTGAAAACACGGAGGAATTGGGCAAATTTAAAATCCAAAAAGAAGAAAGTTCCTCGGCCGGCGTAAGAAGAATTAAGGCTGTTTTAGAGTAATTTTAGCCAAATTTACATTATTACCCATGCCTTTTTATCTGAAGCTTGACATAATAATTATTTAAATATATAATTATTAAAGATAAAATAAATGGTAAATAATAAAATTTAATTAAAAGGTTTACCATAATTTTGGTATCATCCAAATTGTTGCGATGCCAAAATTTTTTGTTTTTAATGCGTTTTTAATGAAAGATAATAAAATTATAAGTTCAAAAGATTTTATTGAAATGCAAGGAGAGGTGTTGGAATTATTGCCGGCTGGCACTTTTAGGGTGCTTTTGGAAAACGGCCATGAAATTTTGGCGCACCTGTCGGGAAAAATGAGAATGAATAAAATTAAATTGTTGCCCGGCGATAAAGTAAAGATGGAAATCAGCCCCTACGATCTAACGAAGGGGAGAGTGACGTATAGATTATGAATCCCGTTAGAAGCCGCGATCGCTTAATGGGATAATATAACATAAAACGTAGAGATAAAATTTATAATATAATTTTACGCAGGTCGATATTACTTGATCGCGATCTGCTTCTAACGGGATGAAAGTAAGAGCCTCGGTAAAAAAAATCTGCAAAGATTGCAAAACAATCCGACGTAAGGGTCGGGTATATATTATTTGTAAAAATCCTAAGCACAAACAAAGGCAAGGATGATAACATTTTAGATTTCAGATTTTCGATTTTAGATTTCTCTGAAAAATCATAAATCAAAAATCGTAAATCGCAAATAACTATATGGCGGTAAGAATCGCGGGCGTGACAATTCCAAACGAAAAAAGAGTTGAAATAGCTTTGACCTATATTTTTGGCGTTGGCCGGACAAAGGCCAATGAAATATTAAAACAGGCGAATGTAAATCCTGATGCGCGGGTAAAAAATTTATCCGAAGAAGAAGTTAACAGGCTAAGAATTGTAATTGAAAAACAACACAAAGTTGAGGGAGACCTAAAAAGAGAAATCATGAGCAATATAAAACGATTAAAGGAAATCGGCGCTTATCGGGGCTTGCGGCACGCTAAAAGTTTGCCGACAAGAGGCCAAAGAACAAAAACCAACAGCCGCACCGTGCGGGGCAATGTCAGAAAAACAATGGGGTCGGGCAAAAAACCGACGGCGCAGAAAACATAAGTATAATTCTAATCTTTGTATGGATGATGAAATAAAAAATAAAGAAAATGAAAGCAAACTGAAGGCGGATGAAACCGTTCCGGCTGAACGCATGGAAGGGATTGCCGAAGAGTTGCCCGAAGATGTAAAAAAGAAACTGGAACAAAGGAAAGGCGAGAAAAAAACCATGAAAGGCAAGGCGAAGAAAAAAAAGATTGAAAAAATAGTGCCCGCGGGAAAGGCTTTTGTCAGGGCGACTTACAATAACACCATAATTACTTTAACCGATTTAAACGGCAACGTAATTTCTTGGGCAAGCGCCGGCATGGCCGGCTTTAAGGGGCCGAAAAAATCAACCCCTTATGCTGCTTCAATTATAACCAGAATAGCCGTGGAAAAAGCCAAAGCAAGAGGATTAAAAGAAGTGGCGGTGTTTGTCAGGGGAGTGGGCACGGGCCGAGAATCAGCGGTAAGAGCCTTAAATGCCAACGGTCTGATTGTTTCCTCCATTAAAGACATTACCTCCGTGCCGCATAACGGCTGCCGGGCGCAAAAGCCGAGAAGAGTATAAAAATAGGGAATTAGCTTGCTAGCTTCATTAGCTTGTTAGGATTTTCTAAAAAGCTAAAAAGCTAAAAAGCTAAAAAGCTAACACAATGGGAAGAAATTTAGATCCAAAATGCAAACAGTGCCGAAGGGCGGGAGAAAAATTATTTCTTAAAGGCGAACGTTGCTATTCGCCCAAGTGCGCTATTGTAAAGCGCAACTATCCGCCCGGCGTTCATGGCGTGAAGGGAGGGCAAAGAAAGAGTGATTACGGCTTGCAACTTCAAGAAAAACAAAAAGTGAAAAAACAATATAACTTACTGGAAAAGCAATTCAAGCTTACTTTTACGCGCGCCGAAAAACAGCCAGGCAATGTTGGCGAAAACTTTTTCAAATTATTGGAAACGCGCTTGGATAACGCGGTTTATCGGGCCGGCTTTGCGAAGTCCCGCGAACAAGCCAGGCAGCTGATAAGTCATGGCCATTTTACGATCAATAATAAAAAAGTTAACATACCATCGTATCAACTTAAAATCGGCGATATTGTCAAAATAAAAGAGAGCGGCAAAAGATCCAAGCATTTCAGGGATTTAATTGAGTCGTTCAAGCTTAGAAAAATTGAGGCGCCGGGATGGTTGAGCGTGGATATAAAAGAATTGGCCGTTAAAGTTTCGTATAGCCCCAACCAGAAAGACATTAAAAACATAAATATCAATCCTCAAATGATCGTTGAATTTTATTCACGATAAATAATTATAATTCAAATACTACAAATTAATATTCAAATACTTCAAATGTTATAAATGCTTCACCGATTTTTTAATATTAAAAATTTGAAGCATTTGAATACATTCGTAGATTTGAATTATATATATGCAAAATATCGCTCTGCCCCAAAAAATAGAATTTAAAAAAGGCGAAGAACAAAATCGCGGCTTGATAATCGTGGAGCCTTGTTATCCCGGCTATGGGACCACTTTGGGCAACTCCTTAAGGCGCGTTTTACTTTCTTCTTTGGCCGGCGCCGCCGTAGTAGGAGTTAAAATAAAAGGAGCGAGTCATGAATTCAGCGCCATTCCTCACGTCAAGGAAGATATTTTGGAAATTATTTTGAATTTAAAACGATTAAGGCTTAAAGTTTATGCCGATGAAGCGATAAAATTAGAACTGGACGTCCATGGAGAGAAAGAAGTAAGAGCAAGCGACATCGCTAAAAACAGCCAAGTTGAAATTGTCAATCCTGATTTGGTTTTGGCTCACATTACCGATATGGCCGGCAGTTTAAATATGGAAATTTTTGTTTCTTGCGGGCGGGGATATGAAACGATTGAAAGCCGCGGAGAAAAAAAACATGAAACAGGTTATATTGAAATGGATTCTATTTTTACTCCCATTTTGTCGGTTGGCGTGAATATTGACAATGTGCGCGTCGGCAAAATGACTAATTGGGACAAGTTGACCTTGGACATATTAACCGATGGAACAATCACGCCGAAAGAAGCTTTTGGGCAAGCCGCGGAAATTTTAATAAATCAATTCAGGGCGTTGTCGGGCGAAAAAGAAGAAACGTCAATAGGAAAAAAAGAAGAGGCCGCAACAGCGCCTGAAACGATCGAAACGACAGGGGGGAAAGGGGAGATCGGAGAAGCAGAGGTTAAAGAGGAAGTAAAGAAAAAAAGAGGAAGACCGAAAAAAAGTTAAACACGAAAAGAACGAATAGAACACTAATAAAACTAAAGATATAAAAATACATTCGTTAACTTCGTGTCATATTCGTTTATTTAGCGTTTATTTATATGAGACATAGAGTAAAAGGTAAAATTTTGGACAGAAAAAAAGAATCAAGAGAAATGATGCTAAGGAATCTGGCGGCAAGTGTTTTAATATACGAAAAAATTAAGACTACTTCTGCCAAGGCCAAAGCCGTAAGGCCGTTGGTGGAAAAAATAATTACGGCGGCGAAGAAAAATGATTTTAACAGCTGGCGGAAATTAACCAGAGTTTTGCCGCAGAAAATGGCGATAAAAAAAGTAATGGAGGTTTTGGGTGAGCGTTATGAAGGAAGGCACGGCGGTTATACGAGAATAGTTAAGCTTGGGGCGAGAAGCGGCGACGGAGCGGAAATGGCACAGATAGAGTTAGTGTAACTTCCACAAATCAACAAATTTTACTACGAATATAACAAATATTTGTGAATTTGTGAAAAGATTTGTAGATTCGCATT
>CAZZBC010000044.1:0-6810 GCA_964652175.1 uncultured Gammaproteobacteria bacterium | reverse complement strand
ATCCCGCTCGGCTGCACGCCGGAAAATATGGTTTTTTTCTTTATGCTAGTCATATTTTCATTATACTACACTCCCACAAATCCACAAATTATCTCACGAATTCACAAATCCTTTATTTGTATATTCGTTGTCAGATTCGTTGATTCGTTAGGAGTTTACAACTCCAAGTTCCCCTCGGCCTTAAGGTTTTCCGGCTTTATGGATTGTTTTTTCGCGGCGTGAAAATAGGCGGCAAGGGCGATCATGGCGGCGTTGTCGCCGGTAAATTTGATATCAGGCATTAATAATTTTGCCTTATTGCCGGCTGCCGACAGTTGATTCTTTAATTGCTCTCGCAACTTTTTGTTCGCCGCCACACCGCCGGCGAGAATTATGGTTTTCGCCTTAAACTCCTTTGCCGCGCGAAGAGTTTTTGAAACAAGGACGTCAATCACCGCTTGCTGAAATTCATGCGCATATTCAGGAATGTTAATCCCCCCTATCCCCCTTTTAAGGGGGGGTGAAGGGGGGTTTTTTTTAATCGCATACAACAACGCCGTCTTCAGCCCCGAAAAAGAAAAATCGTAATCTTTTGAACTAATCATCGGCCGAGGCAACGTTATGCGCCCTCTTTGTAAAAGACCCGTCTCTCCGTAGCGAAGCCGAGGCGGAGGGGTAGGGGTGATTTTTTGGGATTTAGAAATTGGGATTTGTTTAGAAATTAGAAATTTGAAATTAGAAATTTGAGGATGTTTTACTTCAAACTGTTCAGCATATTTAGCTATCGCGGGACCGCCAGGATATTCAAGCCCCAACATTTTTGCCGCCTTGTCAAAGGCTTCTCCTGCCGCGTCGTCCCGCGTTGAGCCGATTATTTTGTAATCCCGCCATTTGCGCATTAAAACTAATTCTGTATGCCCGCCGCTTACCAGCAACGCTAAAATTGGAAATTGGAAACCTGCCCGTCCCCGCCTTTCCGGCAGGCTGGCGGCAGGCGGGTTGGAAATTGGAAATTCTTTTCTGTTTAACAAAACAGAAAAAATATGCCCCTCCATGTGGTTTACGGCGATAATCGGCTTGTTCCATTTTTTTGCCAATTCTTGCGCAAAATTTATGCCCGTCCAAAGAGCCGGTTCCAACCCGGGTCCGACGGTTACGGCGATAAAATCAATCATATTTGCCCCCTTTGCATAAAGGGGGGAAGGGGGGATTTTCCATTTTTCTCCGCGTCCCTGTCCGCATTTCTTCCACGCCGCCTCTAACGCCCTCTCGCAAACTATCGGCAGATTTTTTAGATGTTCTCTTTTCGCCAAGTTCGGCACAACTCCGCCCCAGGGCGCGTGTACTTTTATCTGCGACGCCACGACATTGGATAACACCCTAAATGCCCCCTTTGCATAAAGGGGGGCAGGGGGGATTTTTCCTTCAACAACCGCCGCCGCCGTTTCATCGCAACTTGTCTCTATACCTAATATAATCATGATTTAAAATTATCACAATATTAATAATAAAACAATAAACAGAGCTCGCAATTGTCGCTAATCTTACAAACGGAAAAGGAGCCAAATGGCTCCAATTCTTCGAGAGTACAAAAAGTTAAACAGCTTCCGAACCTTTGACTGGATTAAAGCGATTCCCGTTCCGGAACTGGCTATTAAGGATATGGGGCGTTTGTGCCAATTAATTTAAATTGTTTATCCTCAAAAATATTTATTATTTTTTTTAAATACTTTTAATAAACTTATATTATTTTCTCCCCATAGCATATCCTTGTTGTCTAAAAATACTTTATTAATTAACGTTTCCCCCCTTTTTTTTCTCGCTAATATTTATTTTATCTCTAAAATATTTATAAATATAATCTATCGTGTTTATATCTTTTAATAAAGTTTGGCATGCACCGATTTTTTCGAGGTTATCTAAATATCTATTTTGATAAATTTTATAAATATTTTCTAAGGTTACTTTATTGGCACCTAAATTAAAATCTAGTTTCAAACCTTCTATAATTAATTCTAAAATTCTTACTATATTATGTGTTTCATTTCCCTTCCAGCTTCTAATTCGATTAATTAAATCTGCTCTGCCAATACTTTTTAAATACAATTTAATTATACTATCAATTAATTGGTTTGCAACTTCGGCACCAGACGGGAAAAACCAATTAAAATATAAAAATCTTACTGATAAATATTTAAGATCATTAATAATTAATTCCATAACTATTTTATTTTTTTCTTTGTCCATAATCTTATAAAATCTGATTTTAAAATTTAATCTTTAATATTAAACGCATTTAAATTTAATGTCCACGGGGTTAGATTTATTAACTGGCTATCTCAAAAATTTTCTTAACCAAGCTCGTCCTTGCGTAAAAAGCGCGAGTAATCGGCCGTCTTTCGTCTGTCCTCGGGTTTATTCCGCCGGTTCCCTTTGTTCTTGCCTGTATCCATTTTCCGTCTTTGCCGGTTAAACTTTTAAATCCTGTCTTTATAAGTTTAGCCCGAATAAAATCATAATCCGCTTTTATTTCTTTTATCAGCTCGTCATCTTCGGCAAAATCCAAACTGGCCACTTTTATTAACTCCGCTCCGTCGGAATTCGTGCCATGCCACATTACGGCGCAAAAAACTATTGATTTTAGCTTCGCCCAACAATGGCTCTCAAAAAACGAATGGGCTTTTAATTCCTTAGGATTAATCATGGTTATGGCCATTGTTTCTTTTGGCACAAACACATTTTTAACATGGTGAAAGCTGACTGATTTTAACTCATAAGAAAAACCATTTGGCGCCTTGGAAACATTATTTTCTAATCCCGCCAACCGCTCTAAAATTAAACCTTTCCAGCCCTTATTTTGCTTTCCGGTTTCATAAGTGGTAATTCCATATTGCAATGCAAGTTTTCGCAAATCCTTGCCAATATGCCCCTTTAAATTTTTTATGGCAGTCGCTCGGGTAATTATTTTCATTTTTTATTTTATATTTTTTAAATCTTTGAAGCGTTTTATTGATAAATCTAAATATTTCTTCTCTAAATCAATACCTATAAATTTTCGGCCATTTAAATATGCGGCCAATCCAGTTGTTGATGAACCGGCAAAAGGATCAACGATTAAATCGCCAGGGGCGGTGCTTGCCAAAATAATTCTAACCAATAAATCAATCGGCTTTTGCGTTGGATGTTTGCCAAATTTTTTTTCGCCATTTCTGGGCGGATATATCGCCCAAACGCTTCTCATCTGCAATCCGGGTTTTTTAATAAAATCATCCGGCCAATCGCCATTTTTTATGAGATTATAATTGAATTTGTGCTTGCTATTTTTATCCTTTCGCGCCCAAATCAAAGTTTCATGGCTGGCGGTGAAGAATCGGCAACTCAAATTAGGCGAAGCATTGGGCTTGAGCCAGGCAATATCATTAAGAATATGAAATTTATTTACTTGCAGGGCGAATCCGCATTGATAGATTGAATGATATGTTCCGCTTATCCAAATAGTGCCGCCCGGCTTCAAAACTCTATGGCAGGCCTTTATCCATTCTAAATGAAATTCAAAATCCTTTTTTAACCCATTACTAACATCCCATTGTCCTTTATTTACGCTAACCATTTTCCCGCTATCGCAAGTAAAGCCGCCGTTTGAAAGCAGATAGGGCGGATCGGCGAATATCATATCAACTGAATCTTCCGGCAATTCACTCAGTATTTTTAAACAACTCTCATTATATAAAACAAAATTATCGGAAACAAAATAGGGCTTTTTCTTTATTGAGGAGAGTATCTTTTTGTTGCTTGCGATTTTATCCATAAAATTATTTTACCACTTAAACCGAAAGGAGGCAAACGAAAATTGACATACTTTTTATTCAATTTTTACCTAAAATTAAAAATAAAACAACCGAACTGTTTATTCTAATTTAAAAATCAAACTCGCAAATTGTCACTAATTTTACAAACAGAAAAGGAACCGAATGGCTCCATTTCGCAGGTAGTACCGCCACGGGGAATCGAACCCCGGTTTTAAGGATGAAAACCTCATGTCCTAACCACTAGACGATGGCGGCGCGATTATTCCCTATCATACTCGTCCTGATGCCTTATTATATCATCCTCTTCCAAGTAGTTACCGGTTTGCACTTCTATAATTTCCAAATTAATTTTGCCGATATTTTCCAAGCGATGGTTGGTAAGGGTGGGAATAAAAGTGCTTTCATTTTCCTTGAGAAAAACCGTTTCTTTCCCTCTGGTAATGCGGGCCAAACCTTTGACTACTATCCAATGTTCAACGCGATGATAATGAAGCTGCAGGCTAAGTTTCGCGCCGGGATAGACAGTTATTTTTTTTACCTTATGAAAAGGGTTCTCAATTAAAACTTCATACTTTCCCCAAGGCCGATGGACAATTAAATTATGGTCCAATTCCTTAATCTTGTTTTCCTTAAGGTGATTGACTATTTTTTTTACCTCCTCTCCCAGGCCCCTTTTTTGAATCAAGATACTGTCATTGTTTTCCACAATAATCAAATCTTCCACTCCCAAGGTCGCCACCAGCCTGTCGGTGGCGCTGTGAATAAAAATGTTTTTTGAATTAATATTAATGTGGCGGGAGGTTTGCTTTTCCTCCAGAATGTCCGCCAAGCTGTCAAAAGAGCCTATGTCGCTCCAGCCAAAATTTCCCTCAAAAACGATTACTTTGTCCGACTTTTCGGAAATCGCGTAATCAATGGAAATCGGCGAAAGGCTATGGAAATTTTTTAAAAATTTATCAAAATTTTGAATTAAAAGAGAATATAACGCCGGGGCGTGGCGGCGCAACTCGGAAGCGAATGTCCTTATATTAAAAATATACATGCCGGAATTCCATAAATACTGCCCCGAGCTAATGTATTCTTCCGCCTGTTTTACGTCCGGCTTCTCCTTAAATTCCAAAACTTCGCAATAACCGTCCTCCGCTTTTCCTTTCCTTATATAACCATAGCCGATTTCCGGCTTGGTCGGCGTAATGCCGATTGTTCCAATGTTATCGCCCACTTTTTGCATGGCCGTTGCCACCACCTTTTCGTAAATTTCTTTGTCGCCGATGTAATGATCGGAGGGCAAAAAAATAAGCGGAGCAGCCAAGTCTATTTTCTTTTTTTCCGCCAAATGCTTGATGGCATAAGTGACGGCTGGAGCGGTATTTAAACTGGCCGGCTCAACTAAAATTTGGTCTTGTTTAAAGGAGGGCGTAATGTCTTTAATTTGATTAAAGACATTAAAAAAATTTTCTTTGTTGGTTATGAAAAATATATTTTCCGGCGGCATGATTTTAAGCATCCTTAAAAACGTTTCTTGCAGCAAAGATTTATCGCTGTAGAAACTTAAAAACTGCTTGGGAAAATTTTGTCTGGAAAGCGGCCAAAGCCGGGTACCCGACCCGCCGCAGAAAATTACGCTATACATATTATTTCGCTTCGCCCGCTTCGACTTGAATTGAGGCAAGCGAAAGTCGCACTATCCCGCCGACGGCGGGACGGCACCCCAGTCACCCCAGGTCATTCGACGGGGTAAATTCGACGGGGCAAGCATGCGAATTTAGTATAAATACATTAACAAAATTTCTTTTTTTGGTCAATCCCAAAACCCTCTCCTTGCAAAGGAGAGGGCAGGGTGAGGTCTTTTTTGTTATTTTTAAATTATCCCAATCTTTTCTTAAACCAATCCACCCATGGATTTGGGCCCGGATTAACGCCATTTAAAACGGCCAAATAAAAAGTTATCCAGCTGCCAAGCTGAAGCATTTCAAATGTTTGCTCCAGTTTTGTTCCGCCCCGCAACTTATATTCAACGACTTTTATTTTATTTTTTCTTACCACCTCTTTGCTAAGCGCGCTCCTTTTCCGCACGCGCGGATGATAGAGATTGGAATCAAAAAAGAAAAAAACCAGATTTTGCCGGTTTGACTTCGGATAAGACAGCCCCTCCATGGCATAATGATTAAACTCGGGCAAGATTAAATAGCCGGCAAAATTTTTCCCGGTTTCGCAAAACTGATTGCGCAGCGCCCGCAAATTCCCCTGCAAAAATTCAGCCGCCACCGCCACCGTTTGCCGTCCACATAATTTTTCCGCCAATTGTTTGGCAATATTCATCCTGCAAGGAACATTCGGCCTAAGCTTATGGTCCCAAATTTCCAGGTCGCCAATAATTTTTTCAACTTCTTTAACTTTAATTTTTAAAAAACCTGCTTTGGCCAAAATAATCGCGATGCCGAAAATGGAATAACCAAGGCCATAACGCGAAATGCCGGATGGATTTCTTTCATCTTTAAAAATATAGCCCGGGACGTTATCATTAATCATTATTTTTTTCAGCGTATTGTCGCTAGCGGCCGTGATTGCCGCTATTTTCGCGCCCCGCTTTTTCGCTTGCCGATAAGCAAAAAGCGGCTCCTCGGTATTTCCCGAATAAGAGCTGATGATATAGAGCGTGTCCGCATCGACAAAAGCGGGAACTTCATAGCCGGGGGCGATAATAATCGGCGCGTTTACCTTGTCCGCAAAAACCGCTTTCACTATGCCCGCCCCCAAATTGGACGCCCCCATGCCGTTAACGACGATTTTTTTTGCCCGGCTATATTCCTGCGGGATTTTAATAAGCCGCGCTTCTTCCATGACTTGCCGAATTTGCCCGTAAAGCAGCTCAATGGACGGCGCCACCTTATTTTTATCCAATTTTTTTATTTTTTCCAAATTGTCCAAAATTGAAGACATATTTTTTAATTTATCTTTCATTTATTATGAACTCATATAGAGTTTTTCTTAAAATAGTGCTAATATAAAAGTGAATAAT
>CAZZBC010000043.1:0-6924 GCA_964652175.1 uncultured Gammaproteobacteria bacterium | reverse complement strand
AAAATTGTCAAAATCTAATTCTTAAAAGTGTTAATTATGTTCGTGGACTTGAACAAAGTCAACCCCTTCTTCTCTTGCCATGAAACGCTTTATAAACGTCGCGCAATTGCTGGTCGGTGATATGCGTGTAAACTTGAGTGGTGGTAATGGAAGCGTGGCCGAGCATGGCCTGGACGCTCCTAATGTCCGCGCCATTTATAAGCAAATCGGTGGCATAACTATGGCGCAAGGTGTGCGGCGTAACGCGTTTGGTGATGCCGGCGACGCGAGCGTATTTTTGTATAAGCCGCTGGACGCTCCTCGGCGTTAAATTGTTTTGTTCTTCGCGGCCGGCAGCCGCTTTGTCATGACTGACAAATAAAAAAGGGTTCATATCGCACCGCGCTTCCAAATATTCTTTTATCCATCTCTTTGCCTCTCCTGATAAAAAAACCACTCTTAACTTCGCGCCCTTACCGCGGATAGTAAATTCTTCTTTGTTTAAATTTATGTTTTCTATTTTTAATTTTGTTAATTCGGAGACGCGCAGGCCGGTGGAAAAAAATAATTCCAAAATTGCCTTGTCCCTTTTTTGGATGATGGCCGGCTGTTCCACATTAAACGGCGCGGCGAGAATGCGCTCCAAATCGCTGCCTTCCAAAAAACTTACCTGCCGGCTTTCCTGTGTGGCTAATTCAATTTTTTCCGGCTCCAAGGTTTTAATGTCATTTTTGACAAGGTATTTTAAAAATCCGCGCAAGGCGATTAAATGATAATTCTGCGTATTTTTTTTTAGCGCCTCGCCTTTGTCGTCAGTTAAACGGTTAAGCCAAAGCCGATATTTTGTCACTAATTCTTTGGTAATCTTTTCCGCGCTAGCGGCGCCCTGTTTAGCCGCGAAGTCTGCGAAGCGATTTAAATAGAAAGAATAATTGCGGATAGTTATAGCCGACAACCCCCTTTCAATTTCCAGATATTCCAGAAAATTTGTAATATGTTTTTTCATGAGATCCCCCTATCCCCCTTTATCAAGGGGGCAAATTCGCATATTCGCAATTCGCGGCATTCGCGCATATTCGCGGATTAGCATTATGTTTACATTTTACGACGCCTTGCCTTTTTTTTCAACTTATGATATGGTTAGGCAGTAATTAACATTTAATCGCCCCTTTCTTGGTCGGAGAGTTGCGACTCCCACTCGGACAGGGCAAAAACGCATGTTAGACAAAAAAGTAAAGCAGAAAATCATCAATAAATTCAGGGTTCACGAAACCGACACCGGTTCCTCACAAGTGCAAATCGCTATTTTGTCAGAAGAGATTAAACAGTTGGCGGAACATTTAAAAAAACACAAGCATGACAATTCTTCCCGCCGCGGCCTTTTAAAAAAAGTAGCGGAAAGAAGGCGGCTTTTGAAATATTTACAAAAAGAAGATGCCGAAGGCTTCAAGGAATTGGCTAAAAAATTAAAATTAGACATTGCCAAAAAAATGATCGCGGACGAAGAGGAAGAGTTGCGGCGCGAACAAGAACTGATGGAAGAAAGGGAGGAAAAGGAAGAGGCAAAAGAGCTGGCGGCGAAAGAAAAAGAAGAAGCAAAGAAATAATAAAAATAAATTGCATAACGCGCATCGTGCAACGCTTAATGCTTTACGGCACCGCAAAAGCGTTGCGAGTTACGCGTTGCGAGTTACGCGTCAATGATTAAACATAAAGACCAACGGGTGGGAGTATTGGTGGATGTTTCCAATATGTACCATTCGGCGAAAAATTTATATAGAAAACGGGTTAATTTCAAGGAAATATTGAAGGAAGCTGTGGCCGACCGCAAACTTATCCGCGCCACGGCCTATGTCGTAAAAACTGAAACTGAGGAAGAAACGCCGTTTTTTGAAGCCCTTTCCGGACAGGGTTTTGAAGTAAAAATGAAAGAGCTACAAATATTCGCCGGCGGCGCGAAAAAAGCGGATTGGGACGTGGGCATTACGGTTGACGCCATTAAACTCGCCGAAAAATTGGATGTCATTATTTTGGTTACCGGAGACGGCGATTATGTTCCGCTTGTCAATTATTTGCAAAATACCAAAGGATGTTTGGTTGAAATAATGGCTTTTCGTCAAACCGCCTCGTCCAAGTTGGTTGAAGAAGCGGATGATTTTATAAACTTGAGCGAAAATAGAAAATATTTATTGGCGAAATAAGTGTTCCATAAATTTAAATAAACAAAGGAGGAAAGGATGGCGAAAATATTAGTAGTGGATGATGATCTGTATATCCAAAAACTTTATAAGGAGGAATTTGAAGGGGAAGGTTATGGGGTTGTTGTCGCGGGCACTGGCGTAAAAGCAATGGAATTGTTTTTTTCGGAAAATCCCGATCTTGCCATGCTTGACATACTAATGCCCGATATTGACGGTCTCAAGCTCCTATACGAAATGAAGGGAAAAAAGCCGAGGCTTCCGATTATTATGTCCACGGCCTACGACTACCGAGATGATTTCGCGGTTCATGCTTCCGAAGAATATATAATAAAGTCTTCGGACTTAACGAAATTAAAGGAGGCCGTCAAAAAACTGCTGAAAAAGGGAGGGATATGATGAACGCGATTGATGCAATTGGATTTATAATTTTGGGGGCACTAAGGCGATTAAAATCGCCATTTTTACAAACAACTAATTTACATATTCACTAAAAATTTGGCCTACAAACACATAGTACTGTGGTTTATTCCATAGTTCTCCAGTTTGTCGACCAAGAACAAAAAAATGACAAATGAAAAAACGTTTTCTATGGAGTGGCTTGGCCGCATACTCACCATTAAAACGGGCCAACTGGCCAAACAGGCGACCGCTTCCGTGGTCGCCCAATACGGCGACACTTCCGTGCTCGCCACGGTTGTCCAGTCAAAATTTGAACGGCCCAACATTGATTTCTTCCCTTTGATGGTTGATTTTGAGGAACGGCTGTACGCCGCCGGCATCATCAAGGGCTCGCGCTGGATAAAACGCGAAGGCCGGCCGTCGGACGAAGCGATTCTGACCGGCCGCATGATTGACCGCGCCATCCGACCGCTTTTTTCCGACGCGTCGCGCAAGGACGTGCAGGTTATGATTACCGTCTTGTCGGCCGACCAAAAAAACGACCATGACATCGTTTCCATGATTGCCGCCTCGGCCGCCCTTTTTCTTTCCGGCCTTGGCTGGAAAGGCCCTATCGGCGGCGTGAGAGTCGGCCTCCTTGACGGGCACTTTGTCTTCAATCCCACCTACGAAGAGCGGGATAAAAGCCCTTTGGATTTGGTCGTTGCCGGAACGGAAAAAAAAGCAATCATGATTGAAGCCGGCGCCAATGAAGTGAAAGAAGAGATGATGCATGATGCCATCAGACAGGGCCAAAAAGAGATGCAAAAAGCCATTGAACTCATAAAAGAAATGGAAGGGTTAAGGGGGAAATGGCCTTTGGCAAAAGAAAAATTAACGAGCGCCGAAGAAAAAGAAGCTGAGCAGGAAGAGGAAAAAGTGTTTGAAACCGCCCGCGGCTGGCTTGATAAAAATATCAAGAATATTCTTTTTGACAAAACATACTACACCAAAGGCGAGAGAAAAGCGGCCGTGGCGGCCATTAAGGAAGGGCTGGATAAATACTTATTTGAACAAGGCGCAGGAAAAGATCAACGCAAAGAAGCCGTCGCCGCTTTGGCGGAAAAAATGGTTGAAGCCGAAGTAACGCGCGCGGCCACCAAGGAAAAAAAGAGAGTTGACGGACGCGCTTTGAATGAGATAAGGCCTTTAACTGCCGAGGCGAGCGTTTTGCCGCGCATTCACGGCTCCGGTCTTTTCCAGCGCGGCGAAACTCAAGTTCTCTCGATTGTCACTTTGGGCGCGCCCGGGCTGGAACAATCCCTGGAAGGAATTGAAGGGGTAGGAACAAAAAGATACATGCACCACTACAATTTTCCGCCTTTCTCGGTCGGCGAAGCTACGCCTCTGCGCGCGGCCGGCCGGCGCGAAATCGGCCACGGCGCCTTGGCGGAAAAAGCCATTTTGCCGATGTTGCCGACGAAAGACGAATTTCCTTACACCATCCGGGTGGTCAGCGAAGTGCTTGGTTCCAACGGCTCTTCTTCCATGGGCTCAACCTGCGGCTCGTCTTTGGCTTTAATGGACGCCGGCGTGCCGATTAAAAAAGCGGTGGCCGGAATCGCCATGGGACTCGCTTCCAATGAAGACATGAGCGAATGGGAAATCTTGACCGATATTCAAGACTTGGAAGACGGCAAGGGCGGCATGGACTTCAAAATCGCGGGCACGGCCGACGGCATTACGGCCATTCAATTGGACACCAAAACCGACGGCTTGACTGATGAAATAATTGAAAAAACCCTGAAAAGGGGATTGGAAGCGCGCTTGCAAATTTTGGATGTCATGAACAAATCCATAGACAAGCATCGCGCCGACCTTTCGCCTTACGCCCCGCGCATCGTTTCTTTTAAGATTGACCCTGAAAAAATACGCGAAGTCATCGGCACCGGCGGCAAAGTCATCAATAAAATTATTGAAGTTACCGGAGTCCAAATTGACATTGAGGACGACGGCTCGGTCTTCGTCACCGGCATGGACGCGGAAAAATCAAAACAAGCCGTTGATTGGATACAATCAATCGTCAAAGTTTTGGAGCCGGGCGAAGTTTACACCGGCAAAGTCGTGCGCCTGCTTGATTTCGGAGCCTTCATAGAAGTGCTTCCCGGCAAAGACGGTATGGTTCATGTTTCCAAAATGGCACCTTATCGCGTCGGCAAACCCAGCGACCTGCTGGCCATCGGCGACACGGTAACCGTCAAAGTTGACGAATTGGACGACCAAGGAAGAGTAAATTTGACCATGCTCGGACTGCCGGAGAATGAGCATCTCTGGCAAGAAGAAAAAGGCAAACAGGAAGGCGGCGGGTTTGAACGGCCGCGCTTCGGCGGTCCGTCCCGCCATGGTGGGAGTCGCGGCGGACACGACAGGGGCGGCAGGGGCGGCAGAAGATTTTAAGATATTATATACATTAAAAAAAGAAGCGGAATTTATTCCGCTTCTTTTTTTATAATAAGATTCTTATATGCAACGAGATTTTATTGGTTACCGCCAAATATTATCAAATATAGCATTCAATAATAAGTCCCCTATTTTATCCATATGGACAAAATAGGGGACTTATTAAAATCGGCGCAAATTTTGTGTAATTTTCATCGAACCAGAAATCGTCTCAAAAATAACTTTTATGCGCTTTTATCCCAAATTAAATTCCCGCTTTAACTTGTTCTCGCCCAATAAACTTTCAACCCTCAGCATCTCAATATATTTTTGAATATTATATGTTTCGGCGATAAAAAGGATTTCGTCTTCGCATTCATAAGGATAAATCCAGGCGCTTTTTTGAAGCTGCATAAAGCCTAACTCTTTTATTTTTTCCCTTAACGCGCGACGGGCTTCATTATAATATAATGGTTTGGATGGCACGTCAAAAAGCAAAACCCGCCATTTCCCGTCCCATTTTTTCGGCTTAACGATCGTCAGGGCGTCAATGGGAAATTCCCCGATTCTTTTTTTGCCCTTATTGGTCAATTCCGCCTTTATCTTTCCGTTTTCTTTTTTGATAAATTTAATAAGTTTGGCCTCTTTCAATTTTTCACGGGCCTTTATTAATTGCCTTTTACTGAATCGTCTGGAATATCTGTATCTGCCGGCCGTTTTAAAAGCTCCCGCCATGGAAGCGCCCAAAAACCCCACACCAGCTATCGCTATAACGGCCAATAAAAATTTTATCGCCGTCGCCTTTTTACTTTCCGAGTCCAAAAATTTTTCTACCAATTGTTTACTTTTGTTTATCATAACATCAACACCGATTATAATTTTAGCCTCTATTTTGCCGCTTTTTAACATTGAACATAATTATTCACACATATTTTTATTATAAAGCATAGTCCCCTATTTTGTCCATATGGACAAAATAGGGGACTGCGACAATTAATTTTTCCGTAAATTTAATTGTACCATAGTTGTGCCCTAATTGTATTATTTTGAAACAATTAAGGCAGGGGCTTAAAAAAAGAAAAGGGCGGATTTATTCAATCCGCCCGCATTTTTTAATTATACTTATCTTTCTCCTTTTTTCATGTAAGGAATTTTTGATATCGGAGGAAAATAGACGTCCGAATATTCGACACTACTTCCCTGTGTAATTTCTGTCTGCGATCCAGAGCTTTGTCGAATCGCCTGCTGTTGAGAAGACGTGGATTCAGGCATTGGCTTGAATCCTTTCTTCGCGAATTCATCCTTATTCTTAGCGTCGGAAAATCCAGCTCCTTTAATCCCATCCGTATGGAACCACAAATGATCTTCATAAACTCCAACGACGTTGGCTTTTCCTTTCGGCCCCTCTACTCTTTCGCTAGCCAGAAAACCGAATGGTTGACAAGCTTTGAAAGAAATATCAAACTCCTTCATTTTGCCACTCCGACCCATGTACATTCTTTTACCAGCCACTTTTTCCGCCTTGGTAGCCTCTTTATAGGTTGTCTCGGCTATTTCCTGCTTCCTCTCAGCAACAAGTTTGTCATAACTATCTTTTTGTTTGTTGTAGTCGTCTTTTTCATTCTGCGTTAGTGCTTCGCCCTTGACCAGCTTTCCAACAATCGTATTTCCTTTACATCCGAAAGAAAAAACTATAATTGTCACAACGATAAATAGCTCAATAATCGTAAATCCTTTTCTGTCCATTAAATCCTCCTTTTTGAGATTTGTGAAAAGAGGCCGAGCGAGAATTTCGTCGGCCTCTCATTAACGTGTGATTGTTATGTTACTTTTTATTTGCAGGAGTTGTGGCAATTTTCCCCGATGGAATAGAGAACTCATATAGAGTTTTTCTTAAAATAGTGCTAATATAAAAGTGAATAATCAT
>CAZZBC010000042.1:0-7494 GCA_964652175.1 uncultured Gammaproteobacteria bacterium | reverse complement strand
TGAATTTTCGGGGTAAAAACGAATTGGCGATTTTGAAAGAAGAAAAGAAAAATTTTTAATCCAAATCATATGAGATACATACTTTATGCTCGCAAATCAACAGAGGAAGACGACAGACAAGTATTAAGTATTGAAGCGCAACTCGTAGAGTTGCAAGAGTATGCCGCCAAAGAAAAATTGGAAATTGTTGCCTCGCTGTGCGAGGCCAAAACCGCCAAAGAGCCCGGGCGAATTAAATTCGCAGAAATGTTGTCATTACTTGAAAAAGGCAAAGCTGACGGAATAATCGCATGGCACCCTGACCGCCTTGCGCGTAATTCTGTAGACGGCGGTAAAATCATTCACTTTGTAGATCGCGGCTTGATTAAGTCCCTCAAATTTCCGACGTTTTGGTTCGAAGCAACGCCACAAGGATTGTTCATGTTAAATATCGCTTTCGGACAATCAAAATATTTTGTAGATAATTTGCGAGAGAATGTGAAGCGAGGTTTGAGGCAGAAAATCAGAAATGGTGTATGGCCCGGCTGGGCTCCGGTGGGCTATCTCAACAATCCCAAAACGCGAGGCGTAGACACTGACCGAGAGAAATCGGCAAAAGTAAAGAAGGTTTTTGAACTCTACGCCACCGGAAACTACCCGTTTCATTCTCTCGCAAATTGGTGCGTTAAGCATGATCTTCGTGGAAACAAGAATAACAAAATCTCCATCAGTAGTTTGCAGAAAATTCTACAAAATATTTTTTACGTCGGCCTCATGAAATTTAAGGGAGAAGTTTTTGAAGGAACTCACGAGCCGTTAATTTCAAAGAAACTTTTTGATTCTTGCCAAGAAGTTATGGCGAAGTGAGGCAAAAAGAAAGATATTCGCAAGCATCATTTTGCTTTTCTTGGCTTACTCAAATGTGCTTCTTGCGGTTGTGCCATTACGGCAGAAATACAAAAAAGTCATAATTATTATCACTGCACGAAAAAGAAAGGTCCCTGCCAAGAAAAGCATTTTTTGCGAGAGGAAGTACTTACCGAACAAATCAAAAACTTCCTTCAAAAAGTTTCTTTATCGAGCCAAGACACAGAGAAAGTTTTAGCCGAATTGCACAAAGACGAGGAACAAGCAAAAGAAGGAGCTAAAACTACTGTTCAAAATCTCAAAATGGAATTAACCGAAATTGAAACCAAGCTCGAAAAACTACTTGACGCTTATCTTGGTGAGGTCATTTCTGCCGACGACTACAAAGCAAGAAAAGGCAAACTGCTTACCCAAAAGATCGAGCATGGCGAGAAAATCAGAGATTTTGAACAAAAAGGATTGTCTTGGCTCGAACCGGCTCGTGAGTTCGTTTTGTCTTTGAATCAAGCCGCGAATTTAGTTAAGAGTGGAAACAAAGAGGAAATGACAACATTTCTGAAAACAATCGGCTCGAACCATGTTTTAGAAAATCGCCAATTCGTTTTTGCCCCGAAAATCCAATACGAATTAGTCGCCGAGCGAAGCGAGGCGAACCTTCAAAACTTGCAATTTCCTTACTGGTGTCCCCGAGAGGACTCGAACCTCTAATCTTCTCCTTAGGACGGAGCCGCTCTAATCCATTGAGCTACGGGGACTTAATTCCCTTAAAATTTCTTCCGAATATTGCATAATTAGCGCGTGGATTACTTTTAAAACATAACTTCCTTTTTAAATGGTAATTCTGCACATCCCATGTTTTGTTTTACTGCTCCTTCCACCGTCATTTAAACGAACAACAAACTTATTTTCTGGTATTTTTAAAATGTTGGCCCAATAACTCAAGCATTCGCTTTTATTCATTCCTTCAAATATTCTTAACGTTAGCACTATGTCCCTGTTTCGAATAGTAATAATTTTATTTAACCATCTGACTGTCTGAATTGATAAATTCGCAAACCTTTTTGCTGCCTTCGCACCAATGAAGCATGGCCAGAATAATGGCATAATTTCGGTGCGGACCATATAAAATTTTTTTTGCTTCTTCTTCTGCTTCTAATAATCTTCTTTGTTTTCGTTTAGCGCTACCACTCTGTTTGGCTTTTAAAATCGCGCAATACCGCGGTAAAACTTTAACATTATGAATGTGGTGCCAAACAGTAGTTTTAGGAATAGAAAATTCTCTTACCAACTCATTTATGCTGTAACCAACTTTTCTAAATTTTTTTATCTCTTTTATTTTTTCTGCTGAATAAACTCTCATGCCTCCATCATAACAAGTTTCAATAGAAAGAACGATATCTCAATAATGGAAAACGTTGGTTCTATTAAAAAACAAAAACTCCGCGTCGGAGTTCCGATTTTCTTTTTTTATTATATTTTACTTTTGACAATAAGTCAAACCTTGATACAATTACCTTATAATCCTAAAATATAATCCCAATCTACGAATAATATCCGAATGTTCCGAATAAAATCCAAACCCATCTTAATGTGAAAAGGGTAAAAATATGAATAATTTATTCGTGAATTTGTGTAAGATTCGTTGATTTGTGGGAGTAATTCTATGTTTAAAAAACAAGAAGAAAAAATGGAATTAAAGGAGGTGGAAACAATAATCGGCCCGTCGGTTAAAGTCAAGGGCGACTTTCACGGCCAAGGCAATATTATTGTTGAAGGAATTGTGGAGGGAAGCATTAAAACCGCCAATAACCTTTTTATCGGCGACAAAGCGAAGGTCATGGCTGACATTGAATCCAGGGAAGCGCGAATTGGCGGCGAAATTTCCGGCAATATTAAAACAAAGGGTTATTTGGAAATTTCCTCGTCGGCGCGAATCACCGGCGATATAGAGGCCGCCAGCCTGTCAATCGCCCGCGGCGCTGTTTTAAACGGCAAGTGCACGATGGGAGTTAAAGAAAAAGAAATAATGGATAAAAAATAACTAAAATTCAAAACGATTTTGAATTTATAATTTTAAACATTGAAATTTGTTTCGAATTTAGAATTTTGTGCTTCGAATTTTAAAAGGTATGCATGTCTACATTTACGATTCGTTCGTGAATAAAAAAAAATACGACAAAATGTTGGCGCGGATTGAAACGCGCCTTACCGACCTTGGCTTGAACGGAAAAATCTGCCGGTTGGGAGCCATGAAAAATATTCGCGATATGGTGGCCAACGAACTGAAAAGAGGGGCTAAAACAATAGTGGCCGTAGGCGATGATAAAACAATCAATGAGGCAATTAACGCCATGGTTGGCGAAAGTTTCATGGGAAATTCCGGCGCGACAATACCGCTCGGCATTATTCCTGTAAGCAACGAGGGGAATAAAATTGCCGCGGCCTTGGGCGTGGGGCCGCTGGAAGAGGCTTGCGAAATTCTTGCCGGCCGCAGAATTGAAAAACTTGATTTGGGCGCAGCCAACGGACGTTTTTTTATTTCCAACGCCTCTATCCCGAGCAAAGACACTATATTGGAAATGAGCCCCGCTTCTTCGCGCGCCAACCGCGTGGAAAGCGAGGCAAATAAAAATTATTCAATTGAAATAATGGAGGAGGGGATTGTAAAAATAATCAATCTGCCGGCCCGCGATGACGCCGCTTCTTTGCGCGCCGCCTCTAATCCGCAGGACGGAACGCTTGAACTTTTTATTCAAACCAAAGAAAAGAAAAAATTTTTATTCAAAGGTCCGACAAAAACAAGCCAAAGCGTTTTTCCTTTTAAAAAATTAACGATTTTTAACGCCAAAAACGCCCCTGTTATTCTTGACAGAATAATCGCCATCTCCACGCCCGCCGAAATCAGCATAATAAAACAAAAGTTGAATGTAGTTGTGGGGAGAAGGAGAAGGTTTTAATATTTCGCATAATCTACAATAATTAACATATTATGCGAACATATGTTCGCATATAAACGAGTTATGCCGAAATAATAAAAAATTCTTTTCGCCCTGACGGTCGATTTAATCGGGGCAAATTTATTTTTTATTTTTCCGTAGCTCACAACAAAATTATGGAAAAAGTACCACAATTCTTGGCAGGCGAAATGAATGAACTTGTCAAAAAACATCAAGAATCTTTTGAAGAAAAGGATGCGCTTCAATTTATTAAAATTGAAGAAAACGGAGAAACGGATGATAAATTATTAGATAATTTACGAAAATGGATTTTACTTAATAAAACGAAGGAAGAAATAAAATTGTATGATAAAGACCCAGCGCTTCTTAAAGAAGAAGAAAAACTTACTGTACAATTAATATCGCAAGAAATTAATAAAAAATACAACCGCATAATTAAAGAGAGAAAGTTATCTCGTGAATATCTTGCGAATAAAAATAGCAACATGTTTTTTAGGACAGTGTTTTTGGAGGATGGATGTAATGACGTAGATACAGAAAATAAACTTGAAGATATTTATCAAAAAGGTTTTAATTTTTACACTGGAAAATCTCATATAAAATTAAGCGAGGAGGATAATAGAACTTTTTTCAGAATTGTTAAAGAGATGAATATAAGAATTTATGAAAATGAACCAGTAAGATACGAATTAAGATGCAATCCCACTATTTCTCATGTTAAGGGAGAGATAGCGAGTGCCTTTGATGAAGAACCGGCGGAAAACACCTATCTTGAAACCCGAATTGATGAATGGTCGCAAAAAGATATTGATAAATATTGGAAAAGCTATAATATCTATGAAAATCGTGATGGTTTTTATGAAGATTTAATAGGTTTTATTGATACCCGGGAAGAAGCATATGCCTTAGAGGAAAATTTTCGTAAAAGATGTGAAGAAATTGGCCTCTATGAAGCAGCCTATGAATTTATGAATAAGGCAAATGAAATTTTGAAAAAAAGTCAAAAAGATTAAATATAAAATAAATTCGTCCCGATTTATTCTCGCTTTCAGCAAGTTTTAAAACTTGCTATAATGTGTCTATGGAAAAAAATCAGAATCCAACCAATCACATCGCCATTTTCAAAGGAAAATCAATCCGAAAAACCATTTATCAAAAAGAATGGTATTTTTCAGTTGTTGACGTAATTGAGGCATTAACCGATAGCCCTACACCAAGGCAGTATTGGGGAAAAGTAAAGCAACGAGAATTTGTAGATCTTCAGTTGTCCCCAATTTGGGTACAACTGAAATTGGAATCCACTGACGGTAAAAAATACGAAACCGACTGCGCCAATACCGAAGGCATGTTTCGCATAATCCAGTCAATTCCCTCACCCAAAGCCGAACCGCTTAAGCGTTGGCTGGCGAAAGTCGGCTATGAACGGATACAGGAAATTGAAAATCCAGAGTTGGCAACCAAACGGACAAAAATATTATATAAACTTAAGGGTTATCCGGAAGACTGGATTGAGAAACGGATGCGTGGAATTGCTATTCGTGAGGAATTAACTGACGAGTGGAAAAAACGAGGCGCGGAAACCAATAGCGATTATGAAATCTTAACCGCTGAAATATCGCAAGCGACTTTTGGCGTGAAGCCGAATGAATACAAAAAATTAAAAGGATTAAAGCGTAGAAATCTGCGCGACCATATGGACGACTTTGAATTAATTTTGACAATGCTCGGTGAAAAAACAACAACTGAAATCCACCGTACCAAAGGTACAAAAGGCGTGCCGCGATTAAAAGACGATGCTAGAGTCGGCGGACAAATTGCCGGTTCAGCTAGAAAGCAAATTGAAAGAAAAATCGGCCGGTCAGTAGTTTCAAAAAATAATTTTTTGAAACTTAAAAATAGGAAAAAATTGAAAAATAAAAAATAAATTTGCCCCGATTTAATAATTCGCTAATCGCGAATTAAGAATTTTTTATTACATCACATAACAACGAGTATCCGGCTGCGGCTTTTCCGAAAGCCTCCACCCAAATGCTACGCACTTCGGATACTCGTAACGTTAGGCGAAATAATTTTTTCTCTCTATTTGAAATGTTTCCTTCTGGTCTTCTTTTTTGAATAAGGAATGCAAAATAAGATTTTCTTTTTATTTTATAGAGGGGAATAAGGTGTTTTCTTCCGCTATCGCTACAGAAAACGAATTTTTATATAAGAAAAAAGCCCCGAATGGTTATACCACTGGGGCTTAAGTGAACTTAAGGAACTATTTTCCCGCCAAGCTATACTTGCCCTGGCAGAAAAGATGGACCACCTCTCGAGCTCCGGCTAAAATCCGGAAAAATTCTCGAGAATTTCGAGCTTCGGGAATAGGGAAACCAAGAGACTCGATTACCCCGCTTGCCCGACCCCGACCCATTTGAGACTCTGCAGGTCCCTTTTGAGCCAAGATCGTCATCAAAGTGTCTCCCTTGTCGGAAAAATCTCTGATGAGTGCGCTTCCATATTTGAAAGCACTTATGGATGCCCCTGGTCCGGCGGCTCTGATAATCTTCCAGGCATCCTCATGGGATAGCCCGGCTGACTTCAAGGTCTCGGCCTGCTCGATGGCGAACGCCTTGCTGTTCGCCTTGTATTTTACGAGTCGTCCTCCCTTGTTTTCGAAGGTCATTTCCTCAGTGTACCACTGAGAAAATCCGCCTTCGAACGATTCCCGAAGATTAATTTTCTCTCCTGATTTCAGGAGAGACCGTTTTGTTCCGGGATTATTATATTTGGCGATACTGTCGCCCGCTCGGTAAATATCGATGTCGAACTGGTGATTCCAGTCCGATGAATCAACTGGTTCCTGGACAATCAGTATTTCAGATTCTCCAATCTCCAGTTTTACCTCAGGCGAAGATCTGAAGATATACTCTTCAACCTGCCGGAGGGATTCCGGGGCCAGCTCCCTAAAGCGGAAAAAATATGATTTACCATTGAAATCCCCACATGAAGTGGGGTAATAAGTTACTTTTTCACTCCCCGGGTTGCCAGGAAGCGGAACCTCAACCGTAACGAGAATTTCTTTCCCGTTGCAGTCAAGGACCTCCCCCCACTGATCCACCAACACCGTTTCGCCATCATGTTCAATGATGACACAGCGTTGGATTTTTGATTCCACTGCCCAGTTCCTTCTCACTGGGCAAATAAAACTAGAGGAGTTGTCTATCTCTACGCGAGGTATCCCCTCCGCTTCTTCCGGTGTAAGAGGAATAAAATATTCATTCTTCCCATCCGGCTCGCAGAAGTCGAACCGGTTGTAGGAAGGGGCCCACTTATCTCTTTCCTTGAGAAGTTCGAGAGCCTCTCCGGAAATGCCAGTAAGAAACTCTGCCGGCTGTCCAGGCTCGGGTGTGTGGCCGACATAGTGGATACTTAATCCACTACGCTGCTCCACCGTTCTGCGGTGACACAATCCGTTTCCAAACCTGTCCAAACCCTTGCAGCTCTTCTTGCAAACTAGAATTTTTGCTCCTTCTAAATTCTCCATCTTTTTTCTCCTTTCGTCATGGCTCTCGTAGACGATTTAATTTTTTACTCGTTGAGCCTCGCGAGTAAGATTTTTGCTACGAAGTAGCAATAAAAGGGCGAAAGTCACCATCTTATTGCTACCTCGTAGTCCACTTATTCAGTTTTCAAAGGGCTATCTCGATAA
>CAZZBC010000041.1:0-8389 GCA_964652175.1 uncultured Gammaproteobacteria bacterium | reverse complement strand
ATTTATAAATATAACTTAACATATTTAATTTATTTTGTCAATAGTTTTAATAAAATATCCGAAACCACTTTCGGATTAGCCTTGCCCTTCGTGGCTGACATTACTTGGCCGATTAAATATTGCAGAATATTTGTTTTGCCCTTTTTATATTCTTCAACTTGAGCTTTATTGTTATTCAAAATTTCCCGGGCCGTTTTTTCCAGCGCCGCCCTGTCATCCATTTGCTCCAACTCCAGATCCGCCATAATTTGCGTCGGGTCGCCGCCCTTTTTATACATCGCGTTTAAAATAGTTTGGCCGGCCGAAGAATTTATTTTGTCTTGATAGATAAGGGTTATAAGTTCGGCGAAATTTTCCGGCGTGATTTTTAACTGATTTATTTGTTTATTATCTTCTTTGAGGTGTTTAAACAATTCGCTCAAGAGCCAGTTGGCGGTTATTTTGGCGAGTTTCTTTTTTTGCCTTTCCCAATTGTCGTCGGTTGAATCAATCCAGGCGCGCAGTTCCGAAATGACCTTTTCGGCGTAGTCGGCCAAATCTTTGTCGCTGACCAGAATTTCCGCGTCATATTCGCTTAAATCGTATTCCTGCCTGAATCTTTTCAGTTTCGCCGGCGGCAGTTCAATAAGTTTCGCTTTTATTTTTTCAATCCATTCGTCGTTTATGTTAAGCGGAGGAATGTCCGGCTCCGGAAAATAGCGGTAGTCGGCGGAAGTTTCTTTGGTTCTTTGCGAGAAAGTTTCGCCCTTATCTTCGTTCCAGCCGCGGGTTTCTTGGATTAATTTTTCGCCGTTTTTAAGCGCGGCGGTTTGTCTTTTGATTTCATAATCAATGGCTTTTTCGATGGCGCGGAAAGAATTGATGTTTTTCAGTTCCACTTTCGGATTCAGTTTATAATCGCCGAGCGGCTCTATTGTCCCATTGCCGCGATATTCCCATTTTCCTTTTTCCTGCGCGCTGATGTTGGCTTCGCAGCGCATCTCTCCTTTTTCCATATCGGCGTTGGAAACGTCTAAATAGCGCAAAATTTGTTGGTAAATTTGGCAGAATTTTTTGGCCTGTTTGGCCGATTTAATTACCGGCTCGGTCACCATTTCCACGAGCGGCGTGCCGGCGCGGTTCAAATCAACAAGAGTATAATTTTTTCCGGCCGGATGTATGAGTTTCCCCGTGTCTTCTTCCAGGTGGATGCGGGTGATGGCGATTTGTTCGCTGTCAACTTCCAAATGTCCGCCGTAAACGAGCGGCAGGTCGTATTGGGAAATTTGGTAGCCCTTGGGAAGGTCCGGATAAAAATAATTTTTGCGGTCAAATTTGCTGAGCGCGTTTATTTTGCAATTTAATCCCAGGCCGATAAGAATTGTCCATTCAATCGCTTGTTTATTCGGCATAGGCAAAGTTCCCGGATGCCCCAGGCAAACCGGACAAACGGTTGTGTTAGGTTCTTTGTTTTGCGCATCATTGTCACTCGCCTCGCTTTTACTTTGGCGAAGCGGGCAGCGGCAAAACATTTTGGATTTTGTTTTCAGCTCGGCGTGAATTTCCAGGCCGATAATGATATCATAGCTCATAAATGTAAGACGAATAATCTTTCTTATCTATTGTCTCCGTTGCCGCCCAATTTTCTTTCTTTCATCCTGCCATAAAGTTTTTGCAGGTTATTTTCCGCTATTGTGTCCAAGGACAAGCCCAATTCCGTGGCCAACTGGGCGACATACCATAAAACATCGCCCAATTCTTTTTTAATGGCGCCTCTTGTTTCCTCGTCTAACGCGCCATTTTTGTCGCGCAAGATTTTTTTAATTTTTTCCGCGACCTCTCCGGCTTCGCCGGCCAACCCCAGAGTCGGATAAATAAAATTATTTCCCGCCTGCGGGTAAATTGCCGTTTTTCTTGACTTTTTTTGGTATTCTTGAAAATTCATTTGCTTAAAAGATTTTTAACTTTATCCCAGATAATATCTTGAATTTTTTTTATTGGCAAGTTGGCGTTTATTTTCATCCAACCGAATTCTTCCGCAAGTTTCAAGTGCGCTTGCCGCACCTTGTTTGTTAATTTATCATTTGTTTCGTGCCTATGGTTATTTTCAGTCGCTTCCTTAAATCTTTCACCTTCAAAAAGAAAACCCACGTCTTCTTTTAAGAGATGCGAATTAATTTTTTTTAAAAAATTTTCATCCACTCCGGCGCCCATGCCCCACGCCAGGCCCGTTCCGGTATAATCTTCAGCGACAACAATTACGCCATCTTCCAGTTTATCCGATAATTCTTTTTCATATTGCGTCCGGTTTAAGGTGTAAATAATCTGCGCTTCGCGGGGAGTGAGATTATAAATGTTTCCTTCGCGCAAATAATTGTTGAGGATTCTTCCCGACGGTTCCAAGCCGTAAACGGGGTATTTTAAATACTGTGCTTTGAAGCCCTCGGAATTTAATTTTTCAACAAGCAGTTTAGTCTGCGTAGTTTTACCCAAATTGTTTATGCCGTAGAAAACGATAAACATTAGTAATTAGATATTAGAAATTATTTCATCTATCTGCTCATATAGTTTTTCCAGCGTTCCGTTATTATCTATCTTATAATCCGCCTCTTTTCCGATTTTAGGTATCAAAATTTCCGTTTCCGCTTCATGATCGCGCAGAAATTGTTCAAAGGTTTTATTTTTATCGCCAGCGTTTTCGCCGCGCTTAAGCAGGCGTTCATATCTTATTTTAACGTCAGCCGTGATGTAGACGAGTTTGAATTCGGGCAATTTGGACAGGTATTCAATGTCGGCCGGCCTTCTTACGCCATCCACCGCGATTACTTTATTACTGTCGTTTTTCGCGTCCTCGGCGATTGTTTTTGCCAAAAGATTTTGCCCGAAGTATTCCCTTAAAATTCGGGAGACGTCCTGCATATTTTTGCGGTTTATTTCCAAATGGAGCCTTTCTAAAACATCGCGCAAGGGGGTTGAAAAGCGGTATGAAGCCGCGCCATATTTTTCTTCCAGATATTTCACTATTGTTCCTTTGCCCGCGGCCAGCTCGCCAACCAGGCCGATGATTATTTTTTGCATAGTTTCAAAATATGAGGCGGTTTACCCCATTTTTTCATTTCTTTATTTATTTCAGGATTGAATAATTTCCAGGAATTTTTTAAAAGATAAACGTTGTTTATGCCGCCGGCGATCATTGCGTCCCAGCAGGGCTTGCAACACCACCAATGGCCGTAGAGATAGAGATCAGCCCCTTTCGTATCATGTCCATTTTTTTTAGCGTTTTTAACAGCGCTTTCCTCCGCGTGATAATCTTTTTTGCAAATTTCCGTACAGAATTCATAATTTTTACCGGTAGGCGAACTCCAGCGAGGACAGTAATTAGTTTTAACGCCGGCAATGGAACTGCGGCCAATAACCATCCCTTTCTTCACCACTACCGCCGCAGTTGGCTGTTTGACGCAAATTGACTCTTCGGAAATCTTTTTAGCTTCATCCATGAATTCATTGGAAAGCGGCGCATATTTTATTTCTCGGCCCGGCGGCAGGTAAGGATATTTTATTTTAGTCATATCTCCCTTTAATTTATTTTATATTTGTCTTTCAGATCTTCAATTTTTCCTTCTTTAATTAAGCTGATTTCTTCCTTGTCATCAACTCTTGATTCCAGGCCGTAAGGAGTAGACTCCAAATATTTCGCTTCCTTAAGGCCATGCATTTTTGCTTCTTCGTCAGAAACGGATGAAGTTAAAGTCTCGAATGTCAAGTGACAGATTCTTTCGCCCGGGTATAATTTGATAATTTGCGTATCAGTATTGTTGATAATTGGAAAAGTAAGCATGCCTTGGTATTTAACATCAACAGTTCCGCTGGCAATAAAGAGTCCTCGCCTTAAAAAAGAGCTGCGCGCGTTAAGTGTAGCCATAATCTGTTCGTCTTTTAAAATAATTTTTTCCAAAGAAGAAGCGACAATAAATTCCCCTGGAAGTATTTCAAAATATTGGCCAAGTTTTAATTTTATCAGGTCAAAATTGTCCTGCTGAATTTTGTCGTCCAGATAATCAAAATTTATCGCTACTCGCCCCTTTTCGCTTATTTTCCATTTTTTGGGTATATAAAAACTGCAACCAAGGCGCAGGTCAACGGAGTGCGGCTGCAATTGATACTGGTCAAGGTTAGGCTCAAAAATAATTTTTCCCTCCTTTAAGCAAGAAATAATTTCTTTTTTGGCGAGAATGGGCATAATAATATTTTTAATAATTAACCTTATATTTTAAAATCACTGAATTGTCGTTAATTTTTTTAACCTCCAAAAGAGTTAAATCAATATTAAAGTCTTTGCCAAAAAGAGAAAGTCCTTCGCCAAAAATTTTCGGTTCAATGGTTATAACAATTTCATCAATTAATTTTTTTTCCAAAAACAGGGTGTTCAAATATGACCCGCCGCCCAAGATGGCTGAATTAAATCCCATTTTTTCCAATTCTTTTAAGACCTTTCCCGGTTCGCCCGTTACCCATTTGACGCCTTTTATTTCGGGCAGATTTTTTTTTAACGAAAAAACAACGTTTAACCGGTCTTTCAGGGGGGCGGGAAAAGTTTTAAAAGTTTTTTCTCCCATTATGACGACTCCGTGTTTTTTAGAAATTTCAGCGAATATTTTTTTATCTTCCTTGCTGGTCCAATCCGGAAAATGGTCGCTTGATTTAGCGATTTTCCCGTCCATTGTCACGGCCATCATGAGTATTATTTTCATAAGTTAAAGCACAATTTGCAATCCCTTAATCGGAGCTAGAGGATTGTATTGCTTTGATAGTTTATTCACTATTTCTTCCACTAAAGCATCATCCGCTTTTTCCGCCCGGTCAAACCAGTCCTTTTGCGGTTCAAGAGTAATTCTTGGGTGGTTATTTTTTCTTTCCAAAATTTCCCAAGCCGCTTGGTAGTGAATGTCATAAACATGGGCGTTGCTGACCGAATAGGTAAGCCGGCCGGGTTTTACTTCCAGCTTGGCGGCCAGAAGGTATTGGAGAATGGCGAAGCCGGCGGCATCATGCGGACAACCGAATATCATGTCGTTTGATCTAATGATAACATGTAAATGCAGTTTGTTTCCTATAATATTAACCGTAAAAGTATAAGGGCAAGGGACATTTTTCTTTTTGGTGCCGCTTCCCAGCCCATCATCGGTCGGATCCCACATTACCACCACGGCGTGTCGCGAGCCGGGTTGTTCCTTGAGATGTTTAACAAGATGTTCGATTTGGTCGCGGCCAAAATGGCGCCGCCAGCGGTAGCCGTAGGCCGCAGCCACTGTTCCGTCTTCTTCGGTAAAATTATCCCAGATTTTAGTGTGCTTTCTTAAAAATTCGTCTGGCCGGTTGGAGCCGGTCAAAAACCAGATTTGTTCGGCCACAAAAACTTTAATGGGAATTTTGCGCAAAGTCAACAAAGGGAAGCCGTCGTCTAAATGAAAAGTGATGCCCGGCACGATTTTCGTTTTATGTCCTGTCCGTTCGTTATATTCTTCGTAGCCCTGATTCATAATTTCCCAGATAGCTTGTTTATATTGCTTATCAAACTGCGTCATAGTGTTTTTATTTTAGCAAATCAAAAAGAGGAGAGCAAGCGGAGAATAGTTCGTTAGTTTTTAGCTTATTAGCTTGTTAGTAAAAAAAGAATCCGAGTTCTTAATGAAAATCGGATTCTTTGATATGTGATATGCGTTTTGTGTTACTCGTTACGCGATGCTCACTTTTATTCCCGGCCCCATGGTGGAAGAAATAGAAACATTTTTTATGTAAGTTCCTTTGGAGCTGGCCGGTTTGGCTTTTTTTATGGCTTCCATAAGAGTATTGAAATTATCAATTAATTTTTGCGCGTCAAAAGAAATTTTGCCAATGGCGACGTGCACGTTGCCGGTATCGTCGTTGCGAAAACTAACTTTGCCTTTTTTAAGTTCGGCCACAGCCTTGGCCGGGTCAGGAGTAACGGTGTCGTTTTTAGGAGAAGGCATAAGGCCGCGGGTGCCGAGAATTTTGGCGATTTGCGCCAAGCTTTTCATTATCGCCGGTTCGGCGACAGCGACTTGAAAGTCAGTCTTTTCAGTTTTTTTGATTTTTGCGATGAGTTCATCCCCGCCGGCGTAATCGGCTCCGGCCATTTTCACTTCTTTTTCCTTGGCCGGAGTGACAAAAGCCGCTACTTTCACTATTTTGCCCGTGCCGTGCGGCAATGCTACGGCCGTCCTTACTTGCTGTTCGCCTTTTTTGGTGTCAATGCCTAAACGGAAATGCGCTTCAAGCGAGGCATCAAATTTTGTTTTGGAAAGTTTCTTTGCCAATTCAACCGCCTCATTGATTGGATAGGATTTTGTTTTGTTGTAGTCGTAAGCGACTTGTCCCAAGCTTAGCCGAGGGGCCACCTTTTTTTTGGTTATCTTTTTCTTCATAGATTTTCGTGGTAGAGCGTCCTGCCTTGGCGGGACTCCCACAAATTTATTATTATTTTTTATTTTTGATATTTTATTTTTAATTTTTTATCTCCACCCCCATTTGTCTGGCGGTGCCGGCGATGATTTTCATGGCCGCTTCAACGTCGTTGGCATTCAGGTCCGCCATTTTTGTTTCCGCTATTTCGCGAAGCTGTTTTTCCGTGATGGAGCCGACTTTTTCAGTAAGCGGTTTGCCCGAACCTTTTTGGACTTTGGCGGCTTTTTTAATAAGTTCCGAAGCGGGCGGAGTTTTGGTGATAAAATCGTAACTTCTGTCTTCATAAACAGTGATTTCCACCGGAATGATATCGCCCATTTTGTCCCGGGTTTTTTCATTAAAGGCTTGGCAGAATTGCGCGATATTAAGGCCGTGCTGTCCCAAGGCCGGGCCGACCGGAGGCGCGGGGTTGGCCTGCCCGCCGGCGATTTGCAATTTTATTTTGGTTAATATTTTTTTTCCTTTTTTAGCCATATATTCATTAAATTACAAATCCAAAATTACAAATTACAAATAAATTCAAAATCCAAAAGTTTAGAAAATTTAAATTTTTAAAATTTAGATTTATTTGGAATTTGGTGCTTTGAATTTTGAATTTTATTTTTCCGTAGAAGCCCGTTATTTGAATGGACGGAGAAATTTTATATCTTCTTAATTTGTAAAAAATCCAACTCCACCGGTGTTTCGCGGCCGAACATGGAAACAAGCACTTTGATTTTGCCCTTGGCTTCGTCAACATGCGTAACTTTGCCTTCAAGATTTTTGAACGGCCCGTCAACGATTCTTACCGGCGAGCCGGCTGAAACGTCAATGGTAAATTTCGGCTCTTCCACGCCCATGCGTTTTTGCAATTCCTTCACGTCTTTTTCGGCAATGGGCGTGGGGATGGTGCCGGCGCCGATAAAGCCGGTGACATTCGGGGTATTCCTTACCACATACCAGGAATCGTCGGTAACTATCATTTCCACCAGCACGTAGCCCGGAAAAATTTTTTCTTCCACGACTTTGCGTTTTCCGTTTTTAATTTTAATTTTTTTTTCGGTCGGGATGAGGATATTAAAAATTTTATCGCCCATGTCCATGGACTCAATCCTTTGTTTTAAGTTGTGAGAAACATTTTCTTCGTATCCGGAATAAGTATGAAGGACGTACCAGCGCCGCCCCTGATTTAAAGTTTGTCTCGCCATAAATATAATGCGAATCTACGAATTTATCCCGTTAAATAAATTGCTTTGCAATTTAGCTTCGCTATTTAACAGGGTGAATATGCGAATACTGCGAATACGTGAATTAAACTATTTGTAGTATTCGCATGCCTATTTGTAATATTCGTATTTCTATCTGTTAATGACAAATTCCAATCCTTTATTAAAAACATAATCCAGGCCGCCCAGAAAAGCGGCAACAGCCAGGCTTATGCCAATAACCAAAAAAGTGTAATTATAGGTTTCTTTTTTGGTGGGCCAGGCCACTTTTTTCATTTCCTCAATTGAGGCTTTAAGGTAATTGATTATCTTACTCATTTGTTTGTGTTATTTGTAGTTAAATTTGCCCGCCTCGCCGAAGACGGCGAGTCGAGGCGGGTTGATTTGTGGGTTTAAAAAACAGCCCTCACTGGGCGTTTAGTTACTTATTTATATAATAAAGCATGGCGAATGTTGTGTCAACCCCGGTCAACACCCTGTTTTTCTTATCTTATTTTTATGGTATAATATCAACATAAATCGGTTTTGTTAATATGTTAAGTATAAATAAGCTCAAATGTTTATTAAAGTTAGAAATATTTTCATAATTTTTTCTTTTGGCGTTATTTTATTCTTATTGTCAGTTGTTAGTCGTCAGTGGTTAGTCGCCCCCTCTCCCTCGGTTGCCCTCGGACCCGTTCTGAGCGTGGCCGAAGGGGCAAGCCCCGCTGCGGCAAGCT
>CAZZBC010000040.1:2715-9181 GCA_964652175.1 uncultured Gammaproteobacteria bacterium | reverse complement strand
GATTATTCACTTTTATATTAGCACTATTTTAAGAAAAACTCTATATGAGTTCATAAAGTATTATTATTTAATTTTATGACATTAACTCCGGAACAATTTAATAAACTCGCCACAAAAGAGGACTTAAAAGAATTTGCTACCAGAAAGGAACTCGATGAAAAATTTAATCAAGTGCTTACCGCTGTTGATGTGGTTGTAAAAAAACTTGATATTATTGAACACGCCTTTGTTTCTAATCAGGCCGCTCATGACCGTTTTGAGCAACGCATTTCCAAAATTGAACAACATTTGGGTTTGGCTATAATGTCAACCAAATAAACTCATTAATTTATTACACAATATGACTATGTCAAAAAAGAAAGTTGATAAACAAATCGCGTTTTGGAAGAGCGGCGCGAATGAAAACCTTGATGCGGCCAATGTTCTTTTTAGGAACAAACATTACGATTCTTGTTTATTTTTTTGCCATCTTACCCTGGAAAAGATTTTAAAAGGTTTGGTTGTTAAAAATACCGGGGAACCAGCCCCTTATGTGCATGATTTGGCCAGGTTGGCGGACATAGCGGGAATTGAATTGGATGAAGACAAAACAAAAAGTCTGCGCGTTATTACGACATTTAACATTGCCGGCCGTTATCAGGAAATTAAGCAGTCATTTCATAAAAGTATCAGTAGAAATTATTGTGAGAGATATTTTAAAATAACAAAGAATTTATTTATATGGCTAAAAAAACAATACCTAAAAAAATAGAAAATAAGATAAAAGAATATATAAATGTTTTAAAAAAAGACAAGTTACCGATCAAGGAAGTGATTCTTTTTGGCTCCTACGCCAAAGGTAAGGCCAATAAATGGAGCGATATTGATTTGTGCGTTGTTTCCCCCCGTTTTAAAAACTCTTTTTTAGCGACGCAGTATTTGTGGATTAAGAGAACAAGCGATCACGGCGTAACCATAGAGCCGATCGGTTTCAGCCCGACGGATTTTAAGGAAGAAAGTTCTTTTATTAGGGAAATAAAAAAAACCGGTGTACGAATAGTATAACTTCACTCCGATACTTTAATACTTTGCTTCGCAAGGCAAGGGGCGGGCCTGGATGCTGGCCGCCGGCAACGCGGAAAAGGTGACGAAAGGAAAAAATATCCTCATCTGGGCCACTATTGGACTTGTTATTATTTTCTCTTCTTACGCGTTGGTGAAATTCGTCATCACCGGCATCGGCGCGTAGAAACGTGCAACACGTAACACACAACAGGGAGCAAAAATATGTCGCGGAAAGATATTCAAAAAAATTTAAAAAAGATTACGGAGAAAATCGTCAAGGAATTTAAGCCGGAAAAAATTATTCTTTTCGGCTCTTACGCTTGGGGAAAACCCGGACCGGACAGCGATGTTGATTTGTTTATTATTAAAAAAACCGACAAGCCTCGCCTCGAAAGGCAGCGAGAAGTTTCGCGCTTGCTTATAGACAGGGAGGTGCCGATTGATATTTTGGTTTTTACGCCGCAAGAAACGGAAAAAAGGAAAAAAATGGGTGATAGCTTTATTTTGGACATTTTAAGATCGGGCAAATTGGTGTATGCCAAACAATAATAAAATTTTAGCTAAAGAATGGTTTAAAAAAGCCGATGACGATCGCAAGTCGGCGAAATTAAAAAGATTCATGACTTGGTTAAATTATTAAACGAGTGTAAAAAAATAAACTCTGAATTTAAAGAATCGGAAGAGGAATGTATTTTGCTTAATGATTATTATGTAGAAACACGATACCCGCTGGATGCCCCATCGGATTATTCCAAATCGGAAGCGAAGAAGGTAATGGAAGCCGCTGATAAAATTATTAACTTCATTTTGAATAGGATATAAGAATTATCAACGCTGTCCTGAGCATTGTCGGGTCGCTGGCGCTGGTTATGTTTACCACATGAAATACCTTCTGGAATTTCGCTTCAGCGAAATTGTTTCATGGGGTGAATCTGGGCGACGATCGAGTTGGTTATTATTTTCTCTTCTTACGCCCTCGTAAAATTCGTGATTAGCGAAATCGGCGCGTAGATTAGAATTGTTAAAATAAAATTGGAGCATAAAAAAACCTGGCGGACATGACCGCCAGGTTTTTGATTTTAGATTATCTGTTTATTATTTGTTTAAAAATATTTTATAAAAAAGAGGCGGGATTTAATATCCCGCCTCTTATGGTTTGTGTTTTATGTTGTGTTTTATGTATTATTGTGGTAATACAATAACGCAAAAGAGAAATTTATTAAGAGAAATCTGTTAAAGGCGTGGGAAGCAACCCTTTAATGTTAACTTTACAGGGGCTGGACATTTTTGGGGGGATATGTTATGATGGGGTGTTCACCCCGTTAAATACAGCGATTATTTAATGGGGTTCCATATAAAGGCGTTATTGTGCTAAAATATGGACGAGGATGGGTCTTTGAAAAACTATAAACTGGATCCTAAATCAAGTTCAGGATGACATAAGGAGGAGGTGAAACGGATGTCAAAAAAACGCGGCAGAGGATATTTGGCCATGGGCATGATACAGGAAGCTATTAATGAAAAAATTATCACTATAGCTGAAGTAGAAGAAGACCTTGGTTTTAAGGAATTGATAACTCTTTCCGCCAACGGCGACAGGCCCCAGGGATACGTTGCCGCCGCGAAATGCGTTTTGTGGGGCATTACGATAAAAAAAGTAAGCGAGGAAAAGGTAAGAGAAAATCTTAACGATCTTCTTAATTTAAAAAGGAGAAGGAGAAGAGAAAAAAGGAGGTGAGCCGGCATGCTTTATTATGTGGCGTGGTTGATATTGCGGCCATTGTATTTTATTTTTCAATTCTTCAAGGTGGAGGGACGAGAAAATATTCCCGCGGCCGGGCCGCTTATTGTGGTTGCCAACCACATAAGCGAGTTTGACCCTTGGAAAATTGGTCCCCATCTTCCTTTCAATATGCCTGTTCGCTGGTTTGCCAAAAAAGAGCTCTACAGCGTCGTTGAAACTTATAGGGAGTATCGAACGAACATCAATTTTGCGCCGGTGGCATGGCTGGCCGTTTTTTTCACCAAGACAGTCGTCGCTTATTCCCTGACAATTCCCGTGGACAGAGAAAATAACGGTTCGCGAGCAAACAGGGAAGCCATTAAAAAGGCCGGTGAACTTTTAAGAGCGGGAAAAGTAATAGGCATTTTCGGCGAAGGCGGAATGTATCGCGAAGGCGAAGCCCATCCGATTTTTGCCGCTTTAGCCGCCAAGTATGGCGTGCCGATTTTACCGGTGAAGATTAAAAAAGGGCGGTTGGTTTTCGGCCGGCCGATGATAATCGGCAAGAATGAAAACAGCGTCTTGGCCGCCAAAAAAGTAATGAGTATAGTTTACAATTTATAGGGATTGGTTTTTTTAAGGCCGATCCCTTTATTTTAATATTGACATATAATTTTTAAGCAAGAAAACCGTTTCTTTTCTTAAGTAAGTTTGGACCCAGCTTTTTTCTTTCTCGTTCAAAAGTTCGCCGAGCCCACGCAGAATTTGATTATCTTTAACCTTTTCAATAATCGGGATGCAGTCGGCCAAATGTTCTTTAATGGTTTTATTTGTTCTTGCCTTAACGACCTTGGCATTGATATCCCAGTTGTTTTTGGCAAAATACCAAGTATCATAAATATCGCGCATGGCCGTTTCGCCTCGAAGCGTTAAGGCGGACAGCTTGCTCGCAAACAGATAATCTTTTTTACCGACCAGCATGGAAATACCCAAATATTCTTTTATTTCGTAGTGCTCCTTGATATCCGGCATCAGTATTCTAATATTAACTTCAACCTTGATGTTATGGTCGGCATCGCCATAGGAAAGCAGGAAGAAGATTGTATTTCGTTTGATATAATTATCCTTAATCTCCCCGTATTTTTTGAGAATTTCCCCGATTTTTTCAAACATTAATTTTTGTGTGGCTTCGTCCGCTCTAAACAAATCAAAGTCCAAATCCACTGAAAATCTTGGCAGGCCGTAGAAAAAGTAAGCGCAAGTGCCGCCCTTAAATCCAATGAGTGAGGAAATGGAAATATCGGTATAAATATCTCTCAAAATTTGTCCCATGATCAACTGGTGTTTTTCTTTATTCAACATATTTTTTTTGATATTTAGTTAAACGTTTAATTAATTGTTGATTATCGTAAATTTTTGCCAATTCAAAACACAGCTCCCAATTTATGGATTTCAGATTATCAAAGTAGTATTTTGGAAACAGATAAATCATATCCAAGAACGCTCGCTCCGGCGTGGCAATGCTAAAATTATTTTCATTCTTAACTCCGGACGGACTGTAAAGCACGCTATCCTTTAGTTTTCTGAACATGAATGTGTGTTGGCCGATTTTTTTGGTTAACGGCCACGGACCGGCAACAAAAATAGTGTCATAATGTTGAAAAATAATACCAGCTTCTCGCAAGACCGTCTCAAAGCTGATGTATGACGGGGTATAAATACTCGTTGCCAATTCCTTGGGATTATAGTTTTTATCCTTGCCGAAAACTCCTCGGGTTAATCGGATTAACACGCCATGTTTGGCGTAATAGCCAATCTTGGATTTCAGATTGATTGGGTTGGTTTCCTCCCAAAGCAACGCCAAATCCTTTGTGGTGAGGATGGTTTTGGGGGATCGGTATAATTTTGCGATTAAGCTGTCCATATGTATATGTTTGACGGAAGCATTAAATACTCTTGCTTCCATTGTATATTATTAAAAAGATATTGTCCAGTATCCGTAAAAGTGATACAATAAATATAGAGTAATTAAGGAAAAAATTTCAAAGTATCAAAAATAATTTTTGGCCTTGACAAATTTTTGTTTTTTGATAATATGGGGGGTTTAAAAGTTCTTTGAAAAAATGTTATGCCTTCGGCAGTCGCGCTACAAATGGGGCACATACGAATGGCCGGTCCGTTTGCGGATAACATAAAAACAACTCCGCCTGGGCGGGGTTTAGGGATAGATAAAAGGTGTGAAGGGAGGTGGCTGCAATGAAAAGAAAATTTGCATTTATGATTCATCCACGAGAAATGCCTGACTTCTATCGGCGTTTCGGCAATATGTTGGGAATTAGCGAGGAATCAGGCATGAAATATTTGCCTAAAATTTTCCCTAGCTCTGTCGTGGAACGGGTGTTGCCGAAATTAAAAGGTCGCTGGGGATTTACTGTCTGTTCTCGGTTTGATGTTTCCGCCGAAATAGAAGGGTATATAATAGCAGTTTTTTTGACAGGAAGGCAGATGATAAATTTGCCGCCCAGACTCGTAAGAACAAGAATTCTGGATGCTATTCTTTTTGCGTGGGAAGAGTTAAGAGTGGAAAGGGTCGGCCTGGGAGCATATACCGCGCCATTTACCGATAATGGCCTGGTGGTAGTGAAGGACGAGAGAATTCATTGTGCCGTTACGCACGGCGACGGCCTATCGGCCGCGTCATCTGTTGAAGCGGTCAGGAAAGGCGCGGAGATAAAAAGAATCGCCCTTGATGGTTCTACCGTCGCAGTTGTGGGCGCGTATGGGATTGTGGGCCGCGCTTCGTCTATTCTTCTTTCCGAGCTTAAACCGCAGAAAATGATTTTGACCGGACCCAACGAAAGAAAGCTTGGAAAAATAAAAGAAGAAGTATCTCGGGGCTATAATGGAGAAATATCAGTTTCATCAAACAACACAGTTATTAAGGAAGCTGATATAATAGTGCTTTCCACCACGGCGCCGGGATCAATCGTTGTTCCGTCCATGCTAAAACAAGATGCGATTGTAGTTGATATGGCTCAACCACATAATATGGACAGAGAAGTCTGCAGAGAAAGGCCGGACGTGCTAAGGATTGACGGCGGTTATATGACCATACGTGATATAAACCTTGGTTTTAAAATGGGCCCGCCGGAAGGCACAACTTTCGCCTGTTTAACTGAAACCATAGTTTCCATGTTGGACGGCGATACCGCTAATCATGTCGGACCGATAGACATAGCTTTTGCTAAAAAAATTTATGGCAAAGCCCAACAGTTTGGTTTTCGGCTGGCCCCACTTACTAACTTTTCTTGTCCTATCAACGGCGGAAATGGAGGGTTTACTGCGGAAACGGAAAAAAGTTTCGTGCACGCGTAACATTTGACTGTAGAAAATCTACAGTCATTTTTATTTCCAAGACCTCCAAAAAATGATAGAATGAAACAAAGAAACAAATTATATGAGTATTATTAAATATTTACCATTATTGAGCGCATTTTTTGTTTTTTTGTTGGGCTTTTTTGTTTTTTTTAAAAATAAAAAATCAAAAATTAATTTAATTTTTTTGTTATTTTCCTTAGCTAATTTCGTTTGGTTTTTTGGCACATTTATGATGTTTGTGAGCATTACCGATGCTGAAGCTTTATTTTGGGATAAATTTATTTATATCTAGATCGATAAGTAAATGTACAGATAAATCTG
>CAZZBC010000040.1:0-2705 GCA_964652175.1 uncultured Gammaproteobacteria bacterium | reverse complement strand
TTTATTCCATCCTTGGTATACCACTTTGGAATGTCCTTTATTAAAAAGGATTTAAAAAGAAGAAAAATAATTATTTTGGGGCATTTATTATCAGTTGTCTTTTTAATTTTAAATATCGGAACCAATTTTTTCGTAGATAATATTTTTAGATATTATTGGGGAGTTCATTCTGGGGCGCAAATTTTTCACCATCTTTTTTTAATATTTTTTGCATTCTACCTTTTTTTATTATTTAAGGAGCTGTTTTATTTTTATAGAAATAATATAGGGTTAATAAGGAGGCAGGTAAAAAACATAATAGCCGCACTTTTAATTTTAACTCTCGGTTCGCTTGGTTTTCTTCCTGCCTATGGCATCGGTATTTATCCTTTCGCCTACATTTCCGGCGTAATTTTTACGATTATCATCGCTTACGCCATAATCGTCCACCGCCTTATGGATATAAAGCTGGTGGCGAGGAAATATGCCGTTTATCTTTTTTCCCTCCTCTCCATCGCCATCCCCGCCTTCCTCATTAAAATAATCATTGACACTTTCGCGCCAATCGCGTCTTATTGGATGGACCTTGTTCTTTTGCTGGCCGCTTTGACCGCGTTTCCGCCGCTTAAAAATTATTATTACCGGCTTGCCAATAAATATTTCTTTTCCTCGCTTTACGACAGCTCGGACGTTATCGCCGAGGTGAGCGACCGGTTGCGTTCGCTTTTGGACGTAAAAACGATTTACAATTTCATCGCCGGCACGCTGATAAGCGTTTTTCACGTTAAAACCTTGGGCATCCTGACTTACGACGAGAAAACCGGCGAGTACATTTTGCGCTATAATAGCGGACTGGATACGGGCGGGCAAAAAAGATTCAAAGAGGACAAAAATTTGCAAAAAGCGTACGCAGACAAGTACGACCCGATTGTGGTGGAAGAGCTGAAAAAAACGTCTTATAATAAGTATAAGGAAATTTTGGATTTATTGTCCGCTCTGGGCGTGGAAATGCTCGTCCCCTTGGATGTCAAAGATAAAATCATCGGGCTTATTGTTTTGGGACCGAAGGAATCCGGGGATATGTACAATGACGAGGACTTGCAGGTTTTGAAAGTAATCGGCGCACAGGCGGCCGTCACTTTGGAAAACGCGCTTTTGTACGACGAAACGAAAAAATTCGCGGGCAAACTGAAAAAAGAAGTTGAGGTGGCTACGGCCGAATTGCGGACCGCCAGCGAGCAGCTTAAAAAATTGGATGAAGCCAAGAGCGAATTCATTTCCATCGCTTCGCACCAATTACGCACCCCGCTCACGGCCATCAAGGGTTATATTTCCATGATGCTGGAGGGCGATTTCGGCAAATTGACGGCGGAGGAAAAAGAGTCGCTGGAAAAAGTTTTTGAATCAAGCGAACGGCTCATACGGCTGGTGGAGGATTTGCTCAATATTTCGCGCATAGAATCAGGGCGGTTGCAATTTTCGTTCGCCGATGTTTCTTTGGAAGAAATGGTCGGAAGCGTCGTGGAAGAGCTTTCCGTCAACGCTCGCAAGAAGGGATTAAAATTTGTTTATGAAAAGCCGGCCAGTCCGCTTCCCAAAGTAAAAATTGACGATGAGAAAATCAGGCAAGTGGTGATGAATTTAATTGACAATGCGATTAAGTACACGAAGAAGGGGGGCGTGAAAGTGTCATTAACACAAATTACAAATTACAAATTACAAATTACAAATAAATCTCAAATTTCAAATTCAAATACACAAAGTGATAATTTTATCCAATTCTGCGTGGCGGACAGCGGGATGGGCGTTAAAAAGGAGGATTTGCCGCATTTATTCCAAAAATTTTCCCGCGGTACAGGCATTTCGCTTATTCACACCGAAGGCACCGGCCTTGGGCTGTACGTGGCGCGGATGATGATGGAAGCGCACGGCGGGCGCATTTGGGCGGAGTCGGAGGGGGAAGGAAGAGGGAGTAAATTTTGTTTCAGCCTGCCGATAGTATAAATATTTATAAACATAAAGTATTTACTCCAGTATTCCAGTATATGGGAGCAAGTGTCTTTAAAAAAGTGAGAAATATTGAAAAATTAAAAAATTAATTCTGAATTCCTCCCGCCATCGGCGGGACGGGATGACAGGAAAATAATTTTATGGTGAAAAAAATTTTAAAAGTCGGGGGGGTGGTTTTGGGGGTCGCGGTTTTGTTGTTCGCCGCGTTGATGATTTACACGCGAATTCAGATTAATAAGGGAAATCTGGTTAAGTGGGATAATCAATGGTACACCAAAGAGCAATTGAAAGAAAAATTTCCGCCCCAGTATTATGAAGCGCCGGCTAAAAACACTCCCGAAGAGGTGTACGCCAAATTCCGCGAGGCGCTGCTCGCCAATGATATTGAGGGGGCGTTGGGGTTGATGGTGGAGGGGAAAAGGGAGGAATACAGGAAGGATTTTGAAAATACAGAAATATTAGAAAAATATAAAACTATTCCAGACGTTAATCAAATAAAAAAACAAGAGAAAGATAGTTACGGTAATTTTGCTATTTATTATTATTTTGACGAAAAACAAACAATAGATGATATACCTTTTAAAATCCAATTTGAAAAAAACTTCGATGGTTACTGGGAAATATATGGTATTTAATATAAATAATCATAAAATATACAGAGATAAAAATATGATTTTAAGGAGGATAAAAAAATTATTTATTATTTGTTTGTTGCT
>CAZZBC010000039.1:0-9402 GCA_964652175.1 uncultured Gammaproteobacteria bacterium | reverse complement strand
CCCCTAACGAGGTGTTTCACCGCCAAAATAATTAAGCTTTGGATTAGAATTTAGCGAAGGGGGGTGAGGTGGCGCGGCAGCCTCGCAAAAATGTATTCAAAATGTATTAGTGATAATCAGTATACAAACATACGCGGTCGCGTATGTTTGTATACTGATTATCCGCCTATAGCTTGCTTTGACCAAAGAAAGAAATTGGATTATAGTGAAAATACGGAAAAATTCCCCCTTATCCCTCCTTGTTAAAGGGGGCGTATGATGATATGAAGCTAATATTAAATAAAAATCAGTTTGGTATGAACGCGGAGCAATTTTTGCGCCGAGCGGGTTACGGATATATTCGCGATCGGCGAAGCGGGCAGGAAAGTTTTGTTCGGCGTTTGGGAGGCGGATTTTATCCGCGTTTGCACATGTATTTTGAAAACAGGGGGGAGCAAGTAATTTTTAATTTACATATAGATCAAAAACAGCCGAGTTACGAAGGAGCGTCAGCCCACAATGCGGAATACGAGGGAGAGATAGTGGAAGCGGAAATAGAGAGATTGAAAGTGCTCACAACGCATAACGCAGAATATGCAATATGTGACATGGAATATGAAACACAAAAAGAAGGACAAGGAAAAAAGAAGTGGTGGCAGTTTTGGAAATAATTTTTATTTTTTATATTTTATTTTTTATTTTGAAACATGCAGCCAACGGAAGAAATAAAATCCAAATTAGACATAGTGGACGTTATCCGCGAATATATCCAGCTTAAAGCGGTTGGAACTAGTTTTCGCGCGCTTTGCCCGTTTCACCATGAAAAAACCCCTTCTTTTATGGTCAGTCCGGAAAAACAAATTTGGCATTGCTTCGGTTGCGGCAAGGGCGGGGATATTTTTTCTTTTGTCATGGAAACGGAAGGATTGAATTTTGCCGAGGCCTTGCGGGCGCTTGCCAACAAAGCCGGCGTGCAGCTCGTAAAACAGGATCCGAGATTGGCCTCCCAGCGCAATCGGCTATTGGACATAATGGAATTGGCAAGCAAGTATTACCATAAGACGTTTCTTGAAAGCGCGGTAGCCTCTTTGGCTAGAAAATATTTGATGGAAAGGGGAATCACGGCCGAAACCATTGAAGAGTGGCAAATCGGCTACAGTCCGGACAGTTGGGACGGCTTGGCTAATTTTTTAAAGGCAAAAGGCTGCCGCGAAAATGAAATATTTTCAGCTGGCTTAAGTGTTAAAAGAGAGTTTATGCGCGGCGCTACCCGCCTAGACTCGGCGAGGCTGGCGAATGCCGCACATCCGAATGGGAAATATGGAGGATTTTATGACAGGTTCAGGGGCAGGATTATGTTTCCCGTTCGCGATGCCAACGGCGACATCGTGGCTTTTTCCGCGCGCGTCTTGCCGGACAAGGATGACGGCCCTTCGACAAGCTCTGGGCAGGTCAAAATGGGAAAGTACATCAACAGCCCGCAAACTATAATTTACGACAAGTCAAAAATTTTATTCGGGTTGGATAAGGCGAAAATGGAAATAAAAAAGGAAGATTTGGCCATAATCGTGGAAGGTCAGATGGACGTTATAACGGCGCATCAGCGCGGATTTAAAAACGTGGTAGCTTCTTCCGGCACGGCTTTGACCGGTGAACAGGTTAACTTGCTGAAAAGATACACTTCCAATATCGCCTTGGCCTTTGACACGGACAAGGCCGGGGAGATGGCGGCGGAACGCGGCACTAAGGAAGCAATGGCGGCTGAAATGAACGTAAAAGTGATTGAGGTGCCCCAAGGAAAAGATCCCGACGAGTGCATTAAAAATAATCCGGAAGAATGGCGGAAAGCAGTGGAAGCCGCCAAGCCGGTTATGCAATATTATTTTGACAAAACTTTTGTCGTCCTTAACCTGAACGACATTGCCGACCGGCGGAAAGCAGTCAAGATATTATTGCCTGTTTTGGTGCGCTTGGGCAATAAAATAGAGCGGGATTTTTGGCTGAAAAAATTAAGCGCGGCGATTGACGTTAAGGAGGCGTTGCTTTGGGAAATGTTGCAAAAACACTTAACTCAAACGCGGCAAAGCGCGAAACAAACCGACTCCGCCGCGGCCGTCAGCCAGCCCAGGAATTCCCGCGAGGAAATGCTTTCCGAATCGCTTTTGGCGCTCGTTTTTAAGTTTCCTCAACTTATTGAATACGCGGTGAACCACATTCAACCCGATCAAGTTGCCGGACAGGGAAACCAATTTCTTTACAGAAACATCGCGGTTTATTATAATAATAATGTTGAGGCGGAATTAAATTACGAAGGATTTAAGTTATGGTTGGAAAATTCAGCCGACTTTTCGCCGCCGATCTCCGCGGAAGTTTTATTTAACAACGTAAATAAACTGGCGCTCTTGGGCGACAGGGATTTTTATAATTATGATTATGAACAAGCCAAGGCGGAAGCCATTAAAATTGCCCTGTTTTTAAAGAAGCATTATTTGGCGAGAAGAATGAAGGAAGTTGAAAAGCTGATTGCCCAAGCCGAGAATGAAAATAATAAAAAAGAAGCGGAGTTGTTGATGGAGGAATTTAAGGCCCTTGCCGATGAAATAAAGGAATTTTTGGAACCTTAGATTATTAACAACAACGTATAATGTCCAAGAAAATTAAGCAAATTAGAAAAATAGCCGTTAAAAAGGAGGGGAAAAAATCTCTTGCCAAAATTTGGCGCGGCAAAAAAACAGCGAAATTTAAAGTTAGGCAAAAAGTAAAAAAAGAAAGACTGGCTGTCAGGCGGCCGCTGGGAGCGAAAAAAATAAAGCAAGCGGAAGTTTTAAAAAAGAAGGCGGCAGTTGCCCATAAAATAGTCAGGCCGACGGAAGGGCAAATTGAAAATTTAATCACCAAGGGGCGGTCGCGCGGTTTCATAACGGAAACGGAAATTCTCCACACTTTTTCCGAGGCAGAGGAATACATTTATGATTACGAGTTATTTTTGGAAAAATTGCAAAAAAGCGGCGTTCAAATTGTGGAAGACACCGGCAGTTTTTTGGATTTAACCGCGAAAAAAAAGCCCAAAAAAGAATCAGCTTCGCCCAAAGCAGGCCGTCCCCCCAAAAAGGAAACAGAATTAATAAAACCGGAAACAGGAGAATTAAGTTCGGACTCCATTCAGATGTATTTGAAAGAAATCGGCAAAGTTTCTCTTTTAACTACGGAGGAAGAAATTGAGTTAGCCAAAAGAAAGGAAAAAGGGGACAAAGAAGCGGAGAAAAAAATCATTGAAGCCAACTTGCGCCTAGTGGTTTCTATTGCTAAAAAATTTACCGGCGCCAAAGGATTAAGCCTTCTTGACTTGATTCAGGAAGGAAACATCGGTCTGTTTCGCGCCGTGGAAAAATTTGAATACCGCAAGGGCTATAAATTTTCCACTTACGCCACTTGGTGGATCAGACAGGCGATTACCCGCGCCTTGGCCGACCAGTCGCGCACTATCCGCATTCCGGTGCATATGGTGGAAACCATCAACAAGTTCCAGCAGGTCCAGCGCCAGTTAATCCAAGATCTCGGGCGCGAACCGCTGCCGGAAGAAATCGCGGCGGAAATGGGAGAAGACATTGAAAAGGTCGGCCATGTCATTAAAATTTCCCAAGACACAATTTCGCTGGAGACCAGCGTTGGCGAAGACGAAGAGGATTCAACCTTAGAAGACTTTATTGAGGACGTTAAAAATGTTACGCCGGACCGGTCGGCCGCTTTGCAGCTTTTAAAAGATTATGTGCGCCAAGTTGTCGCCGAGCTCAGTCCCCGCGAGCAAAAGATATTGGAGATGCGCTTCGGTCTGGCCGACGGCGTGGCTCATACCCTGGAAGAAGTAGGCAAGGAGTTTGACGTGACTCGCGAGCGCATCAGGCAGATTGAGGCAAAAGCGCTGGAAAGAATCAGGAAGCATAAAGGCATCGCCAAACTTAGGGACTTCCATTAACATTTTTGATTTATGATTTCAGATTTTAGATTTATCATTTGTTGACATATTTTTAATTCTGACTTAACATATTTTCAGTGCCGCAAGACATATTTTTAATTTAAAATTTTAGATTGCAGATTTTTGATTTATTATAAATAAGGAGGATTTAAAAAAGCGGACAAAATTGTTTACTTTAAGAGCGATTAAGTTAGTAAACGCTTTACCAAAAATACAATTAGGAACAATAATAGGAAATCAATTATTAAGATCAGGATCTTCGGTGGGCGCGAATTATAGAACGGCTTGCCGAAGCCGATCGAGCGCGGAATTTATTGCCAAAATAGGAACCGTAATTGAAGAGGCGGACGAGAGTATTTATTGGATGGAAATTATAGTTGAAAGTGGTTTGATGAAGGATGAGCTTGTTAAGTCATTAATTAATGAAGCAAATGAGATAACGGCAATTATGGTTGCCTCATGTAAAACATCAAGAAAAAATAATAAAAATAAAAAATAAAATAATCATAAACTTGAAATCATAAATCTGAAATCTAAAATAAAACATTCCCGGGTAGCGCAGCGGTAGCGCAGGAGACTGTTAATCTCTTGGTCGTCGGTTCGAATCCGACCCCGGGAGCCAAATTGTATGTTGCGAGTTTGTTGCCTCGCCCCTGCGGGGCTCGGCAAGTCCGCCAGAGGCGGACAAGGCTGATTTTGAAAGGATTTGCCACGCTCCGCGTGGCTCAAAAAACAATTCCCGTTCCCGCAAAATTCGGTTCGAGCCAATCTTTTTTAGAAAATCTTTTTTCTCAAAAAGATTTTCCTGCAAAGCGATAATTTCGGCTTGTTTACTGTCTAAAATGAATTTTTTAGCAGGTTCGAGCCAATGATTGCCGTTTTGCTCAAAACCCTTTAATTTTTCGGAAATCTCAATCTTATGGTTGAGGATTTTTTGTTTTTTGGCCGTGTATTCGTCTTTGGTAATTGTGCCTTCTAAGTGCGTATCCAACAGCGTGTCTAATTTATCCTCAAGTTCTTTGATTTGAGATTTTAGATTTTGAGCAAAAACGGCTCCGTCTTTGGCTTCTTGTTCTTTGTCTTTTTCCAGTTCCTCAATCATTTTGTCAGCCCAAGACGGAGATAAAGAAACTTTTTGAATTTGTTTGTTTATCTGATCCGCCAAAACTTCCTCGCGAATATATCCTTGCGAACATTTGCCCCGCTTTTTTGTGCAACGATAATAATTATGTCCTTTCTGTGTTTCGGAAGTTATGGCGCACCCGCACTCCCCGCAAAACAAAAGTCCGCGGAAAGCAAATTCTTTAACTTTTCTTTTTTGCGGTCGGGAGCGGTCAGATAAAACCTTTTGGCATTTATCAAAAAATTTCTTTGTAATCATTGGCTCATGCTTTCCTTGCCACAATTCATTGTTATATCTGAACATTCCATAATAAAAAGGATTTTGTAGAATACTTTGCACCATTGAAACGGAAAGCATTTTTTTATTTCTAGTCAACAAGCCGATGTCAAAAATTTTGTCTCTTAAACTTTTCAGAGAATAATTTCCAGTTGAGTATAAGTCAAAAATTTTCTTAACGAGGCGAAATCTTTCAGGGTCTTTTATCATTGTATGGTTTCGCAAATCATTCAAATATCCAAGCGGAGCGTAGCCCGGCATTTCGCCTCGCCTTAATTTTTGCCTTAAACCTCTTTTTGTATTCTCTGAAAGATTATCAACAAAATATTTTGACTGTCCAAAAGCGATATTGAGCATAAATTTTCCTTGCGGTGTGGCTTCAAACCAAAAAGTAGGAAATTTTAAAAACTTGATTTTCTCGCTATCTATTAAAAAAATAATTTTTCCGCCGTCAACAGAATTGCGGGCGAGCCTGTCGGGGTGCCATGCCAAAATTCCTTCCGCCTCGCCTTTTTCTATTCTATCCAGCATATTGTTAAAAATGGCTCGCCCCGGCTCTTTGGCGGTCTGCGATTCGCGGAAAGTATCAACAATCGTGAGCTGTTCTTTGTCGGCAAGTTCTCGCAATTCTGTTTCTTGCGCTTCCAGCGACAAAACTTGTCTGTCGTCCTCATCCGTTGATTTTCTAATGTAGAGAAAATATTTGTTCATAGTTTTAAATTATTTTTTTAATAATATCGCTTTTGGGCAATTCCGCTTCGCGGAATAATTATCGCTTTGCAACTCGCCCTTACGGGCGAGAAAAAAAGATTGGCTATCCCGCCATTGGCGGGATTATGTTGCTTCGCAACAGCGAACCGAATTTTGCGGGAACGGGAATTGTTTTTTGAGCCACGCGGAGCGTGGCAAATCCTTTCAAAATCAGCCTTGTCCGCCTCTGGCGGACTTGCCGAGCCCCGCAGGGGCGAGGCAACAAACTCGCAACATACAATTTGGCTCCGAACTCTGAACGAAATCCGAACTTTTTTCAAGGAAAATCCGCTTGCGGATTTGGATTGAATCCCGCCCAGCGTTTCCGCCCGCCTCCGCTTCGCTACGGCGAGCAAAACAGAAAAATTTTCTTTACATTTTTTTAATCGCGCACCCCCAAAAATTTTTTCAATTAAGGAAAAGAAAATTTTTCTGTTTTGATATTCCGCTTTTGGCGGAATGGCGGAAACACTCCCACCCCAACCGCGCCTACGGCGCGGAGAGAGCAAAAGGGCAAAAATTCCTTCCCCCCAACCCCCTTCCTTTTTGCCCTTTTGCTTTTCGGGCTTCGCCCGATTTTTTCGGCAGGCTTTGATCGGCGTATTTTGCAAAACAAAATGCGCCGCCAATAAGGATGTTGTGCTTGACCCACCCAGCCCATTCGCGCGCAACACAAACAAACTCCCTTTAACTTGCCATAAAATATAATGCTTGTTATCATTATATTGAAAGTATAGCATATTATTATAATACTATCAAATTTGTGAAATTATGACAACAGAAATTAATATCGGCGAAAATGTAAAAAAATATAGAAACAAAGAGGGATTATCCCAGGAGGATTTTGCTAAAAAATCCGGCGTAAAATATACAACCCTGACTAAAATTGAAAGTAATGTAATTAAAAAACCCTCCGTGCTTATTATGGCGAAAATAGCCAAGGCTCTTGATGTTTTAATTGAGGATTTAATAAAATAATTAATTAAATTTGTTTATGCATTCAAAAGAAATTAGAATAAAATATTTGACTTTTTTTAAATCAAAAAAACACACAATAATTCCAAGTTCTTCTATAATTCCGGAGAATGATTCTTCCACACTTTTTATAAGTTCTGGAATGCAGCCATTAATTTCTTATCTTATGGGAGAAAAACATCCAGGTGGTTTTCGTTTAGCTAATTCTCAAAAATCTTTTAGAGCTGAAGACATTGATGAAGTGGGCGACGGTCGCCACACTACTTTTTTTGAAATGTTGGGTAATTGGTCATTGGGTGATTATTTTAAAAAGGAACAATTATTTTGGATTTATGAATTTCTAATTGAAGAACTGGGCTTAGATATAAAGAGATTATATGCGACTGTCTTTCGTGGCAATAAAGATATAGGCGTATCTCGAGATATGGATTCAGTTGGTTATCTGAAAGAAATTTTTTCATCATATAGAATCAAAGCAAAGGATATTGATTTTTCAGAAAAAAACGGCATGCAAGACGGCAGGATATTTTATTATCCGGAACAAAAAAATTGGTGGTCGCGTTCCGGCACTCCGGACAAAATGCCCATCGGAGAGATGGGCGGACCTGATAGTGAAATTTTTTATGATTTAGGAAAAGACTTAAAATTACATGAAAATTCTATTTTTAGAGACATCCCCTGCCATGTTAATTGTGATTGCGGTCGTTTTATAGAAATTGGGAATAGCGTTTTTATGGAATTTAAACGGACAGAAAAAGGATTTGAGAATTTAAAGCAGCACAATGTAGATTTTGGCGGAGGACTAGAAAGAATCACGATGATTTGCCAAGGATTAAAAAATATTTTTGAAACTGATCTTTTTATAAATATTATTAAAAAAATAGAGAAAATAAGCGGTAAAAAATATTATGACTATACTCGACCATTTGAAATAATCGCCGATCATATGCGTGCAGCTACTTTTATTATGGGTGATAATAAAAGTGTGTGTCCGAGTAATACGGGACAAGGCTATATTGTTCGACGCCTGATAAGGCGTGCAATTAAATATGGAAGAAGTTTGGATATTATGACGCAGTTTTGGACTAATGACATAGCTGAAATAATTATTAAAGATTACTTTGATATATATCCAGAATTGGAAAATAATAAAAAGTTTATTTTAGATCAATTAAGGAGCGAAGAGGAAAAGTTTAATAAAACTTTAGAAAAAGGATTAAGAGAATTTGAAAAATTGAATGTGCGAAAAAAAATAAGCGGGCACGATGCTTTTAATTTATTTCAAACATATGGTTTTTCTATTGAAATGACCGTTGAGTTGGCTACAGAAAAAGGTCTATCTGTGGATACAGAGGGGTTTAGGCATGAATTAGCCAAACATCAAGAGCTTTCCCGTACCGCATCAGCGGGTGTATTTAAAGGCGGATTGGCTGGTACAGGTATTGAGACTACGCGTTTACACACCGCTGCCCATCTTATGCTTTCTACTTTAAGAAAGGTTTTAGGAGAAAATGTTTATCAGAAAGGAAGTAATATTACAGCTGAACGGTTGAGATTTGACTTTAGTTATAAAGAAAAAATGACGCAAACCCAAATTAAACAAGTTGAAGATATAGTTAATGATTTGATACAGAAAGATTTAGAGATAACTTGCAAGAATATGAATATTGAAAAAGCGCGGCAAATTGGTGCTATAGGTGTTTTTGAATCAAAATATGAAGAAAATGTTAAAGTTTATAGTATTGGAAATGGTAGCAATGTTGTTAGCCGAGAAATTTGTGGTGGCCCTCACGTAAAAAGAACGGGAGAATTGGGTTATTTTAAAATTTTAAAAGAAGAATCATCAGGCGCCGGAGTAAGACGAATTAAGGCCATACTAGAACATGAAAAATGATATTTACTATATAAAACTATATTTTGATCCAAAAAATGACACAGAAAAAGATATTTTGTTTTTTTTGGATTCCCTAGCCAAAATCAAAAAAGTTGAATTCTTTTTTTCTTTTTTAAATGAAGCTGGACTTGAGACCATAAAAAAGATGAAAAAAATTCAAAAAGAAAACAGATTTAAATTTAATAAAGGTCCAATTATTTCTAACCAAGAAGAAAGAGTATTAATAAAAAATTTCTACAAAGAAAATAAAAGTGTTTTATTAGTAGTTGTACGGAATAAAGATCATATTAAAAACGCAATTGATAATATTATTAGAGCAAATAGAAAATTATTTCATAAAATTGATAAAAACATTACTAACATTGAGAATGTTGATATTATAACACCGTTAAATATGCGTGGCGATCAAGATATTTTGAAGTTATCTTT
>CAZZBC010000038.1:0-9524 GCA_964652175.1 uncultured Gammaproteobacteria bacterium | reverse complement strand
TAAATTGCCCTGCGGCAGAGACCGCAGGGCGTTAAAACTCACAGATCAAAGAGTTTTAGCTGCCTGATATCATCCTGCCGACCTTGATTAATGATATAGTTTTCAATAACTTTTTTAGTGCCGCGTCCGCTGACCGTTGCGATATAATAGCCGTCCGTCCAGAATTCACCGCCCCAAAGCTCTTTCTTTATTTCTGGAACCTGTTGGAATATCTTCTTTGCGGAAATGCTCTTGATTATTCTGACCACCTGACCACCGGAATGCGTTGGCAAAAACTGGGTCAAAATATGCAGATGATTCTGATCAAAACCGTAGTGGCTAATTTCAATGGCATAGCGTTCTTTAATCCCCTGCAAACTTTCCCGAATCACCTTTTGCACCCTGTCATCGAGCAACGCCTTTCTGTACTTTACCGTGATTTGAATATGATAGTGGCACTCGGAGACATTATGATACCAATGCCAGATTGGCGTATTGATATTTGTCATAGTGCCTCAATTGTACCACCATTACGCTTACGCGTGCAGGGGGATATCCCCCTGCAACCCCCCTAAGAGGTAGACTGCGGCAGAGACCGCAGTGTGGATTGATTAGTCAGAATAGGTTGTGGATGAGTTAATTCTATTATAGCACGGAATGGACGTTTGTGGTATAATGAAGACAGAATCCAGGATTTAGAATTTTAATTATTATGCCGGATATACAATCAAATTTAGAGGCGGAAAAAAGAGCGCGGGCGCCGGGAGGATTTTTTGAAAAAATAAAGGGCGGCAAGCGTGAAAAAACCGAAACGAAACAGGAAGGAGCGGTGGAAAGCGCGGACAAAGGAGCGGCGCGTCGGAAAGTGTTGGAAGAAATAGAGGAGGCGGAAAGCATCGCCCCCGGAGGTTTGGCCGCCGCCAGCAGCGTGGCGGCGGCGTTCGCGGCGCGGCAAAAAGAGATTGAAAAAGTTTTGGAAGAGGATTTGGAAGAAATTTATATAAAGATGCCGCCGGATAAGCAGCGGGAATTTAAGCTTGCCGGCGAAGAAACCGTTCAAAAAATCAACAGTCTTTTGGGCAGCGCCAAATTTAAAATCAAAAAAATCATTAATTTGATTAAAAAATGGCTGTCTATCATTCCGGGAATAAATAAATTTTTTCTTGAGCAAGAAGCGAAGATTAAAGCGGATGAGATAATAAAAATTAAAAATAAAATATAAAAAATAAAAATTATGGAGTCCCGCCTCTGGCGGGACGGAATAATTTATTTAAATTTTAAATTTTGCATTTTGATTTTTAAATTATTTTTTATGGATTACGGCTTGACTGAACAAAATATTTCAACCGACCTTGTCGTAAGTATTGACAGTTGGATGATTTTTTTATTGTGGGCCGTCGCGGCTGCCGCTGTTTTAGTCGTCGTCCGCGTAGTTATAAAAAGAATAGCGGCTCGCAGCAAATATTTTGATCACTGCTTATATTTGGTGCGCTTGCCAAAAGAGAAACCGAAAGATCAGGACAAAGAAGCGACGGTGCAGCAATTGCGCGAGGAGATCGCCCGCGGGGAAACCATTTTTGCCGCTATCGGCGGCCTTCGCCCCCAGCGGGGATTTAAGGCGTGGCTCTTGGGCAGGAGCGATCATTTTTCTTTTGAGATTGTGGCCAGCCAGAAAAAAATTTCTTTTTACGTAGTGGCGCCCCGGGAGATGGGCCGTTATTTAGAACAGCAAATACACGCGCATTATCCGGAAGCTGTCGTGGAGGAAACGGAAGATTATAATATTTTCACGCCCCGGGGAGAGGCGGTTGCCGGCTATTTGAAAACCAAGCGCGATTTTTTCTTTCCCTTAAAAACTTACAACAAGATGGAAACCGACCCGATGAATTCTATTATCAACGTTATGTCCAAACTTGGGCCGGACGAGGGCTTGGCCGTCCAATACATAGCGCGCAGCGCCAAGGGAAGCTGGCACAGAAAGGCCGTGGAAGTGGTGAGAAAGTCGCATGAATTAAACTCGATAAAAAAGGCTTTAAGAATGAGGGGGCTGAATAAGATATTTTTCGGCATCGGCGAATTGTTTAAAGCCGCCAAGCCGCCTACGCCGGATTCCCTTGAAGCCAGGCGCCGGCTGACAGCCATGGAAGAAGAAACGCTCAAGCTGGTGGAAGAAAAAAACGCCAAAGCCGGCCTGGACGTCAATTTGCGCGTTGTGGCAAGCGCGAGCAATAAGGGGCAAGTCCGCCTTTACTTGGATAACATGGCCAGCGCTTTCAGCCAATATAATTATTATGAATATGGCAACAGTTTCAGGAACAGGCTGGCCGCCGGCAATACTCAAAAAGTAATCAAGGATTTTATTTACCGCCGTTTTGACGGCAACGCGAGCTTTCTCCTTAATACCGAGGAATTAGCCAGCATGTTTCATTTTCCCTTGCGCACGGCCGAGACCCCCAACATTTTATGGCTGTTGGCCAAGCACGCGCCCGCTCCGACTAACATCCCGGAAGAAGGCATTGTTTTGGGGCAAAATATTTATCGCGGCGAAGTGAAAGACGTGCGCGTTAAAAGAGCCGACCGCCGCCGGCATGCGTATATCATCGGTAAATCCGGCGTGGGCAAATCAATGCTCCTCGCCGGCATGGCGGTTCAAGATATTGCAAACGGAGAGGGAGTTTGCGTCATTGACCCGCATGGCGACCTGATCAAGGACATATTGGCGCGCATTCCGCCGGAGCGGGCCGAGGATGTTATTTTATTTTCGCCGGCTGACATTGAGCGCCCGTTGGCCCTGAACCTTCTGGAATTTGACCCAAGATACCCCGAACAAAAAACTTTCGTGATTAACGAAATGATAAAAATTTTTGACAAACTTTACGATTTAAAGGCTACGGGCGGGCCGATTTTTGAACAATATATGCGCAACGCCATGCTTCTGATTATGTCCGATCCCGAATCCGGTTCGACGCTTATGGAAATTCCGAAAGTTTTGGCTGATCCCGATTTTCGCAAGATGAAACTCCAAAAGTGCGCCGACCCGACCGTTGTTGATTTTTGGAAAAAAGAAGCGGAAAAAGCGGGCGGAGAAGCGGCGTTGGCCAATATCGTTCCTTATATAACCTCCAAATTGACTTCTTTTATTTCCAACGACACCATGCGGCCGATCATCGGCCAGCAGGCCAGCTCGTTTAATTTGCGCGACGTTATGGATAAAAGAAAAATACTTTTAGTGGATTTAACCAAGGGCCTTATCGGCGAGATGAACGCTTATCTCTTGGGTATGATTTTGGTGGGAAAAATTTTAATGGCCGCCTTGTCGCGCGCCGACATGCCGGCGGAAACCAGAAAGGATTTTTATCTCTATATTGACGAATTCCAAAATTTTACAACTGATTCGATCTGTTCCATACTTTCGGAAGCCAGAAAGTACAGTTTGAATTTAATCATTGCCCATCAATACTTGGGGCAATTAATCAAGGGCCAGGACACTTCCATTAAAGATGCTGTTTTCGGCAACGTCGGCACTTGGATGCTTTTTAAAATCGGCTCGGGAGACGCCGAGATTATGGAAAAGGAATTCGCCCCGGTTTTTAACCAGTATGACCTGATAAATATTGATAAGTATACTGTTTATGTTAAACTGTTAATTGATAATACCGCCAGCCGTCCGTTTTCCATGACCACGCCTTGGCCTTTGCCCGGCATAGAAAGGGACGACATGCCCGCCAAGATCAAGTCGCTTTCCCGCTTGAAATTCGGCCAGGACAGGAATGTCATTGAAGCGGAGATAAGGAGAAGAGTGAAAATATAGTATTAAAAATAAAAAATCAAAAATAAAAATTAAGATAAAAAATATGGACCCCGTTAGATATCTAAATGTAATTAAATATTTAGTCAAAGATATTATGATTATATGAAAAATTTATGATTAACATAAAAAAAACAGCAAAAATATCTAACGGGGAGGATGAAGAAAATAAAAATACAAACACAAACGATGAGATTGAAGAACTGGCGGAGGAGATGAGAGAAATCCCCCCTGCCCCCCTTTATATAAAGGGGGTGGGAGACGAAGATGTTGTCATTGTCAATTCAAAGGCGATTTTGATGAAAAAATTATTGCAAAATATCAAGGACGCCAGCGAACAATTGCTTAAACTCATGCCGGATGATTTAAGGGAAGAAAGAGAAATGGCCGTGAGCATCGGGCAGATAAGCGAAGAGGGATTTAGGCCGGCGGAAGAAGGGGAAGTAAAAGTGATTGAAGGCGTGTTTGACGGCGAAAGCATGATTGGACCGGACGGCAAACAATACAGCGTGCCGGCCAATTACGCTTCCAAATCAAAGTTGGTGGAAGGCGACATTATGAAGCTTACTATTGCCGCCAACGGCGCTTTTATTTACAAACAGATAGGGCCGATTGAACGGACAAGGGTGGTGGGAAAACTGGAGAAGGGCGACGAAGGCGCGTTTTTCGTGGCGGCTGACGGCAGGAGATGGCGCATCTTAAGCGCCAGCGTGACTTATTTCAGGGGCGAGCCGGGGGATGAAACAGTAATTGTGGTTTCGAAGACAGGGGAGAGCAAATGGGCGGCGGTGGAGAATATTGTCAAAGAATGAAAAACAGGGAGAGTCCCGACGTTCCGACCCGAAGGCGTCGGAAGTCGGGATCCCGACAGAATCGTCGGGACAAATGGGCGGCGGTGGAGAATATTGTCAAAGAGGCAAATAACGGAGGTTTAACATATTAATTTAATAAATTTTTAACAAAAAAATTATGAAAAAAGTTTTATCAATTATTTTAGTTGTGTCTTTCATTCTGGGTTCCGCCGTTCTTTTGCCGGCGATGGCCGAGGAGGGCGATGCTTCCACAACCGTCCAAAGCGACGAAAGCGGGAGTTCTTTGGAAAAAATCCTTTCTCCCGATCAGATCAGATTTTTCAGAAATATAGTTAAAAAGGGAACCGCGTTATTCGGGATAAAAAAAGAGCGGAAAGCGGAAAAGAAGGAAACCGCCGCTTCCGGACAGGAATTGGAAAAAATCACGGCTCCGCAATACATCAGTCTTTATGAAAAGATTAGAAGAGTCGGAAACGCGTTATGGGGATACAAAAAGATGAATGGAGAAGAGAATAAGAAGCCGTATCATGTCATTACTTCGGAATCGGTGTCCTGCGTCACTGCCGCGATTGAAACTAAGGATGCCGCGATCATTAGCGCTAACACCAACTTTACCACCGAATTGAATTCCGCCATTTCGGCCCGAACCGCCTGCCAGAAAACCGCGCTTGAGACGACCGAAGGACAGGAAGAGGCTATTATGAATTGCAACAAAACTTTTAAAGAGTCCTTTAAGCAATCAAGGAAAAATGCCGCCGAGGCGCTTAAGAACGCCCGAAAAATTTACACTGACAGCCTGAAGACCTGCGTGAGCAGCGAGACTGCGGCAACTTCCACCGAAGAGACCGCGACTGAAGTGACGATTGAAGATGGAGGAGGAAGCGTCACGGAAGCGGCCACCGAGTAATTATAAGATTACTAGAATTAAAAGAACTGAAAAGACCGGCTTCGCCGGTCTTTTAAAATAACAGAACTCCTTTTTCTTAATGAAGGAGTTGCTTATTTTATTTTTTGTATGTAGAATAACTATGTAGATAGTTTATAATATGGCAACGCTTTATCGCAAATACCGGCCGCAGAATTTTGCCGAAGTGGTCGGACAAAATCACATTAAACTTACTTTGGAGCATGAAATTGAGGCGGGTAAATTAGCCCATGCCTATATTTTTTGCGGGCCGCGCGCGGTCGGGAAAACAACGTTGGCGCGTGTTTTGGCAAAGGCGATAAATTGCGAAACAAGAAAGGCCGGGACACACGAGCCTTGCAATAAGTGTTTAAGTTGCCGCGACATTACTGATGGCCGCAGTCTGGATATTATTGAAATTGACGCGGCCAGCCATACCGGCGTGGATAATGTGCGGGAAAATATCATCGCTTCCGCGAGGGTGACGCCGGTCAAGTCAAAATATAAGGTGTTTATTATTGATGAGGTGCACATGCTTTCTGTTTCTTCTTTTAACGCTTTGCTTAAAGTAATAGAAGAACCGCCTGCTTTTGTCGTGTTTATTTTATGTACCACGGAAATACACAAAGTTCCGGCTACCGTTATTTCGCGCTGCCAGCGGTTTGATTTTAAGCGTATTAGCGTAAGCGATATTGTTCGGAAGCTTGAGTATATCGTGAAGTCCGAAAAAATTAAAGTGGAAAGAAGCATACTTGAATCAATCGCGCGCCAGTCCGAAGGGCATATGCGCGACGCGGAAAGCTTATTGGGCCAGATTGTTTCTATTGCTGGCCCCGATCCCGCCGCGGCGGGACGAGGGGGCGAGAAGGAAATTACTCAAGAAGAAGCCGATTTGATTGTGCCGCGAAGCGATTTGGCGGAAGTAGTGAGTTTGGTAGACTATCTGGCCAAGAAAGATGCGGCCGGAGCCATCGGATTAATCAATAAACTGATTGATGAGGGCGTTGACCTTAAAGTGTTTTTAAACGACTTGATTGAAGTGCTAAGAAAAATCATGTTTATTAAAATTAATCCCACTATTTCCGAAAGGTTGGGGTTGGAATTGGGTGAAGCGCTGGAAATAAAAATTAATGAAGCGTCAAGAGGGCTGGCCGTGGAAAGTTTAATAAGCCATTGCGAACAGTTCATAAAGGCAAGAAATGAACTTAAGGGAGCGAACATTCCGCAATTGCCGGTTGAATTGGCTATTATAAGGTTATGTTTAGCGCCGACTTCTTTTATGCCTTTAGCCGGAGGGAAGCTCCCTGTTTCGCCGGCGCCTGCCGGTTGGCTAAGAAATGAAGGAGGGCGCGCGGGGGAAGGGAATACGAACATGCCGGCAAAAGGGGTGCCAGCCAATATTAGCAGAGAAGAAATTATCGCCAAATGGAACGAAGTGTTGGCAAAAGTAAAAAAATACAACCATTCACTTTCTTTTATATTGCGCGTTTGTCAACCGCGCGATGTAAACGGCAATAAAATTTGCCTGGCTTTTCGTTATAAATTTCACAGGGATAGAATAAATGAAGCGAGTATCAGGGCGATTGTAGAAAAAGTTTTAAATGAAGTTTATGGGTTGCCCTTGACCGTGGAGGCGGTGATTGACGAGGGGATGGAAACAGGGATTAGGGAGGAGGGAATAGGGGGTAGGGAAAATAGCGAAGAAAATTTAGCGGGAGAAGAATCGGAAAATAATAAGAATAATGAAGATAAAAATAAAAACAGCGCCGAAGGCGGAGATATGATAGATAATCTGCTTAAGACGTTTGGAGGAAGAGTGGTGGAGTAAAAAAGCCCCTTTGCGTAAAGGGGGATAGGGGGATTTATTTTTCCGGGGTCGTCTAATGGCAGGACTGCAGATTCTGGCTCTGCATATCGGGGTTCGAGTCCCTGCCCCGGAGTATACGAGATTAAGGCTATTATTAGCCTTATTTTTGTATGCTCCTGAATTAAAATTCTCTCAAACCACGAAGGAGTAGCTCCACGACCATCCGGGGTATGCTTTTGAAATTATTTTACCGAATTTAATCCACAGATCCAAAAACAGATTTCATTGACATTTTCCGTACTTCCATTTAATATTCACTCAAATGGTCTTTTCACCATTAAGTATATCGTTCAAAAAAAGGAGGAACTATGCTTGAAACATTAAAGATGGTTGATGATGTATCACTGCGTGAGATAGAGGAAGAAAAAATGGTGCGTAAAACCGATGGATTGTTTCTATTATTTCCCATGGGCAGCCAGTTTGACCATCTGATCAGGCTGATGCTCGCCAAGATTGGCGTTTTTTGTCTGGTAGTTAATCCGGCCAGCGTTACGGCCGAGGATGTAAAAAAACTTTCTCCGCTCGGCATTATCTTGTCTGGCGGGCCGGCTTCGGTCTACCTGGATCCGCCGCCATTTGATGCGCGTATTTTCGATTTAGGCACGCCTGTTTTGGGCATCTGTCTTGGATTTCAAATGTGGGCCAAGCATGTCGGCGCCGAAGTAGTGTCGTCCGGGAAACGAGAATTTGGAAGACATAATATGGTCGTCCTTGATCACTCTCCTTTATTTTTCGGACTACCTAATGAGTCGATGGTTCTCCAGAGCCATGGCGACGTGATCAAGCCGCATCCAAAGATAATAATATTGGGAAAAACGGAGAACGCCCCAGTGGCCGCGGCTCAATTTGAATACCTCTATGGCGTGCAGTTCCATCCCGAAGTTTCCGACACAGATTATGGCGAAGAAATACTTAAGAATTTTTGCGTGGAAATCTGTGACGCCAAGAATATTTGCCTGTTATGTTAAAATAATAAAAATTAACTATATATGATCTACACATTGATTATCGCTTTATCTGTCATTCAAGCCGTTTTATTTTTGGGACATTGGTTCTTATATAAATCTTTGACGCACCTTTTGGCGGTAACTAACCCCGCGGCTGTTTTAACTCTTAAAATATCTTTAACTTTTTTGTCCATAAGCTTTATTTTAGCTTCGGTTTTGATTTTCCGCTCAAGCCATATTCTAATAAGAATTTTTTACACCGCTGCCGCGACTTGGCTCGGTTTTTTTTATTTTTTCCTTTGGGCGGCCGTTATTTCGTGGCTTGGCTACGGCCTGGCCAAGGTTTTAAACATTGATTTTGACATTAAAATTTTTGCGGAAATATTGCTGATATTGGCAGTGGTCGTGGGTATATACGGCATCGTGAACGCGAACATCATTCGCGTTGCGCGCGTAAACGTGCGGTTGCCGAACCTGCCGACCGAATGGCGGGGCAAGACCGCGGCATGGGTGAGCGACTTACATTTAGGGCCGGTAAGGGGCTATTCTTTTGTCGCAAAAGTGGCGGAAAAAATAGCCGAACTAAAACCGGACATTATTTTTATCGGCGGCGATTTTTATGATGGCCAGGTTGTTTATTTAAACAAGTTGATTGAACCTTTCAACCGGCTTAAAGCTCCTCTTGGGAAATATTTTGTCGCCGGCAACCATGAAGAATTTTCCGATAAAACTCCGTACTTGCAAACGATCAGAGACGCCGGCATCAAGGTGCTGGATAATGAGCAAGTGGAAATAGGCGGCATCCGGCTTATGGGAGTGGATTATTTTAACGCGCGCACGGAAGATAAATTCAGGGAGATTTTAAAAAAATTTGCGATTGAAAAAAATAAGCCAAGCATCCTTTTGGCCCACTCACCATATTATTTTAAAGTGAGCGAAGAGGAGGGGATTGACCTGCAGCTTTCGGGGCATACTCACGCCGGCCAGATGTTTCCCGCCAATATTCTTACCCATTTTATTTTCAGGGGATATGATTATGGCTTAAAGAAATTCAAGAATTTAACGGTTTATACTTCCAGCGGCGTCGGTACATGGGGCATTCCGATGCGTTTCGGGTCGGTGTCGGAGGTTGTAGTCGTAAAATTTGAATGATATAATGGTCTTGGAATCTTGGACAGGCATATAAGGTACCGATATAATGGAAATA
>CAZZBC010000037.1:0-9962 GCA_964652175.1 uncultured Gammaproteobacteria bacterium | reverse complement strand
TTACGGAAAACGGATGTTCCAATAACGAGGGGTGTGCTAAAATAACAGTAAGCGCCGCCACCTCGCCGAAAGTCATTGTTTCCGAGGGCCGCGTCAAGGCCAATATCAGGAAAGTGCAGGTAAGCGTTACTTTTGACGATTCAGCCAACGGGCAGATTCAAAGCGTGAACTGGCAGGAAGTGACAAACTAGAATATAGAATTTAGGATTTAGAATTTAGGATAATTAAATTTAGTAAAAAATTTGTTTGAATAACTCCTATATTCTGAATTCTATATTCTAAATTCTGTTTAAAAAATGGATTTACTTAAACTATTCACCCGCGAAGAGCCGATTGCCGGCATGGAAATAAGCGATTCTTATATCCGCTTAATTCTTTTGGCTGTCCGCAAAGCAAAAGTTGTTCAAAAAGAGAAATTCGAGAAAAGCGAAGAAAAAAAGAAGAATTTCCGCGTTTTTCCGTCCCGCCCTAGCGGGATTCCGCGTCTTTCCGCGACAACAAGCAGGGATTTGACGGAAATCAAGGCCATCGGTGAAAAACCCCTGCCAGCCGGCATGATAACGGACGGGCGGCTCAAAGATAAAGATGGTTTTGTAAAAATTGTCAGCGGCTTTCTGAAAGAAATTAAACCGCCGATAAGATACGCGGTTGTTTCCATCCCGGCGGACGCCGTTTATTTCAAGCTTTATTTTTTCCCGAAAATCGTGGGAGGCGATCGGCTGAAAGAGTCAATGCGCACCATAGCCGAGCTACAGATGCCGTTTAATCCCAAGGATTTTTACATTGATTGGGAAAAAATGGAAAACAAGGAAGGAAATTTAGTGTTTTTGGCATCCGCTTCGCGGGAAGCGATTAGCGAATACATGGCTGCCTTGGCGCTGGCCGGAATCGCGCCGGTGGCGATTGAACCGCACCCCCTAAGCATTGTCCGTTCTCTTGCCGCGGATGCCTCGCCCGCTTTGATTATGAATTTTTCAAAAAGCGGGGTTTCGCTTTCTGTTGTTGAAAATAAAATTATTTATTTCAATCGTTTTGTTCCATTTTCCTTTTTACTTCCTTTTGACAAAAATGAGCAAGGAGGTATTTTAAAAGGGGCTCACTCTGAGCTTGTCAAAGGGGGTAAGGGGGGGTTGAATGATTTTTTGGCCAAAGAAATAAGAAAAATAACGGATTTTTTTGAAGCGGACAAGAATAAAAAAATTTCCCAAATTATCGCTGTCGGTGAAGGGGTGGAAAAGTTTAATATATCCCCTTTGCATAAAGAGCCTGTCCCGCACCGGATGCGGGAGGGCAAAGGGGATTTAGCGGCTACCGCTAAAATAATTGAGCCCTTTTCAGCCAATCCTGAAATACAAAAAAATAATTCTAAATGGTTAGCCGCGGCCGGCGTCGCTTTACGGGGAATAATTCCGCGTTCCGACGATACCTTAGTAAGTTTTTTGCCGGTGGGCACGGAAGAGGCCTATGAAAACCAAAAGGCCGTCGCTTTTGCCGAATTCATTTCCAGCGCCGCCATAGGCATTTCTATTTTTTTCGCCGTTGTATTTTTCGGCGTTTGGCTTCTGATGATTTCTTTGGGGAAAAACGTTAATGAGCGGATTTCATTTTTAAACTCTCTGCCCGCGCCGGCCGGCGCTTCTTTACTTGAGGCGAGAGCGAAAAATTTTAATGAATTAGCGGCAAAAACAAGTTCGCTTTTGGCCGATATGCCTTATTGGAGCGCTTTTTTGGAAGAATTGAAGTTAAGAATGACGAATGGAATAAATATAAGCGGCTTATCTTTGCCTTCGCCGGCCGAGCAGATGTCCATAAGCGGCGTTGCCCTGAATCGCGCCCAACTAAATTTATTTAAAAAATCGCTGGAAGAATCGTCATGGCTTGCCGAAGTAGTCATGCCGCTTACTAATTTGGCGCAAAAAGATAATATTCCTTTTTCCATATCGTTCTGGCTGAAAGACCCTAACATAATTCAAATCTACAAATGATATTCAAATCTACAAATATTCGCAGCATTCGCGTGTAATTCGCAGATTCGCATTACGTTTATGTTCAACAAAAAACAATTGTTTTTCGCCGTTTCAAAACAACTGCTTAGAGCGGGCGCGGTAATTTTTGTCGCGTTTTTAGCGATTATTTTTTTCAGCCGCCAAATTTCCAAAATCAGCCGTTCTATAGCCGAACAAAGGTCGCTTTCTTCCGTTTTGGAGAAAAGGAATGATACATTGGCGCAGTTGCGGAAAGATTTTGAAGTTATTGACGGCTTTGACGCGAAAATAGAAAACGCTATTCCGCCGGTTGATAATATTTTGGATTTTGTTTCGTCTCTGGAAGATTTGGCTGAAACAAATTCAATTGACCAAACGTTAAGCTTTGAGAGTCCTGTAAGTTCATCCATTAATTACGGCATAAACCTTAACGGCAATATCATTTCATTGATTAAATACCTGAAAAGTTTTGAGAAACTGCCTTATTTTACGGCAATTTCAAGCATCAATTTATCGGCCCCTTACGGCGATTGGAACGGCAATTCTTCCGTTTCGCTGCGAGCGAAAGTGCATACTAAGTAGCTAAACTACGAAGTACGAAAATGTACGAAAGTACGAAAGGGTTCATAATAATTTTTCGTATGAAAAATATCAAAGTAAAAAAAATTATCTACCCCTTGCTTTCCGGCGTTTTTTTCCTCGCCGTTGTTGTAGTCTTTATTTATTCAGTCAAATTTTTATCATCTAACATTAAAAATGTTTTTGATACGGATGACAGCGCAAGTTCACATTTGACCAGTCTGGATATGGATAATTTTTATCGGGTGGCGAAGAAGTTGGGACTGGAACAGATAACAGATAACAGACGACAGACGACAGAGAATGCGATTAGTATTATAACGACAAACGAAACGACAAGCGCTACTTCAACTGAAACGGTTGCTACCACCACTTCCGAATCGGTTATTGTCGCGACTACGACTATTGTCGTTGCCGCCACTACAACCGCGCCAATCGCGCCACTACCGTTGGATAAATCAGCAATAAAAATTTCGGTTTTAAATGGCACGAAAACAACCGGGTTGGCGGGAGATTTGAAAAATTTTTTAACGGCCGAGGGCTGGACCGTGGCCAACGCCGGCAACGCTCCGGCGGCCAGCCAAACGGTTATAAAAATTAAAGCAAGCAAAATTGATTATAGCCCTCTTATCCGCGACTCGGTTTCCAAAAAATACGCGCTCGGCGCGGACCAGACATTAAACGAAAGCGATATTTATGATATAATTGTGATAATAGGGAAGTAAGCGCGGAACTACGCGGAATAAGACGCGGAAAGAATATGAAGCCCGTGAAAAATGCGACAAATAAAAAGAATGAAAGGCAAAACGCCGCGGCTTTTTTGCAAAAGGAGATTTTAGGCCATAAAACTTGTGGTTGCGAAAATTGCGATACTTGCGGACTCTTGCCCATTCTTCTTGATATGATTGGCGCTTTAGTTGTTATTCTTGACAAAGATGGCCGGATTATTTATTTTAATCGCGTTTGCGAAGAAGCGACCGATTATAAATTCAAGGAAGTTGCCGGAAAATTCGTCTGGGAATTTTTGCTTGTTCCCGAAGAAATTGAGTCGGTGAAAGCTGTTTTTGACCAACTGGAAAAAAAACATCTCCCAATTAAGCACGAGAATTACTGGGTCGCAAAAAATAAAGCCAAGCGGCTGATTTCCTGGTCCAACGCCGACCTGGTCTGTAAAGGAAAGGCGGTTGAATACGTAATCGGCACGGGCATTGACATTACCAGACACCGCAACGCCGAAGAAAAAATTAAAGAGCACGCCGCCGAATTGGAACGCTTAAATCACGTGATGATAGGGAGGGAGTTGAAGATGATTGAGTTGAAGAAAGAGATTGAAGAGTTAAAGAGTAAATAAATTATCTACGAAAGTACGAATTTTTTACGAAAATACGAAAAATTTTTTTCATTTCGTAATTTCGTATTATTTCGTAATTTCGTAGCCAATATTATGAACTTAACAAAAGATCAAGTTATTTGGGGCCTGCTTCGCCTCGGCATGGGGTGGATTTTTTTCTGGGCTTTTATTGACAAAGTGTTCGGTCTCGGCTTCGCCACCGCTTCCGGCAAGGGGTGGCTGGACGGCGGTTCTCCCACTTTCGGTTTTTTAAAATTCGCCACGCATGGCCCCTTGGCCGGCATTTACCAATCAATGGCCGGCAATCCGGTTGTTGACTGGCTTTTTATGATTGGCCTCCTTCTTATCGGCCTGGCGCTTCTTTTGGGCATGGGAGTAAAAATCGCGGGTTATTCCGGCGCTTTAATGCTTGTTCTTATGTACACGGCCGGTTTTATGCCCCCGGTTCATAATCCTTTTCTGGATGATCATATTATCAACGCCATTATTATGATCGGCTTGACGGTTGTTGACGCCGGCAGTTGGTTGGGATTCGGCCGATGGTGGGGGAACACCAAGATAGTGCAAAGATTCGGCTGGTTAAAATAATCAGCTACGAAATTACGAATTTTTTACGAAAATACGAAAGTTATGATTCAAAAATTAAGGAGGACCGATCTGGTTTATCCGGAATTAAGTTATCGGATTGTTGGTATATTATTTGAGATTTTTAAACAATTAGGAAGTGGCTATCAGGAAAAATATTATCAACGCGCTATCACCTTGGAATTGAAAAGATGCGGATTAAAATTTAAGGAACAGGTTTTTTCTCCGTTAAAATACAAAGAAGAGAAAATTGGCAGTTATTTTTTAGATTTTTTGATTGATGATAAAATAGTTTTAGAAATAAAAAAAGACAGAAATTTTTCCAGAAAAAATATTGAACAAGTAGTTGCCTATTTAAAGGTTTTTAATTTACAATTAGGTATTATAGCTAATTTTACTTCAGAAGGATTAAAGTTTAAAAGAATTGTTAACGTAATATAATTTTTCGTATTTTCGTATTTTTTCGTATTTTCGTAGAGAAAAAAATGAAAAACCTGTTTCTAAAAATAATCAAACTCTTTAAGAAATACACTTCCGGTTTTCCGCTTGTGCTCTGGTCAATCGGTGGACTCTCGGTGACGGTTTTTCTTTTTGTTTTCAGGCATCGCGAGAATATGGATTTCGGCAAGCTGATTTACGTCATTATAGTTTCCGCGCTTTGGATTATTTTTTCGGATATCGCCAAAAAAAAGGAATTAATCGGCAGGAGAGTGCATTTTATAATTGACAGCGCCGCTTACCTTTCTTTTTACAGCTTGATTGTTTATTTTTCCGGCGGTTATGAGGGCGGGCTGTTTTTTCTTTTCTTTTTAGCCACGATTTCCGCGCCTCTTTTCGGCACCGTCGGCGAATTGATTATCTTTTTAATCATTCTTAGCATTTTAACGCACGCACTGCATTATTTTATTGATATAAAGACGGGAGAAAGAATCGGCGCCTACCATAACGGCGTTCTTCTTTTGCAGACAGTTCTGTATTTTGTCATTGCCGGCGTGAACAAATACTTTCTGGAAAAAGTAAGGGAAGGAGAAAAGAAAAGAAGAATAATGGCGGAAGAAGCGGCGAAGAAATGCGAGGAGGACGTAAGAATAAGAACAAAGGAATTGAACGAGGCCGTGAAAGATTTAAAAAAATCAGAAGAGAATTTGCTGGTCACCAATCGTCAGCTCGTGGATATCAACAAGCAGTTTTCTTTCACCCAGGAGAAGCTTAAATATAAAGTGGAAGAAATGGAAAGATTCAACAGTCTAGCTATCGGCCGGGAGTTAAAGATGATGGAGTTGAAGAAGGAGATTGAGGGGTTAAAGTCGCGGAAAAACGCTGAATAATCGTTTTTTTGTTATACGTCATCGCGGCTCGTATCGTTTATCGTTTAATGTTTATGGATATTAATAAAAAACCCATACGAAGTTTTCGAGATTTGGATGTCTATCAAAATAGTTATAAGGCATCAATTTTAGTGGCGACTAAAATTTTGCCAAAACTTCCTGAAAACGAGAGATTTGATTTAAAAGATCAGTTAAGCCGTTCTTCTAAGGCGGTTCCCCGGTTGATTGCGGAAGGATTTGCCAAAAAGCATCAAAGACAGGGATTTCAGAAATATCTGGATGATGCGATGGCCGAATGCAATGAAACAATAGTTAGTTTAGAGCAGGCCAAAGATATTTATAAGATAGAAATAGCTTTATGCAATGAGTTGGTAGATATGTACGATAAATCAGCCAGGCAACTTTTTAATTTAGCAATTGCTTGGGATAAGTTTAAGAATAGAAGACGTTTGTCGACGCACCTTAACGATACGGGCAGCGAAAACCTTAAACGACAGACGAGTAACTAAAATGTTTAAATCTATAGCCAGTATTATAAATAAGCATACCACCGGCGCTTCTTTCGTCGTCTTTGCCGCGGCCGGTTTTTTGGTGTTTTCGTTCTTTCTTATTTTATATGTGCTTAAGGAATCGGGGCATATTGAAGTGTCGCTCATCCATCATATTGATTTTCAGAAATTGTGGTATGTCATCATTATTTCCGCCATTTGGTTTATCGCGAGCGACATAGCTAAAAAGAAAAAATTGTTTTCCCAAGGAGTTCACTTTTTTCTAGACGGTTTTTTTTACCTCATCACTTTTGGCTTGATAATTTATTTTACGGAAGGCCTGCACGCCGGATTTTTTCCTCTTTTCTTTTTGGCCGCTATGGCGGCCGCCGTTTTCGGCACCGCGGCGCAAGTCGTTGTTTTTTTAATTTTTTTGAGCGTTGAAACTTACGTCTTGTATTTTTTAACCCAGCCTCTCTATGATTTGTACCATATAGGCCTGCTTGCGCTTTATGTCGCTTTTTATTTCGCTTTGGCGACCGTTATAAAATATTTTTACGCCGACATAAAAAAAAGCGAGGAGGGTTATAAAAATTTGCTTGATACGGTTAAAAAAGACGAAGCGGAAGCTCGGGCGGCGCAGGAAAAATACCGCGACCTTATAGAAAATACCCCGCTTTGCATTAAAGTTTTTGACAAGGACAGAAATTTGGTTTTTATAAACAAGGGCGGACGGGAGGAGCATTTTCTCGTCGGCAAGAGCGACGAGGAGGTAAGGAATTGGAAATGGTGGGAAACGGTTAAGCCGGCTTACCAAGCCGAGGCCATGGAGAAATTCAAGCGGGCGTTTGAAAAAGGCGAGGAGGGACGCCTGGAATTTGAGCATACTCCCGAGGGCTCTTGCCATGAATGGTGTTCCAGTTTGATTAGCCCCATAAAAGACAAGGATGGAAAGGTTAAGTCGGTTTTATTTCTTTCCAGCGACATTTCGACTCTGAAGCGGGCGGAAATGAAAGCCAAACAGAATGAACAGATGTTTAAAACGCTTATTGACGAAACTCCGCTGTGCATCAAATGGTTTGACAAGGACGGGAAGCTGATTTCCATAAACAAGCACGGGCAAGAGGAACATTTCTTGACCGGCCTTGGTGAGGAGGAAATAAAAAAATGGGATTACATGAAATGCATTGATGATAAATACAAAACAACGGTCAAGGAAAGGATGGAGCGCGCTTTAAAAGGCGAGATAAGCAGTTTTGAAGTTCGGCATCCGGCAGGGACCGCCACCGGAGAATGGTGCGCCAGCAGTTTGATTCCGGTAAAAAACGCCGTGGGAGAAGTCAGTTTCATACTTTTTATATCGCGCGACATTACGGGAGAGAGAAGGATGGAAAACGAGCGTAAGGAATACACAAAAAAAATGGAGGAAACGAAAATGGCGCTTTTTAACATTTTGGAAGACGCCAAGGAATCGGAAAGGAAGCTGGCCGAGGAAAGCAGTCGTTCGGAAGCCATTATTTCCTCCATGGGCGAAGGTCTTTTGGTGGTTGACTCTGACGGCAAAATCATTACCATTAATTCCACGGCCGGCAAATTTTTGGAAGTTTCCGTTGCGGACGCGGTCGGGCGGGAAATAAAAAGAGTCGTTTCCGTCTTAAAAGGAGATAAGCTTCTTTCCGACGAGGAGCGGCCGATAGCGACGGTTTTAAGGACCGGCAAGCCCGTGGCGGCCGATGTGAGAGACAATTTTTACATTCAAACGGCTTCCGGCAGAAAATTTCCGTCCGCTTTTATAATTTCCCCCCTGGAACGCGGAGGAACGAGGGCGGCGGTGGCGATTTTTAGGGACATTAGCGAAGAAAAAAGGCTGGACGAAGCCAAATCCGGTTTTATCTCAGTCGCTTCGCACCAACTGCGCACACCGCTTACTTCCATGCGCTGGTTTTCGGAAATGCTTATGGGCGGGGACGCCGGAGCGATTACGGACGAGCAGAAGCATTTCGTGGAGCGCATTTACGAGGGAACGGACAGAATGATAAATTTGGTCAACTTGCTTTTGCAGCTTGCCAGAGTGGAGGCCGGGCGCGTTAAAATAGCGCCCATGCCACTGGATTTGAAAGCGGTTACTAAGGAAATTATTAATTCATTAAAGGCGCAACTCAAAGAAAAAACGCAAAACGTGGAAATAAATTCCAAGCCGGCGAAATTACCTCTTATTTCCCTGGACAAAGACATGATTTGGCAAGTCGTGCAGAACCTTATCGCCAATGCGAGCCGATATTCTCCGGCCGGAAGCGGAATTTTCGTTTCCATAGAAGAAAAAAAAGACGGTTTTATTGAGTACGCGGTGAGGGACAATGGCATCGGCATCCCACAAAAACAACAAACCCAGATTTTTAAAAAGTTTTTTCGCGCCGATAACGCCTTTAAAGTCGCGCCAGAAGGCTCCGGACTGGGTTTGTCTCTTGTTAAATCGCTTGTTGACAGTTGGGGCGGTAAGGTTTGGTTTTCCTCCGAAAGCGGAGAAGAAGGCAAGGGAACGACTTTTTATTTCACCATTCCCATGGAAGGCATGAAAGCGAAAGAAGGGGAAGTGGGGCTGGCCGTATAGAATTTTTAATTTTGTAATTTTTAATTTTTAAATAATGCCTTAATTTTTAATATTTTAAAGAAGATTTACATGGCCTTTATAAATTTTAATATTATCCGTATTAAAAATTAGAATATTAAAATATTATTTTAAAATTATAAAATTAAAAATTTTGAGTTTATATTTTATTTTTTATATTTATGCTATAATACCCCTATGTCTACCCAAAACAACAATTCCCCAAAATCCATCCTCCTAATTGAGGACGAGGCCGCGCTTCAAGAAGCGATTAAAATGAAACTGGAAAAAGACGGCATAAAAGTGACCGCTTTTTTCACGGCCGAAGACGCGCGAGAATTTTTAAAGACGGAACGGCCGGATTTGGTCTGGCTGGATATATTGCTTCCGGGCATGAACGGTTTGGAATTTTTAAAACAGATTCGCGAGGATCTGAATTTAAAGGATTTACCCGTGGTGGTGGTAAGCGTTTCCTCCAGCCCGGAGAAAATAAAAAAAGCTTTTTCCTTGAACATCGCGGACTTTATCGTTAAAAGTGAAAGCGATTTAAAGACGATTATCGCGAGGGTGGAGGGGCATTTGTCAAAAATTTCTAAATCCTAATTTCTAATTTCTAATAAAAATTCAAATGGTTGTAACCAGTAAAAAAACAGTTGTCGCGAAAAAAAAAGTTATTTTTATAATTGAAGACGATTCCTTTTTGATTAAAGCATATCAGGTTAAATTCGCCAAAGAGAACGCGGAAATTTGGGTCGCGGCCGACGGCAGCGAGGCGCTTGAATTTTTAAAAAAAGATCCGCCAAGCGTCGTCCTTCTTGACCTGATGCTTCCGGGGGTGAGCGGTTTTGATGTTTTGGCGGCCATAAAGGGTGACGCGAAATGGAAAAAAACGCCGGTCATAGTTCTTACGAACTTGGGACAGACGGAAGACAAAAAAAGGTGTGAAGAACTCGGCATTGATGATTATATTATTAAGGCAAATACAAAAATAAACGAAGTGGCCGAGAAAGTGAAAAAATATCTATAATGTGCTATAAT
>CAZZBC010000036.1:0-10189 GCA_964652175.1 uncultured Gammaproteobacteria bacterium | reverse complement strand
ATGGTTTAACATATTTTGCACTCCTTGGTGTTAAGTATGACATGGACGAGTGCAAAGGATTGACCATTAAATGAATAATTAGTAAAATGAAGTGTATTATGACCAACATACGAAATTTTTGTATCATCGCGCACATAGACCACGGCAAATCCACTTTGGCGGACAGGATGCTGGAAATTACCGGCACGATTGAGAAAAGAAAAATGAAAGAGCAGGTGTTGGACAGAATGGATTTGGAACGGGAGAGGGGGATAACGATTAAGTTACAGCCGGTGACCATGACATATAAATGTCAAATGTCAAATGCCCGCCCGACACGCTTCGCTCGTCAAAGCGGGCGGGTCAAATGTCAAATATCAGATTCAGAATTCATCTTGAATCTGATAGATACTCCCGGCCATGTTGATTTCACCTATGAAGTTTCGCGGAGTTTGGCGGCCGTTGAAGGCGCCATTTTGCTCGTGGACGCGACGCAAGGAATCCAGGCGCAAACGTTGGCTAATCTTTATTTGGCCATGGAGCAGAATTTGGCCATTATTCCGGTTGTCAATAAGATTGATTTGCCCGCCGCGGATATTCTTAAAACGAAAGATGAAATTGTCAGATTATTAGGATGCCGCGAGGAGGAAATAATTTTAGCTTCCGGCAAGACTGGCGAGGGGGTGAAGGAAATTTTGCAAGCGGTTATTGAGCGGGTGCCGGCGCCTGCTGGCGTGGTTAATCTTGATGATAATAACCTCCCTAACCCCCCTTATCAGGGGGGCGGGTTATTGCGCGCCCTAATTTTTGATTCTGCTTACGATGAATACAAGGGCGTGGTCGCGTACGTGCGAATTGTTGAAGGTGAAGTTAAAAAAGGAGATAAAATCGCGTTAATGGCGACTGGCGCGGAGAGCCTTGCTTTGGATGTCGGCATATTCAAGCCGGATTATTTTTCAACCGGCGGATTAAAAACCGGCGAGATTGGTTATATCGTCACCGGCTTTAAAGACGTAAGCGAATGCCGCGTGGGAGATACTGTTACAAATACAATCCCCCTAACCCTCTTTGTCAAGGGGGCAAGCAGCGAGGTTAAACCGTTAAAAGGATACAAGGAGGTAAAGCCCATGGTGTTTGCCGGAATTTTTCCAAAGGAAGGAAATGAGTTTCAGGCCTTGCGCGAAGCGATCGCCAAATTAAAATTAAACGACGCGGCTTTGTTTTACGAGCCGGAGCAGTCGGAAGCGCTGGGCTATGGTTTTAGGTGCGGCTTTTTAGGATTGTTGCATTTAGAAATTTTTCAGGAGCGGCTAAAAAGGGAATATAATATAGAGCTTATTGTGACCGTACCGAGCGTCGCTTATCGCGTGCGCAAGAAGAATGGCGAGGAGTTTATTGTGCGCACGCCGCAAAAATTGCCGGATCCAAGCGAAATAGAAAAAACAGAAGAGCCGTGGGTAACGTTGAATATTATATCGCCTAAGGACTATATGGGAGGAATAATGAATTTGGCGCAGGGGAAAAGAGGAGTTTATAAAAACACCGAGTATATCGGCGAAAACAGGGTGATTTTGCATTATGAAATACCAATGGCGACAATCTTGACTGATTTTTATGATAAAATAAAGAGCGTAAGCTCGGGCTACGCTTCCATAAATTACGAATACCTAGATTATCGGCCGGCTGATGTCGCGCGCATGGATATTTTGGTCGCCGAAGAGCCGGTGGAGGCGTTGGCGGTTATAGTTTACCGCGACGAGGCGTTCAGGCGCGGAAAAGAAATCGTGGAAACGCTTAAGGAAACGTTGCCGAAACAGATGTTTGTCCTGAAATTGCAAGCGGCCATCGGGGGTCAGATTATCGCGGCCGAGCGCTTATCGGCCATGCGCAAGGATGTTACGGCAAAATTATACGGCGGCGACGTGTCGCGCAAGCGCAAGTTATTGGAGAAACAAAAGAAGGGCAAAAAGAAGATGCTTGCCGCCGGCAAAGGGAGCGTGGAAATTCCGAGCGACACATTCGTGAAATTATTGAAAAAATAAATTATGCAAAATAAAAAAATTATCAAGACATTTTGGGTGATTATCAGCGTCATGGTGATTTTAAGCATGGTTGTCTGGACTGTGGGTTTGGCGTTCTTATGAGCATAATGCCAATTCGCGAATTGCGAATAAAAAAAACCCTTGCGCGAAAGAATGGCAAGGGCTATGGCGGCGGGTGTTTTTTCCAAAATTCTAAAAGTTGCTTAAAAGTGTCTGGAGATGCGCCGAGGAACGGCGGTTCGTCAACAGAGAATTGTTTTTTAAACTCTTCTACGCTTTTCATTATTCCCCATGGCCCGCAATGCGAACATCGCGTGCCAGGATAGATAATTTTTTTGTTACCGCATCTTTCACAGTAACAAAAAATTTTATTAGTTTGTCTATTATATTCCAATTTATTTTCCTCCTTTTGATTTTCTATTTATATTTAAGCATAAATTTTTTAAAATGTCGAGTATAGAAAAAATCTGGCAGGTGATGCCAAAAATAAATGATGAATTTATAAAAAAGTATCCGGAGTATTCTCCGATTGTTTTGCAGTTGCTTTATAACCGTGACTTAACGAATGAAAAAGATGTGGAGGAGTTTTTAAAATCCCCCTTATCCCCCTTTGTTAAGGGGGGCGATTATGATTACGATCCTTTTTTATTTAATGGCATGGCGGCGACGGTTGAATTAATTATTAAACATATTAAGGGGCGGAATAAAATTGTCGTTTACGGAGACTATGATGCTGACGGCGTGACAGCTTCGGCCGCGCTGTTTGAGACTTTGCAAATACTCAAAGCTGACGTTGGCGTTTACATACCGGATAGAGTGAGCGAGGGGTACGGCTTGAATAAAAAAGCGATTGACGAAATAATTAGCGAAAAGGCGAAACTTATTATCACGGTTGACGGCGGCATACGCGGCAAAAGCGAAGTGGAATATGCCAAAAAAAAAGGATTGGATGTTATTATTACCGACCACCATCAGCCGCCTCCCGACGAAGAGGAACTGCCGGACTGCTTAATTATTAATCCGGCGGTTAAGAGCGAGAAATATCCGTTTAAATATTTGTCCGGCGCGGGAGTGGCGTTCAAGTTGGCTAAGGCCTTAATCAGCAAGTCAACATTGTCCGGAGAAGATAAGCAAAAAATGGAAGAAAAAATTTTGGATTTGGCGGCGATTGGAACCGTGGCGGATTGCGTTTCGCTTCTTGGCGAAAATCGGAATTTGGTGAAAAGAGGATCGGGGGTTTTAAATAAAACAAAAAGAAAGGGGCTTATTGAATTAATGAAAGCGGCGCAATTAAATAACGGGAGGGTGTTGGACGCCTGGAATATCGGTTTTCAAATAGCGCCCCGCCTTAACGCCGCCGGACGCATAGATCATGCCAATACCGCCCTTGAATTGCTTATAACAAAAAATGACAATGAAGCGGTAACGCTCGCGCGAGATTTAAATGACAAAAATATTGAGCGGCAAAAGATTACTAACGAGATTGTTGAGAATATTTATAGGGATGTAAACGGCGGTGGCGAAAATAAAGTTATCATCGCCATTAGTCCGAAAGATAATTTATGGAATGAGGGAGTGATAGGGCTGGCGGCCGGAAGGGTATGCGAAAAATATTATAAGCCGGCTTTGGTGATAACAAGAACCGAAATACTAAATCCCCCCGACCCCCTTTTGCATAAAGGGGGCAATATGGAAAACCCCCTTTCTAAAAGGGGGCAAGGGGGATTATTAAAAGGCTCGGGAAGAAGCATTGATGAATTTAACATTATCAAGGCGCTTGAGGAGTGCGCGGAGTTTCTGGATAAATTCGGCGGACATCCTTCTGCCTGCGGTTTCAGTTTGAAAGAAGAAAATTTGGATGAATTTGTTAAGAAGATAAAGGAAGTGGCCGAAAGGGAATTGGCGGGAGTTGATTTGAGGCCGAAAATAAAAATTGAAGCGGAAATAAGCCTCGGCGAAATTAACGAGGAATTAGTAAAGAATATAGAAATGTTCGCGCCCTTTGGCGAAGATAATGAACGGCCGAAATTTTTAAGCCGCGGCGCGGAAATTGTTGATATTATAAAAATGGGCATTGAGGGGCAACATATTAAGTTGCGCATCGCAAATCGCGCATCGCAAATCGCGAGTATTATTTCCGCCGTGGGGTTTGGACAGGCCGAGCAATGGAAGGATTTGCGGGTTGGCGATAAAATTGATATTGTGTATTATGTTGAAATGAACGAGTTTAATGGTAGGCGGGAAGCGCAGCTTAAAATAATTGATATAAAGAAATTATGAAATTAACAATTTACACCGACGGGGGTGCGAGAAATAATCCGGGTCCGGCCGGTATAGGATGCGTTTTTAAAAATGAAAAAGGAGCGACTGTGGCGACTATTTCCGAATATATCGGCGAAGCGACGAATAATCAAGCCGAGTACAAAGCGGTAATCGCGGCCCTGAAAAAGGCGAAAGAGTTGGGAACCCGGGAGTTGGATTTTTATTTGGACAGCGAATTGGTGGTAAAGCAGTTAAATAGAGAGTATAGAGTGAAAGATAAGGATTTGGCGCCGTTGTTCGTGCAAGTTTATAACGCGACTTTGGGTTTTAAGAAGATTAAATTTAGCCATATTCCGCGCGAAGAAAACAAGGAAGCGGATAGGTTGGTGAATATGGCCGTGGATAGAGCGATGAGGGATGGAGGATAATATAAGACAGTAATTAACGTTCGTGTTTCTCCCTCCTAGATCCCGTGTCAAGCACGGGATGACAGAAAAAATGGTCGCATGGCTCAGTTGGTTAGAGCGTTCCGTTCACATCGGAAAGGTCCCTGGTTCGAGTCCAGGTGCGACCACAAAAATCAAGAGTGCGTAGGCCTGCCCCGCTGAATAGCGGGGTCACATCGAAGAAGTCGCTGGTTCAAATCCAGCAACGACCACCAGTAAAATTTACGAATTCCGATTTTTGATTTTCAATTTTAAAATTACAAAAAGGAGGTGAAGAGAATGTCAGGTTTTGGAAACATATCTCCTTTTGGCGATAGGCCGGAAGAAGATAAAAAAAACAGAAAAAGATAAAAAAGGCGAAGGTACAGATGAAAGCAGAGGCCAAGTAGTTGATGAAGGACTGGCCGGTGAATGAAGTTTCCGGCGGCATTAGTCAGCAAGACGAAGCCGCTTTTTTTATTTGAATTTTTATCCCTCCTTTGTTAATATAGGGTCATGATTAAAAAGAAGGAAAATCCCCCTAACCCCCTTTTACAAAGGGGGCATTATACGCCGCTCGCCGACAGGATGCGGCCGGAAACACTGGAGGATTTTTTGGGGCAGGACGAAATCGTGGGGGAAGGGAAACTTTTACGGCAGGCAATTGAATCGGACAGCTTGCCTTCAATGATTTTTTGGGGGCCGCCGGGAAGCGGAAAAACGACTTTGGCTTATATCATCGCCAAGATGACCAAGGCGGATTTTACGCAATTCAGCGCGGTGACGAGCGGGGTGGAGGAGTTGCGAAGGGTTATAGCGAGGGCGGAGGAAAAATCCCCCTTGTCCCCCTTTATGCAAAAAGGGGAAAATCCCCCTAACCCTCCCGCATCTGGTGCGGGACAGGCTCTTTATGCAAAGGGGGCAAATAAGAGAACAATTCTTTTCATTGACGAAATTCATCGTTGGAATAAGGCGCAACAGGACGCGCTTTTGCCGCACGTGGAAAAGGGGACAATAATTCTTATCGGCGCCACTACCGAGAACCCGAGTTTTGAAGTGCGCGGCGCGCTTTTGTCGCGTTGTCGTGTTTTTGTTTTGAAACAACTAAATGAAACACAGATCACAGATATTATTAAAAGGGCTTTGAAAGATGAGAAAAGGGAATTAGGGGAGTTAAAAATAAAAATTGACGAAAAAACAATCGGCGTGTTGGCGCGGATGGCGAACGGAGACGCGCGCGCGGCCTTGAACACGTTGGAATACGCCGCAATGACCGCCCCCTTGATAAAGGGGGTTAGGGGGATTTTAATCACTACAGAAATAATCAAAGAAGCGTTTCAGAAATCGCATTTGCTTTATGACAAAGACGGGGAGGAGCATTATAATATTATTTCCGCCCTGCACAAATCCATGCGCGGCTCGGACGCGGACGCGGCTTTGTATTGGCTGGCGCGGATGCTGGAAGCCGGCGAGGACCCGCTTTATATCGCGCGCCGCTTGGTGCGCTTTGCTTCCGAAGATATCGGACTTGCCAATTCGCGCGCGCTGGAACAGGCGGTTGCCGTTTATAACGCTTGCCACTTCATAGGCATGCCGGAGTGCAACGTAATATTGGCGCAGGCGGTTGTTTACATGGCCAAGTGCGAAAAGTCCAACGACCTCTACATAGCTTACGATAAGGCGGCTGCGGATGTCCGCGAACACGGCAACTTTCCCGTGCCGCTTCACATTCGTAACGCGCCGACCAAGCTTATGAAGAATTTAGGCTACGGCAAGGGTTATAAATATTCGCCGGAGTATGACTATAAGGAAAAGCAGGAATATTTACCCGCCGAATTAAAAAATCAAAAATATTTAAGAGAGCAAAAAAATGAAAAAGCGGGTTACAAAAAAAATAGCGTTCTGGCGGGCCTGCCCGATGAACTCAAGGGGAAAAAATATTTGAAATAATTTTTGATATATTTTAGAAAGGGCTAATTTTAGCTCTTTTTTGTTATTTTTATACCTCAATTGTAAAAAAGAAAAAATCGTCTTGACATATATATTAGAATATGATAATGTTTGCTGTTAAACTAATTATAAAAAATTTATGGAATTACAAGAGTTCATAGCTGTTATCAACAGAAAAAAGGCGACAATTTTATTGCTGGTTATTTTATTTGTAATGGCGGGAGTCGTTTTTACCGCGGTACAGCCTTTTAAGTATGGAGCAAAATCAAAATTGCTGGTCGTGCAAAGCTACGCGGACGTGGTTGACCCTTATGTCGCTTCCAAGTCAAACGAATATTTAAGCAATGTCTTGGCCAACGTGGTCGCTTCCGATTCGTTTTTCAACGAAGTTATAAATTCCGGCTATCACGTTAACGCTGATTATTTTCCGGCCAGGCCCGACAAGCGGCTGAAGGAATGGACGAAAACCGCGGACGCGCGGGCGGTAAGCGACACGGGCATGATTGTCGTGAATGTTTACCATAAAGACAAATACCAAGCCGGGCAAATAGCAGAGGCCGTGAATTATATTTTAAAAACAAAAAACAGCCTTTATCACGGCGGCGGCGACAAAGTAAGCGTAAAGGTGATTGATTCTCCGGTAATTTCCAACTGGCCGGTTAAGCCGAACATTGTTTTAAATTTAGCTTTGGCAACAGCCCTGGGAATCATATTTTCTTTGTGCTATGTTTATTTATTGCCGGAGAAAAAGTATGATTTAAAGATTTGGCCTTTTTCCGCGCACCAAAAAAAAGAAAATTCGGCGAGCAGTTCCGATTCAATGGAAGCCGCGGTTGATAAACCGCTTGTTGCCGAAAGTTTTATTGACGAGGCGGCGGACAAAGAAATTAAGGAAGCGCTTCGGGATTTGAAAGATGATGGCTTGGACCTTGAAGACGAAGACGATCTTGGCGACAACGGATTGAGTTACGAGGATATTTTAAAACAAGGGAAAATAAATAACATACTTTAAAATTTTTTTGTCATCCTGAACTTGATTCAGGATCCAGGAGTAGATACACTAATTGTGGCGTATCGCATTTTTTTGGATTCCAGATCAAGTCCGGAATGACAGTTTTCGGACAAGAACATTGACAATTAAAAGATCTCCACTCGTGGGAGATTTGCTTCGCGCTGAAATGCGCAAGCCGTTTGCATCCTATCGCCTCCTTGAGGCGCCGGGATCGGCAATCGCCCATATGCTTAGGGAAAAGAGAGCAAAAAAATCAAGAAAGAAGAGAGGTGAAAAGAGATGAAAAAGTTGACAATGATGTTTTTGATGGTTTTGACGTTCGCGGCAACGGCCAGCGCCGAGACCTATACGGTCAAGAAAGGCGACTGGTTGAATAAAATCGCGAAAAGTTACGGCCTAAAATGGCAGAAGTTTTATAAGGTCAACAAGGCTGTGGTAGGCAAAAATCCGGATAAAATTTATCCGGGACAGAAATTAACAGTTCCCGCAAAGATTACTGCGGATTTTAAATGGCAGAAGCCGGGTTTCAATCCCTTTGGTGGAAGAGATTTTACCAAAGCGATAGAGAAATTTAATTTGCCTGAAGAGGTGAAGAAAATTTTTATCGCCAAGGTAAAGAACGGCGAGTTTGAGTGGTCCTCCATAAAAGTTGGAGACCGTTTTGAACAGATGGCGTTCGGTGATTACAAAATTATCAACAACGTCATTGCCGGCTGGGAAACGGAAAGGTTGCTGGCAGGGCGGCTTTATACCGCGACTGTCGGCGATAAAATTTATTTTCTTGTTGACCCGCTGATATGCCACAACTGGGCATGGTGGGTAGGGGAAACGGTGGCTATTAAGAAAGAAGCGCCACCGACAGTAATGGTTCCGCCAACTCCCCCAGTCAAAGAGGAACCAAAAGAGCCGACTCCGCCGGTTGAAGAGAAAAAATTGATGTTATTAATTCCTCCGCCGACAACGGTAGTTGCGGAAGAAGATCCGGCGCCCACGCCGATTAAGCTCCCTACCTTTATCTGGAAGCCTGCTATTGACGTATCTGCTTTTGCGGGCACGTCAACGCGGACGCAGGGTAAAGGCGAAGGAAGTTATTGGGGCGTTGATGCCAGTCTGTATCTGTTCAAATACAGATTAGGCGATGGCATATTGGAAGCGGGCCCTTCTTTACAGTATGTCGGCTGGAAAGGATGGGACTATGACATACCCATGGCCGCGGACGGCCATTGGGAAGAGTACAAGCAACTTTATGGCGTGGGTAATAGGTATACAAAAAATAATACCGAAACCACGCTAAAGGTGAGGTACGGCGAAAAACGCGGAGAATTCAAACTTTCCGAGTATAAAAACAAGGAAAGCAACAGGTTATTGAACGCCGAACTCTACCATACAATATGGTTTGAGCGAAAATGGTTCCATGATGTTGAAGTCGGTGTGCGCGCTGACGTTGACCTTGGCGGCGAGAAAAAGTCGTGGTGGGGAAATTCTGAGATACCCTCATCCAACGACCGCCGTTACAACCAGTCCGAGTATGCGCTGTTTGTTAAGACAGAACTGTATAAGTGGAAAATTGTCACACCTACCATCGGCGTAAGCGGAGTTTACGCTAAGTATAATGATTACAGCGGTAATAATTGGTCACTCGTTCCCCAAGTTGGCATTAAGTTGTTTGATGATAAGTTTGCCATCAATACGGAGTATCAAATTAGAGAGGGGAGTGGCAATAATGCCGTTGGAATGGGATTGGTGATGGAGATTGACAAAGTATTGGAAGGATTGGTGAAATGGCTAAAGAACCAGAATAATCAGGATAATATTCCTGTTGATATAAAATAAAGAGAACTGTTTTACGGTTCCGTAAATATTTTATAAAGGAGGTGCAATCATGAAAAAAATGATTGCGATAATAACGCTATTGCTGGTAATATCAGCAATAGCAGCGTTTGCGGAAGAAAAGAAAGGGGTGGAAGGTTGCCCCTATGTAAAGGATGGAGTTATCCACTTCCACGAGGTATGGGTGAAGGGGATAGAAAATTTATTGGATGAAACCGGAATATTCCTGGCTTACGGTGAGAATCCCGTGCCTGTGGGGAATAAGTGGTTTAGTGATCCCTTTGCCATTGCGGCAAAGAATAATTTTAGACTTACCCCCCCCAAATCAGGTGGGAATGAATGGACCATTCCTGTTCCCGCCGACATCCCCAAGGAAATGAACGAGCTGGAAGTTCAGCTCGTTAAAATCAAAACAGGAGTTTTTGGAGATGATATTTATTGGAGTAAAATGGAGAAGCTCCAGTATAATCCCAAACTGTCTCCTTGCATTACCATATACAAGCATAAGGACGGCAGCACAAGGGCTGCCATAAAAATAAAATTAAAATAAAGGAGGATAACATTAGCGAGGGCATTCATTTTGAATGCCCTTTACTTTTTTTATAAAATATGCTACTATTATTCGTTTCGTATGCCCTACATTTTACCCTCAAGTGCACCACTCGGTGAATTAGTGGATTTGGCATAAA
>CAZZBC010000035.1:0-10204 GCA_964652175.1 uncultured Gammaproteobacteria bacterium | reverse complement strand
AAGTTAATTGCTTATACCCTTATTTTACACCAAAATGAATTTTGTAACCATCTCAATTCCTTTATTGGCATCAACTTCCACCAAATCGCCATCCTTCAAAACTTTGGTGGCGATTCTCGTGCCGATGATACAGGGAATTTTTAGTTCGCGGGACACAATGGCGGCATGGCAGGTTATACCGCCTTCATCGGTAATAATGGCCGAGGCTTTTTTCATGGCCGGTAAAAAATCGGGATCGGTCATCTCGGTTACTAATATTTCATCCTTTTTAAAATTTTGATATGTTTTTTATTCAAAATCAATTTAACCTTGCCGCTCAAAGGAGCTCCCCCGGATGCTGTTACCCCTTTTATTTCGTTTACATTTTTAAAACCATCAATCTTCAGACTGACATTTGATCTTTTTAAAACCTCGGGTAATTCATTTAATAAATAAATCTTGCCATTAAACAAACCGAAACCATTAATCCTGGCTTCGTATTTCTTTATTTCTGCCTTTGCAAATTTCCGCTTTTTTAAAACATAAATTTCTTTAGGCGATAGAATATACAAAAATTTTTTGTATGCTGGAAAATATTTTTTAAAATAACTTTATATACCCCATCAAATTCCGCGGAATACATTTCCGTAGCGATTCTTAAATCTAGAGCTTCTTTTCTTATTTTCAGAGAAATCCCCCTTAAGTCGGGCACATACCAGACAATTGTCATAACCGACCACCAACTAACGACTCTGTTATAATATTTTCTAAAATCATCTATATTTTTAATTTTTTTATCACCTTTTAAAATCGGCAAGACAAACGTCCAATCTTTCGCCAGACTTCTTTTGAATTTATCCATTAACTCGGGGTGGGCTGTCATCTTCTTTTTAATCTCTCCTAACATTTGGGTTAATTCACGCTTTTCATACCATACAGAAATTTTATTCGCCTTGCCTTCTCTAAAAAATAGATTATTTTTTATTTTATAGTCAAGCCACTTTGAAAAACCCAATCTATCACTATCATCCCAAAGAAAAAAATAAAATAAAGACCTTCCCCGGGAAAATAATTTCGTAAGTTTCGCCATATTATTTCAAAATTTTCACTATGCCCTTATTGGCGTCCACCCCGAACCATAACTCTCCGCCAGCTGGCGGATCGTTAGCTACGGGGTAGGCCTCCGCCAAATCGCCATCTTTTAGAATTTTCGTGGCGATTCTGACGGCGGTTATTTTGACTTAACTATTTTTTTATTTTGCTTAAAATACTCTTTTTAATTTTTGCCATCTTCTGTTCATTAATATTAAACTCTTTAACCCTTCTTGTATTCTTTAAAAAATCAATAAAATCTCGGTGATATTTTTCAAAATCGTACTTTTTCACTAACAATAAATATTTTTGCCAGTCAAATTCTTCCAGACTGGCTAAACCGAGAATGTCTAATTCATCTTTTCTGCCCTTAACCGAACCTTGACGGCTTTGCCAGGCGTAAAGCTTCAGTAAAAAAAGAATTTCTAATTCCGGCAAATTAAATCCTTCCCTTGAAACAATCTTATTTTTTATCTCTTCCGCCTTAATGCCCAGATCCGAATAATAAGGAAGATAAATGTCAATATCAACTTCCTCAAATTTAATTTCATATTTCTTTAAACGTTCATTTTTAATAACTTCGTATTCTTCTTTCAGTTTTGCCAACTCTTCATAGTCCAAAATAATATCAATATCTTTTGATTTTAAGGTGTGGGCATAGAAAAAAACAGCCCAGCCGCCGATAAGAATAAAACTGCGCTCCTTTTTTAAGTTTTGCAGTATTTTGAAACTTTTACTTGTAATAATATGGTGATAAAATTCCATAATTTATCGCTTGCTTAAAAAAATTTAAACAACCGATTTTTTAAGCCCTTTAAAAATTCCTTGCTATACCAATCGCCCAGATTCCAAAAATCAACAAAAGTCTGCGCATCAGGAACGGCATTGCCAAAATTTTTAAAATATTCATCTCTTTTAATAACAAACAAATTCTCATATCCCTTCTTCGTGGGAAAGCGCTTTTTTATTTCTGACAAATCTTTTTCTTTGGCGTAAAAATAAACTTTATCATAATCAGCCGGCGCATCTTTATATTTTTGGACATAAGCGCTATAGGCCCCGAAAATTATTCCAGCCGGAGCTTCGCCCTCTATTTCTCTAACGCTTTTAGCGGTATGAGTTTTGTAAATTACGTCTTTATTGATATTTCTATGCGTTGCCCAAAGATATAAAAATTTCTCCGCATCACGCATGCGAAAATCGCGGCCGGTCACTTCAATAATTCCAGCCCGCCTCGGCGCTTTGAGCGCGTTAAAAATCGTGCTTAATGAAAAGCTGTATTTTTCCGCCAAGTCCTTTTGCCTAAAAACGGTATTTTTCTTTTCTATAGCTTGATATAATATTTCGCGCCAAATTATTTCTTTTTTAGTCATATTTCGCTTTTTACCCTAAAATATTAGCTTCATTTCTATTATATTAGAAAGTGGCTTATTTGTCAATACGTTTTTTTACCTACCCGCAAAGCGCGTCTTTTAATAATTTACTCTGCCAACTGAACGCTTCGTCGACGGTTATGCGAATCTTTTTCATTAAAACAATCTCCTGCGTGATTAAGCGTGAAAGATGAAAACCGAATAAATCTTTCTTTTTGTAAAATTTTTGATAAAGCGGGTGGTCTTGGTTAATGTAAATTAAATTGCCTTGGCTCATAACCTCAGGGCCGTCTTCACCCAAGTTTACAATCCCGCAGGAAATTCCCAATTTTTTCATCCTGATCTTTTTTAAAACTAATGGTTTGGCTTCAATTTTTTCAGGCGTCCGTTCTTCTTTTTTATTTGTTTCATCTTTTATCGCATCATCTTTCGCGCCTTCATCGCCCACCTTACTCTTTTCCTCTTTTTCTTCTTGATTTTTTTCCGCCTCTTTTCCAATAATCGCGCTCGCCGCCGCCATTTTCTTTCGCCCTTCTTTTTTGAGCCGGGCCACGGCCTTGCCCTGCGGAACAAAATCCGGATTAAGCGCCAGCGCTTCTTTAATATGCTTCATTATTTCCTGCAATTCTTTATTTATTTTCTGCAAATTTTTTATTTCGCTCTGTTTGTTAAATTCTTTTAAGACCTTATCAAGCCGCTCCCGCATTAGTTGAAAAAACAATTTATACTCGGCGGTATCCGTAACAAAATCGGAACGCGCCGCGATTAAAGGCAAAAAGTCGGTATTGACCGAGCCGGCGACGCGGTTGATGCCATGGCGATACTTCCGCTCCATGCCGAAAAGCTCCCTTTTAATAAGCGCTTGCTTGACGCGGCATTCAACTCCGGGCTCGTCCACATCACGCGGATTTAAGGCAACCACGATTTCTCCCTCTATCGGACCATACATTGTTTTTATATTTATCATGATTATTTTTCCAGCAACGGTCTTGGCGCTTATTTTTTTGTTGTTCAAATAGACATTGAATTTTTTGGCGCGGAGCGGCACGGATTGCTTTAAATATTTTTCCGCCTCGCTCAACGAAACTTTCTTGGTTAATTTATTTAAAACTATTTTCGTGCCTTCCTTATCTAAGACGCTCGCCGGCTCTTTTTTTATTGGCAAATCCCAACTCTCGTCGCTCGCCCATGACGACCGGTTAAAAACAACTGTATATTTATATTTCCCCTTAACGCTTTCCACGAGAAATTCATCGCATAAAGCCAAGGCCGAGAATTTTCCGATGCCAAACTGGCCGATGCGCTTGCGCCCAAACCGCGGCGAAATGCCGTGCGTTCTTTTTTCTTCCGAGCCGATGGTGAAAAACTGCTCAAGCCCTTTAGAATTCATGCCGCTGCCGTTGTCGCCCACCTCAATCGCGTCCTCACTGATCCGCACGTAAACATCGGTAGCGTCCGCATCATAAGCGTTGTTCACCAGTTCGCGCACAAACTCAATACTTTCCCGATACATTTTTTCACCCAAAGTAAAAAGATGGCTTTTATCAACGGTTACTTTTATTTTTGATTTATTAAACATAAAATTTTATCTCAATCCCAAACAATTATCAGGTAGTCGCTTTTTTTAATATATTCACAATTCCTTTATTAGCATCCACCCCGAACCATAACTCTCCGCCAGCTGGCGGATCGTTAGCTACGGGGTAGGCCTCCACTACAAATCTTACTATTTTATTATTCTTATTATGCCCTTATTGGCATCTACTTCTATCTTTTGACCGTCCTTCAAAACTTTAGTGGCAATTTTCGTGCCGATGATGCAGGGCTTTTTAAATTCCCTACTGATAATGGCCGCGTGGCTTAATAGTCCGCCTTCGTCAGTAATAATCGCCGCCGCTTTTTTGCAGGCGAACATAATATCAGGCTACGTCATGCCGGTTACTAACACCTCTCTCCTTTTAAAAAAATTTGCCTTTCTAATCATTTCTTTATAATTAGTTTGCGAAATAACTCTTACCCGCCCTCTTGTTTTTCCCGCATTTGCCACTTTGCCAAAAATTTCCCCTTGCTTTAAATCAATTTTTAATTTTAATTTTTGAGTGATATCTTTAACGGCATCTCGTTGAGTAATTAAAAAATCTCTCCCGTTTATCAATCCAAAAACGCAAATATTTCTGCCATCTATTATTTTCTTATATTTCAACAAACCATCACCCCTAATAATATTTTTTATCTCCACGCTTCTTAATAATTCCAACTCATCAAATTTTAAACCTACTGATTTTGCCAAATCAATTTTTAATGAAATTACGGCCTTTTCCGCCGCAAGCCATGTTTTTTTAATTTCAAATCTTAAATAACCGAATTTGTGAATTGATTATTTAAGATGACATACTCGGCAACATTAAGACCGGCGGCCTTGGCGATTATTTTCGTTTTTTCCTTGTCCATCGCCAACGCGCTCGCCAAGCAACCGGAAAAAACATAAGGCGTGCCGATTATATCCATCATGCCCTGCAGCCGTCCGTCTTCGCCATAAGGCCCGTGCAAAGCTGGAAATACCAAATCAAATTTTTTATACGTCGCGTCAATAAAAAATTTCTCCAAATCAAACTTCGGGTCATATCTTAAAACGTCATATTTGTCTTTGTCCAAGGCCTCAAAAATTTTTTCTCCAGTTCGCAAAGAAACCTCCCGTTCGCCCGACACCCCGCCCGCCAATAATACCAATTTTATTTTTGCCATATTCTTATCTGCCCCCTTTAACAAAGGGGGACAAAGGGGGATTTATATTCTTTATCATTTCCGCCAAAATTTTTTTTCCAATCCTAATAGAAGATTTTTTTCTGGGATCGTAACCTATATATCTGAAAAAATCGTCATTTTTTCCTATTTTTATTTTTTGGATTTTTTTTCTTCTTCCGGATAACAAGCCCACAAGAGAGATGTCTCATATTCGTCCGCGTGATGTAAATCAATGGAAAGATTTTCATAAGGATTTACAATAATAAGGTTTTTCAATTTTTTCTTAACCAGCGCGAGCGCTTTTATTTGCCCATTGCCCGCATGGCCGGTAATGATAAAAATTTTTTTAAATCCTTGGTCCATGAGGTTTTTATTTAAGTTGACAAGAACTTTGGAAAAAAAATCCGGCTCCAAATAATATAAATTTCCCGGCAGTTTTTTTCTTAAAAATTTATCCATTCCGATAAGCCATCTGCCGTTTATTTTTTTCTTCGTGCCCGAACCGAGAAAAATTGGCGGCAGGATATATCCCGGGATTTTTTTGGCGGCAATTTCGCAAATTTTTTGGGCGATCAAAAAATCGGTTTCAATCGGCAAATGACTGCCGTGCCATTCCAATGTGCCGATCGACACATAAGCCACTTTTTGTTTTACGAATTTATTGTATTCATTCAAATAAGTCGTTTTCATTTTATTATTTTATTTCCGGCGCCGTAATTTCTTTCTTCTCTCCTCTCTTACTGAACACAAAAATATAAAGGATTTCCAGAATGGCGAGTGTATTTATAACTAAAAGGGCTATAAACCACCACTTCGCGCCTTTACGCGCGGAAATCCACAATGCGACGCCCTTCCATGGCAAAATCCACAAAGTAATCGCCAACACAATCCACGGATTTTGAATAAATTCTTGTAGCATATTTTTTTATTGTCATGCCGAGCTTAATCCGGCATCCAGGAGTAGATGATAAAAACGTTCTTAATCTGGATCCCGGCTCTGCGGCCGGGATGACAAAATTATTTCTTACTTATCTTTTTTATACCTCCCATATACTTCCTTAAAACTTTCGGTATTTTAATGGAACCGTCTTTTTGCTGATAATTTTCCAAAATCGCCACTAAAGCGCGCGGAACGGCGACGGCTGTGCCGTTCAACATGTGGACAAAATTTTTCTCGCCTTTTTCCGTTTTATATTTTATATTCAACCCGCGCGCCTGATAATCCGTGCAGTTGGAGGTGGAAGTAATTTCAGCCCAATCCCCTGCCTGTTCGGCAGGCAGGCCCGTTCCGTCGTCTTTTGCCGGTTTGCCGGGCATCCAGGCCTCCAAATCGTAAGTCCTAAAGGCAGGTGTTCCCAAATCAGCCGCGCAATGGTCAATAACGCGGAAAGGAATATCAAGACCTTTGAAAATTTCTTTTTCAATTTCCAACATTTCCTTATGCGCCATTTCACTTTTATCCGGCGCCGTATATTGAAACATTTCCACTTTGGTGAATTGATGGACGCGGAAAATTCCTTTGGCGAATTTCGTGTAAGTGCCGGCTTCTGTCCTGAAACAATGCGAAACAGCCACGTATTTTTTAGGCAATTCGCCCTCGTCCAAAACCTCGTTCATATGGTACCCGCCCATGGTAATTTCCGCCGTTCCGATTAAACTTAAATCTGAATTTTCCACATTATAAACCTGCGTTGATTCCCCTCTCGGATTAAATCCCAGGCCTTCCAATACTTCTCGTTTTGCCAAATCAGGAGTCAAAAACGGCGTAAAGCCGTGTTTTATGACAATCCCCAATGCATATTGCACCAACGCCAGCTCCATTAAGGACAATTCGTTTTTCAAATAATAAAACTTGGCGCCGCTTACTTTTGCCGCGCGCTCAAAATCTATCAAATCATTTTTTGCCGCCAGCTCCACGTGATCCAACGGCTTAAATTTAAAAACAGTCGGTTTTTTATAAGTTTCCAGAATCGGATTGTCTTCCTCGTTTTGATTTACAACAACCTCCGGGTGCGTCATGTTCGGCACGATCAACCACAATTCTCTAAATTCAGTATTGACTTTTTCCGCTTCTATTTCCAATTTCTTTATTTCCTCCCCCACCTTTTTCATTTCTTCAATCTGTTCCGGCAAGGGTTTTGTTTTGGAAGTTATATTCCGTTTGGCGCGCAACTCCCCTATTCTTGTTTCTGTTTCCCGTCTTTTTTTATCCAATTCCAAAAGTTTGCCAACATCAACTTTGGCCAAACGATTTTTACAATTTTGTTTCACCAATTCCGCGTTTTCGCGGATGAATTTAATGTCTAACATAATTTATTCCATTGTCATCCCGGCCTCCGAGCCGGGATCCATGACTGTAATAACATAAACCATTCAATAATCTTCTGGATTCCCGCTTTCGCGAGAATGACATTTATATTAAAACTATTTTCTCGGTTTCATTAACGGAAAAATCTGGCATTCGCGCGACGGCCGGCCGGCTAAGACGCTAAAAAACCGCTCGCTCATGCCGAAGCCGCAGGTCGGCGGCATGCCGTATTCAAGCGCTTCCACGAATTCATGGTCAAACATGTGCGCTTCCTCGTCCCCGGCTTCGCGAAGTTTCTGCTGTTTTTTAAACCTTTCCGCCTGATCAAGAGGATCGTTAAGTTCGCTATAACCGTTGCCCAATTCCGAACCGCCAATAATCGGCTGAAAACGCTCCGTCAGCAACGGATTTTTATCATCGCGCTTAGCTAAGGGAGAAACTTCAACCGGCACGCCGACCAGAAATCCGGGTCCGCCGATTTGCTTCCGGCAATATTTCCATAAATTATCAATGGCGCGTATTATATTAAATCCTTTTTTATCATATTCAACGTTCAATTCATCCAATTTTTTTTCCACCTCTTTTAAATTAGTATTCAGCACGTCAACGTCGGTGAATTTCTTCACTGTGTCGCGATAATCATATCTCTCCCACTTCTTGCCCAAGTCAATGTCAAATTTTCCGATTTTAAATTTAATGGCGCCAAATGTTTTTTGAGCGATATGCTTGTACAATTCTTCCACCAATTCCATTCCTTTTTCATAATCGGCGTAAGCCCAATAAAATTCCATCTGCGTATAATCCTGCAAATGTTCCGCGTCCATTCCTTCATTCCTAAAAACTCGCCCGATTTCAAACGTTTTTTCAAAACCGGCGGCCATCAGCCGCTTCTGCCAAAGCTCTCCGGCGGAAATGCGCAAATACACCTTCATATCCAAGGCGTTATGATGCGTTATAAAAGGCCTGGCATCGGCGCCGCCGGTCGTATTTTCCAAAACCGGAGTTTCCACTTCCAAAAAACCTTTACTTCTCATAAACTCGCGCACCGATTGCCAAAAAACCGCGCGCTTTATGAATAATTCCCTTATGTCTTCATGAAATAAAATATCCAAATACCTTTTTCTTAACCGCTCTTCCTGATCCTCTATGCCATGCCATTTTTCCGGCAACGGCCTGATGGCTTTGGAAAGCATTTTCCATTCTTTGACCATCACGCTTTTTTCGCCTTTGTGCGTCAGGAAGCAGACGCCGCGGGCTTCCAAAAAGTCGCCCATGTCAACCAAGTCGGTGAAATTTTTATAACTCTCCGGACCGATGTCTTTTTTGGACAAGGCGATTTGTATCTTTCCGCTTCCATCTTCCAAATGCGCGAACGTTAAATTGCCGTGCCCGCGCAAAGATCTTACGCGCCCGACGATAATCGTTTCTTTTTTGAATGATTCCAATTCCGCATCAACGCGCGGGACAAGCTTTTCAAAATCGTCTAAAACCTCGCTTACAGCATGCGTCCTGCCGGTTTTCGCCGGATACGGATTTATGCCTAATTTTTTAATTTTTTCAAGTTTTTTTACGCGTTCATCGCACTCGCTTAATTTTATTGTCATCCCGTTAGAAGCAGATCGCGATCATATTATATCGACCTGCGTGTATAAATTATTTAAAAGTATATTTTACTTATATTGTTTGTTTATTACCCGGAAGCGATCGCGGCTTCTAAACGGGACCATATTGATAATTTTACCCCACTTTAACTTAAAAGTCAAAATAAGATTTTAGAAAATATTACATAGGTCGGTCTCCAGTTTGTATACAAATATACGCGGTCGCGTATACTTATATATTTTAACATTTTAATATCTTCATAATTTTATTCGCATAAGCAAACGGATAAAGAAAAAGGCCGTGCCAAGATGGCGAACGGCCTTATAAAACTATATTATATTTTTGGTCCTCCTATACAATAGGAGCAGAAAGAACCTTGTAAGAGCCCAAACTCTTCAAATGCTTCAAACATTCCCTCCTTACTAAGGTAACCCACCTTTACTCCCATAATATCGCTTATTTCTTTAATAGATCTTTCACGGGCAATAAAATTATCATCCGGGGGCATATCAACGCCGTAAAGACAGCCTCGAGGAATTTTATTATCGCCCACTATCCCCACCGGCGGCGTATAACTTAAAAGAGTAATATCTTCGGCTCCGGCAACCTCCTTTAATAACCAAATCGCCCTTCTGGAGTTGTTACCTCTTATCAAGCTATCGTCAATAACCACTATCTTTTTACCTGTCAGCGCTCCCATCATCTTGGGCAGAAGATAAAGGTTTTCGTCGATAGACCTTTTTCTTTCTTCCTCCGTTGAACCCAGAAATGATCTTGTCCCTCTTAATTTATAAAACACTGGCTCGAATTGTAAACCTAACGTTGGCGCATATCGGCCAGCTGCCGGTTCTGGACAGCGAGGGATATAGGTAACAAGATTGGCATTACTAAAATTAAATTCTCTCGCCAATGCCTTACCCAATGATTTTCTGATAACCCTTACCACTCTTCCTTTTACGGTAGATTTTGACTCCATGATATAATTTACTTCAAAAAAACAAAATTTTTCTTCTTTTTCAACCACATCTTCTCTTGTATAACTCCCGTTGGGAGCAAGATGATAAATAGACCCGGGCCGAATTTCCTCTATTACCTTCCCATTATT
>CAZZBC010000034.1:0-10260 GCA_964652175.1 uncultured Gammaproteobacteria bacterium | reverse complement strand
GGACGCAGACGTATTATGAACCTTGGGCGCATGCCATTGTGGGGGTGAAGGCGAAGCCTTAAAAGCGACCAAACCGCCTTTTTGGCGACTTGGTCACCAAGCGTGAATGTGGTATAATAGTGATATAATAAAAGTAGTTTATGTTTGATTATCTGACAAAATTTAACGCATTACCCAAGGAACTGCGGGAGAAAGTTTCTTCCCCGGCGGCGGTTGCGGCAGTGGATAATTTGGAAAAAAAATACGGCGTTAGCCTGGCCGCGACAGTGATGAAAGTAATGGTTAAAGACATTGCCGTCGGCGATTTGGCGATGCGCCTGGGAGAAGAATTTAAACTGGACAAGGCGCGCGCCGAGCAGTTGGCGGCGGAAGCAAAGGAAAAAATTTTCGCGCCGGCGGCGGAGTATTTGAGATTAACTCATTCTGAATTATCCCCCTTACACAAGGGGGATGAAGGGGGTTTAAAGACGCAGCAAAATCCCCCTAACCCCCTTTATGCAAAGGGGGCAGAAATTCAAAAATTTTCTACTCCCTCTATTTCCACTTCTTCTTTTTTCTTTTCCCCGGAAGATGAGGAGGAAATCAAACAGCTTGTTAAACAAACCGGCGGCATAATCAAGTCCGGCGTTGACAGCGCCAAGGCAATGGAAGAAAAACTTAATAGGGTTATGAGCGGCGTCCGCATCAATTTCGGCAGCCAAATGCTCTCCGAGCGTTTTCGGACGATTCTACTTACTTATTTAAGGGGCATTAGGGATAAGATTGAAACAAAACAAGCGCTTGTCAAATCGTTTGAAACCGGAGGCTTGGGCTTTGACGCCGATTCAGCCGATAAAGTTTTGGCCTTGGTGGACGGACAGACCGAGAAGACGCCTAAGGCGCCAATGGTTTTGCCGCCTAAAATAAAAGTGGCGGAGGATGAAAAAATAAAACCCCCCACGCGGGATGTTGGTTATGACTTTAAAAAATTGGTGAAAAAAACAGATACTTCCCGCGAATTGCCGGCGCCCAAACCGCCAACGGCTGTGCCAAAAATTTCCGCGCCGCCGGTTCGCCCGCCTGTCGCGCCTAAAGAGCGAATTACTGCCGAGCGATCCGTTTTTCGCCAAGAGCAGCCAAGCCCTTTTCCCGTTCCGGCAATGGTCAGGCGTTCTTCCGAGGCTGGAGGCAAAATTAAGATGGAGGACATCAAGATAGTGCCGCGAATTATGAGCCCTATTGACGAATTAAAATATATGGACTTAATAAATTTTCGGCGGCTGGACCGCGATCCGGCAAAAGCAACGAGCAGAATTAAAGAAAAGATTTCCCTTCTGGAAGAGGAAAATTACAACAAGAAACTGGAAGGAATAAAGGCTTGGCGTTCAAGCCCGGTTAACAAACTGTACTTGCAAATCGGAGGGCTAAGCATTGGTGAGAATCGGCCCATTGATGTTATAATAGAAGAAAGAAAAAAAGCCGGCAAAGAATGTTTGACGGTTGAAGAGTTTAAGGCGGTGATGGATTTAAATAAGAGTTTAAGATTTTAATTTTCCCACAAATCAACAAATCAATTCACGAATATACAAATATTTATAAATTTTAGGAGTATGCAGCAGTTTACCATTCCGCAATTTATTGATGTTGAAGACAAAATTATCGGCCCCATAACAACCAGGCAATTTATTATTATGCTGGCCGGTTTTTTGCTCATCGGAATCAGCTATAAAATTTTTGATTTTTCTTTGTTTGTGACTGTTGAGCTTTTTATTTTCGTCGTAAGCGGAACTTTCGCTTTTGCCAAAATAAACGGACGGCCTTTCCATTTTTTTGTGTTAAATTTAACCCAAACTCTCAGAAGGCCCGGTTTGCGCGTTTGGAACCATATGCTTAAAGAATTGGAGACTGAAGCGGTTATTTCAGAGGCCGTGGCGGCAACCGCGCCGCTGCCAAAGCATTACACCGCCTCTCGGTTGGCGGAACTGTCTTTAATCGTTGATACGCGGGGAGCGTATGGGGGAGAAGAGAAGGGAGAAAAAACGGAAATAAAATCCATGTAATAAGGATCGGGTATTAGGATTTTTGACCGTCCTAAATCCTAAATCCTAAATCCTAAATCCTAAATCCTAAATCCTAATGTCTAATAAATTGGTGAAAAACAAAATAAATATTTCTACGCAGCAGTATCTGGATATTGCCGAAATCAAAGAGGATACGGTGGTGATACGCGACGGCACTTTGCGCGCCGTAATTTTGGTGTCCAGCATCAACTTTGCTTTAAAAAGCGAAGATGAGCAAAACGCCATCGTCGGCGCTTACGTCGGTTTTTTAAATAACATTGACTTCCCCCTGCAGATTGTCATCCAGTCAAGGGAGCTGAACATAGAGAATTACCTAAACGCTTTAAAGCAAAAGGAAAAAGAGCAGACTAATGAACTGTTAAAAATGCAGACAACCGAGTACATCCAGTATATCGGTGAGCTTATTTCCATGGGCAAAATCATGAACAAGCGTTTTTACGTCGCGGTGCCGTATAATCCTTTGTCAGACAAGCATAAGAATTTTTTTTCCTCCATCCTGGATGTTTTCAGGCCGTCCATTTTAATTAAAATGAAGGGAGATAGGTTTGCCCGCCTGCGCGCCCAGCTTACGCGCCGAGTGGAAAACGTCATGTCCGGTTTAGCTTCTGTCGGGCTTAACGCGGCGGAATTGGACACCCAGAGCTTGATTGAATTGTTTTACGATACTTATAACCCTGTTACATCGGCCAACCAGAAGCTGGCTGACGTGAAGCAGTTGAGAGTAGAAACATAATCCAAATCTACAAATAACATCCGAATTCTACAAATTTTACAAATAATTATTTGGGGTATTCGGATAAATTCGTAGATTGGGATTATATTTATGTTTAACCCGAACAAAATCCAAAAACAAGAAGAGCGGGCGGAAAAAAGCGACATAAGCCGCCGGAAACAGCTTGCCAAGGAAATAGAAACCGTTGAGTTGACGCGGCAGGTCGTGGAGGAGGAAAAGGCTTTTCGCCGCGGAGCGGTTTCCATCAAGGATTTAATCGCGCCGGCCAGCCTGGAAGTTAAGTCTGACTATTTGAAGTTGGGCGAAAAATTCGTCAGGACGATTTTCGTGGTGAATTACCCCCGTTTTATCAGCGTCGGGTGGTTTTCGCCGATTATCAATTTGAATTCCACTTTTGATATCGGCATGTTTTTTTATCCGGTTCCGAGCGCGGTGATTTTGAAGCAGCTTAAGAAAAAAGTCGGGGCCCTGGAAGCCCAGATTATTTCCGACGCGGAAAAGGGGGCGGCGCGCGACCCTTTGCGCGAGATCGCTTTGCGCGACATTGAAGCTTTGCGCGACGCCTTGACGCAAGGCATAGAAAAATTTTTTCAATTTTCCCTTTACGTCACCCTTTACGCGGATAATATGGAAGAATTAAATAAGCTGTCCGATGAGATTGAAAATATTTTTGGTTCCCGGCTCGTTTATTCCCGCCGCGTTTTTTACCAGGCCGAGCAAGGTTTTAATTCCACTCTGCCCTTGGGCAACGACGAGCTTTATATCACTTTTAACATGAATTCGTCGCCGGTGGCTTCTTCCTTTCCCTTTGTTTCCAGCGAATTGACAAGCGATAACGGCATTCTCTACGGAATAAATCGCCACAACAACAGTTTGATTTTGTTTGACCGCTTCAGTTTGCAGAACGCCAATACCGTTGTTTTCGCCACTTCCGGCGCGGGCAAAAGCTACGCCATCAAACTGGAAGTGCTGCGCTCTCTGATGATGGGAGTGGAAGTGATTATTATTGACCCCGAATATGAATACAAACACCTCTCGGACGCGGTGGGCGGGACTTATATTAACATTTCACTGGCCAGCGAAAACAAAATTAATCCTTTTGACTTGCCGCGCGCCGTCGGCGGGGAAGCCAAGGCGGAAGACATAATCAGGAGCGGGGTAATAACAGCCAAGGGGTTGATTCGGCTGATGCTGGGCGCTTTGACGCACGAAGAAGATTCAATCGTAGATAGGGCGCTTTTGGAAACCTACGCCAAAAAAGACATAACTCCGGACAGCGATTTATCCAAGGTGGAAGCGCCGATTATGCAAGACCTGCAGGACATACTGGAGGGAATGGAGGGCGGAGCGGACTTGGCTTTGCGTTTGCGAAAATATACACAAGGAACCTTTGCAGGACTTTTTAACAGCTCGACCAACGTTAAAATGGACAATCAGTTGGTTTGTTTTTCCGTGCGTGACCTGGAAGACGAACTGCGGCCGATTGCCATTTACACCATAGTGAATTACATTTGGAACATAGTGAGAAGCGAGATGAAAAAAAGAATTTTGGTCATTGACGAAGCCTGGTGGATGATGCAGCATGAGGACAGCGCCAAATTTATTTTCGCGTTGGTTAAGCGCTGCCGCAAATATTACCTGGGAGTAACGACCATTACGCAGGACGTCAACGATTTTTTGACTTCTCCTTACGGGCAAGCGATCGTCACCAATTCATCGCTGCAGCTGCTCCTAAAGCAGTCGCCGGCCGCCATTGATTTGGTGCAAAAGACGTTCGTGTTGACGGAAGGGGAAAAATACCTGCTTTTGGAATGCGGGGTGGGCGAGGGCATATTTTTCGCCGGGTCCAAACACGCCGCCATAAAAGTTGTCGCTTCCTATACCGAGGACCAGCTTATTACCTCCGATCCGCGCCAACTTTTGGAAATTGAAGAAGCCAAAAAAGAATTTGCGGCGCAGATGGAAAGTGGCGGCGCAGAAGGCGGAGAAGGAAGTGGGGAGATGGAGATATAGTCCCGTTAGAAGCCGCGATCGCTTCACGGGAAATACACGTAAAATAATATTTTAAAAATATAAATATAAACTACGCAGATCAACATTATTTGATCGCGATCTGCTTCTAACGGGATGAATCGAAAATATATAGGCATTTTAATAATAGTAGCAGGATTGTTGCTTTTAATTGGCATCATCTATATTATTTTTTTCCATAAATTTAAGGCGCCGGCGGTGGAAACGCCGGCCATGACGGAGGAAAAAACGCCGACGCAGCCAACAGCTAAAAAAGAAGAGCCGAAGGGCTTGCTAAGCGGCGAGAAGCCGACAATTAAAAACGAATCAACGATTAAAAGAGAAGTCGATGAAGAAGATTTAAAGCGCATGGCCGCGGCTTTCGCCGAAAGATTCGGCAGTTTCTCCAACCAGTCCGACTACGGCAATATACGCGACTTAAAAATATTCATGAGCTCCAGAATGGCCGCCTGGGCCGATGATTATATAGAAAAAGCCATAGCCAGGGGCGGCGACTCTTCAATTTATTACGGCATTACCGCCAAAGCCGTAACCGCGACCGTTAAGCGATTTGACGTTGACGCGGGCAGGGCCGAAGTTTTGGTCAAAACCCAGAGGCGCGAGTCCGCCGGCGCGACCAGCAATACTTCTTCTTTTTACCAAGACGTTTTAATCGGTTTTATCAAGGAAGACGGCGCCTGGAAAGTTAACAGCGCTTATTGGCAAGCGAAGTAATCAGCTTATTAGCTTTTAATTTCGTTAGCTTGTTAGTTAAAATTAAAACATTAAGAAATTGTTTAAAAATTTAAAATTTAAAATTAAAAATTTACCAAAGTTGCAGACAGTAAGAATGTTGTTAGTTGAAACAAAAATTTTAAAGAGCGCCAAGTCGTTTTGGACGCTTTTTTTAGATCTCATTTTTCCCGTAGAGTGTCTGGGTTGCGGCCGCGAGGGGATTTGGCTTTGCGCACCATGCTTCCAGAAACTTAAATTCAGGCGGTTGCAGTATTGCCTCTCTTGCAAAAAGGAAAATCATTTCGGCGAGTTTTGCCCCGAATGCCGTAAAGAATATCATCTTGACGGCTGCCTTATCGCCGGCAGTTATGATCAGGATGAATTTCTTTCATCTTTGGTCAAAAGTTTCAAATATAAATTCATCCGCGACCTGGGGCCGGAGTTGGGCAGATTCCTGCGTTTATTTTTAAAAGACACGGAAAGCAAAGCGAGTATGTTTGGCTGGGGCGTAAAAAGAAATCTTTTTTTTGGAGGCCGGGAATTTTTGGTTGTGCCCATTCCCCTGCACAGACGTCGTTTGCGCTGGCGCGGATTCAATCAGGCGGAAATTTTGGCGCGCGAGGCGTTCGGTGAGAGAGTGGAACAAGGCGCGGGAAAGTTGGTTAGGGCGAAATACACCAGGCCGCAGGTTAAATTAAGCGAGAGCGAGCGCGCCGTAAATATAAAGAATTGTTTTGTATGGGAGGGAGAAAATTTGGCCGGCCGCAACATAGTATTAATTGACGATGTTGTTACCACCGGCGCCACTTTAAACGAGGCCGCGCGGGTGTTAAAAGAAAACGGCGCGGGAAAGGTTTGGGGGTTGGTGGTGGCTAAGGGATGAGATTAGGGAATAGGGATTAGGGAATAAAGATTACGAATAAAAAATAGCAACGAAATTTTTTCGTTGCTATCCCGCACCATTTTGTTCTAACGGAAGGGCAGGGATTCGAACCCTGGATAGGCTTTCACCCATAACGGTTTTCAAGACCGTCGCCTTCAACCACTCAGCCACCCTTCCCTTTCGCCAGAACAAAAAGTATAAGAGTATAAAATGGTGCGGGGCAAGCCTGTTCTGTTATTCTACTCAGAAACAATTTTTTTCGTCATTCCCGCGAAAGCGGGAATCCAGAATTTGTCTAACATATCACGGTTTTGGATCCCGGCTCGTAGCCTGTCCTCAACTTGATTGAGGAGCCGGGATGACAATTTAGTTTATTTTTCAAACTCGCACTCTTTTGACGAACATCTTATGCTATCATTTTTTCCCATAATAAGCAAGGCGCCGCAGTTCGGGCATTTTTCTCCGGTCGGCTTTGACCAATAAGCGGTTTTACAATCCGGATATTGGTTGCAGGAATAAAATATTCCGCGCCGGCCGCGCTTGGCGACAATTTCTCCCTTGCCGCAGGCGGGGCAGGTTATGCCGGTGGAGCCATGGCCGTTTTCTTTTATATTTTTTATGTTTTTACATTTAGGGTAAGCGGAGCAAGCGAGAAAAGGACCATAGCGGCCGTTTTTTATGGCCATGGGCGCGCCGCATTTTTCGCAAATCTCACCTTTATATTTTTCTTGCAATTCTTTTATTTTTTCATTGTCATCATTGTTTGCCCCCGTTCCGGGCTTGCCGAGTGATTTTATATTTTTGCATTCCGGAAAACCGCTGCAAGCCAAAAATTTTCCGTAGCGGCCTGTTTTTATGATCATGGGCGCGCCGCATTTTTCGCAAACTTCTTCCGATTTTTCTTCAGGCATAATATTTTCTTTTTTAATTTCATTATATTTATTTTCCAAATTAGCGTGGAACGGAGAGTAAAAATTGCCGATGACCGGCTGCCATTTTATTTTTCCGGCCGCAATATCGTCAAACTTTTTTTCCAATTCGGCCGTGAATTGATAATCAACAATTTGCGGAAAGTGGGCGACCAAAAGGTCGATTACCACAAAGGCGATGTCGTTGGGCGCGAGTTTTTTCCCCTCATCGCGCGCCACGTAATTTCTGTCAATAATGGTTGAAATCGTCGGCGCGTACGTAGAAGGCCTGCCGATGCCGTAGGCCTCCAGCGCTTTGACCAACCCGGCGTCGCTGTAGCGCGCCGGCGGTTTGGTGAAATGCTGGACGCTGTTCAATTTTATCAGATTTAGTTTTTCTTTTTCTTTCACGTCCGGTAGAGACGCATAATTATGCGTCTCTACATTATTTTTTTCCGGAAAAATTTTCAGGTAACCGTCAAATTTAATAACCTGGCCGGTAGCGCGGAATTGAAGTTTCTCGTCTTCTTTTTTATTAAGAGGGGGATTGGCGTCAATATCAACGATAGTGTTTTCCAGCTCGGCGGGCGGCATTTGCGAGGCAATCGCTCTTTGCCAGATGAGCTTGTAAAGCTTGAATTGGCCGGTATCATCCAATTTTTCTTTCATATTTTCCGGAGTGTTGCCGGCTTCGGTCGGTCGGATGGCTTCATGAGCTTCTTGCGCGCCTTTTGATTTTGTTTTGAAGCGGCGAGGAGAAGAATAGTTTGCGCCCAAATTGTTTTTCAGCCAATTTTCGGCGTTAGCCAAAAAATTTTCCGACAAATTTAGGGAGTCAGTGCGCATGTAAGTGATATGGCCGGTTTCGTATAATTTTTGCGCCAGGGTCATTGTTTGTTTGGCCGAGAAACCGAGCGCTCGGTTGGCCGCGATTTGCAAAGCGGAAGTGGTGAAAGGCGCGGGCGCGTTTTTTTTGCCGGCCGTCTTGGCGATGGCCACGACAATATATTTCGCGCCGTCAAGTTTGGCCAAAATTTTATCCGCCCCTTCCTTGTTTTTAATTTGCAGTTTGCCGACGACCTTGCCGTTGATTTTGTTGAGAAGAGCGGCGAATTCTGCCGTCTGTTGTCTGTTGTCTGTTGTCTGGAGCGAAGCAACTATACTCCAGTATTCGTCGGTTTTGAATTTTTGTATTTCGCGTTCGCGTTCCACGATTAAACGCACGGCCACGCTTTGCACCCGTCCGGCCGAAAGCCCCTTGGCGACTTTTTTCCAAAGAAAAGGCGAAAGCTCGTAGCCGACCAATCTGTCCAGAACTCGGCGCGCTTGTTGGGCGTCCACCAAATCCATGCTTATGTCGCGCGGGTTTTTTAGTGCTTCCAAAATCGCTCCTTTGGTTATTTCGTGGAAAACAATCCTTTCGTAATTTTTGATTTTTGTCCCGCCGCCGGCGGGATGATTTTTGATTTCGTTCAAGCCCAAGGCTTGGGTTAAGTGCCACGCTATGGCTTCTCCCTCGCGGTCTTCGTCGGAAGCGAGTATTACCTTTTCCGCTTTTTCGGCTAGTTTTTTCAAGGCGGTTACGGTTTTTTTGGACTTCGTCGGCACGATGTATTTAGGCGCAAAATCATGTTCAATGTTCACGCTCATTTCGCTTTTTGGCAAATCCCGAATATGGCCGAATGAGGATTCGACCTTGTAATCCTTGCTGATAAATTTGGATATGGTTTTCGCTTTGGTAGGCGATTCGACGATGATTAGGTTCATAAAATAATTTTAAATTTTATTGTTTATTATGTGAGCACATAACACATATTCCCTACGTTTTTAACCATTCCCTTCATTTCCATAATAGTCAGTGTAGCGTTTATTTTGCCGGTGTCAAGTTTGGTGAGCCGGACAAGTTCATTGATGTGCGTCGGCTCGGCGCTTAAATGGGTTGCGACTATTTCCTCTTCGGCCGTTTCGGGCGTTGTTTTTTTTATTTCAATAAAGGAGGAAATTTTTGCCAAATCAAGCGCTTCCATAATGTCAACCGCGCTTGTTATCGGTCGCGCGCCTTGTTTAATAAGTTGATTGGTTCCGGCTGAAACCGGAGAATAGATGCTCCCCGGCACGGCAAAGACCTCGCGGTTTTGTTCCAGCGCGAATTTGGCGGTAATCAAAGAGCCGGATTTTTCGCCGGCCTCCACGACCAACGTCCCGCGGGAAAGGCCGGAAATAATTCTGTTTCTTTGCGGAAAATGATGCGGCAAAGCTGGCGCGCCGAGCGGAAATTCCGAGATAAGCGCTCCGCCTTCGGCAACGATTTTATCGGCCAAGTAGCGGTTGGCCGAAGGATAAATATTTTGTCTGTCGAGCCCCGAGCCGAGCACAGCGACAGTGCGCCCGCTTGCCGTTAAGGCAGCGAGATGAGCAATAGCGTCTATGCCGAGCGCCAGGCCGCTGACAATCGTCAGGCCATTTCGCGCCAGGCCTCCGGCTATTTCCTCGGTCGCGCGCCGGCCATAAGAGCTGAATTTTCGCGCGCCGACAACGGCGATGCTAAAGTCATCCTCTTCGCTCAGTCTTCCTTTATAATATAGCACTGCCGGCGGGTCGTAAGTTTCTTTAAGGAGTTTAGGGTATGACTTGTCATCAACATCAATAATTTTAACATTTTCTTTTTCCAGTCGCTCCATAATTAAATCCGGTTTTATGTCGGCTCGGGCGGCGATAAATTCATTGGCGATATTTTCTTCTATGCCGGCCTGCGTTAAATTTTTGAAAGAGGCGTCAAAAGCATTCTCCAAGTCGGAAAAACGCTTTTTGATTTTTTTAAGCCGAATCGGCCCGAATTTGGGAAAATTGGCTAAAGCAATAAGAAATTTTAAGTTATTTTTTTCCGCGCTTGACATTATTTTATTTTCGTGATAATATGAAATATCAACT
>CAZZBC010000033.1:0-10350 GCA_964652175.1 uncultured Gammaproteobacteria bacterium | reverse complement strand
ACTACGAATATAACAAATATTTGTGAATTTGTGAAAAGATTTGTAGATTCGCATTATATTATGATAATAAGAAAGATACACAAAATTGACGCAACCGGAAAAGCGGCGGGCCGATTGGCAACGCAAATTGCCATTATTTTGCGCGGAAAAAATAAGCCGGAATATGAACCGCATCTGGACAAAGGGGATGCGGTTGAAGTTTCCAATATTGACAAATTAAAATTTACGGGGAAGAAATTGGAACAAAAAAAATATTTTAGATATTCCGGATACCCCGGCGGCCTTAAAACGACCAAACTAAGCGAATTAAAAGAAAAAGAGCCGGCGCAAATTCTCAAGCGCGCCGTGAAGCAAATGTTGCCGGCCAACAAGCTGCGCAACAACATGATGAAGAGGTTGATTATAAAATAAGTAATAATATGACACCCATCGCTAAAAAACAAGGAACAATAATGGAAAGCAAAAAAACAGAAGAGCCCGTCAAATTCAAGAGGAGGTTTATGGTTGCTATCGGCAGAAGAAAAACCGCCATTGCCCAAGTGAGACTTTATAAGAACGGCAGCGGAGTTATTGTTGTTAACAATCAAAAAGTAAGTCAATATTTTACGCCCGACCTTGCAATAATTGTCGTCCAGCCCTTGAAATTAACGGGGCATCTTAAAAATTTAGACTTTTCAATTTTAGTCAGAGGCGGAGGAAAAAAAGCGCAGGCTGAAGCCGCAAAACATGGCATCTCGCGCACCTTGGTTGAACATAATAAGGAACTAAGGCCTTCTCTCAAAGCCAAAAACTTATTGACGAGAGATGCCCGCAAAAAAGAAAGAAAGAAACCGGGGCTAAAGAAAGCGAGAAAAGCTCCCCAATGGGCGAAGAGGTAATTTTTTAAAGATAAACCCCGCGAAAGCGGGGTTTTATAATTGGAAAAAATAAAGTATAATGAATACATAAAACAATGACTAAAATCGCCAACATCGCCAAAAACACCTCTTATTTTACCCTTGCCCTGATTTTGCAAAAAGTGATTTCTTTCACTTATTTTATTGTTATCGCCCGCGCGTTAGGGCCGGAGGATCTGGGCAAGTATTATTTTGCCATTTCTTTTACCACCATTTTCGCCGTTTTTATTGATTTGGGACTGGCCAATGTTTTAACGCGAGAAGTGGCAAGGGCGGAAGAAAAGGCGGGCCAATTTTTAAACAGCGTTTTGGCGGTTAAATTGCCGCTTTCCGTTATTTCCTTTGGAGCCTTAGTGATTTTGACGAATGTTTTGGGTTATCCGGAGTTAACGCGGCAGCTGATTTACCTTTCTTCTGTTTCCATGCTTTTGGATTCTTTCACCGCCTCCTTCTATGCCGTCAGCCGCGGTTTCCATAATTTGTTTTTTGAAAGCGTCGGTTCGGTTATTTTTCAGATTATAGTGCTTCTTTCCGGCATATTTATTTTACGCGGCGGCGGCGGTCTTCGCTGGCTTATTGGCGCTTTAGCGTTGGCCAGTATTTTTAATTTTCTTTATTCTTTTGTTTTGGTTTGGCGAAAATGGGGCGTAAAAATAAAACTGCAGGCTGAATGGGCGATTGTGAGGACTATTATAAAAATTGCCATACCTTTCGGCCTGTTTGGCATTTTTCAGCGCGTTTACACTTACCTTGATTCTGTTTTACTTTCGTCTCTGGCCGGAGATATTTACGTCGGCTTTTATCAGGTGGCCTTTAAAATAATTTTTGCTTTGCAATTTTTGCCCGCCGCTTTTATAGCCTCTCTTTATCCGGCCATGAGCGCCTATTGGCAGAAAAACCGCGAGCAATTGGGAATAATTTTTGAGCGCGCCATGAATTATTTGATTATAATTTCATTGCCAATTGCCGTCGGTATAATCTCCTTGGCCGATAAAATCGTTTTGCTTTTTAAGTCCGGTTATGGCGGCTCCGTTTTGCCTTTACAATTAAATATGCTTGCCTTGCCATTTATTTTTCTGGCCTTTCCGGTGGGTTCGCTTCTTAACGCCTGCGACAGACAAAAGACCAACACGGTTATTATGGGCGTGGGGTTGGCGGCAAGCGTTATAATGAACGTAATTTTAATTCCTCGTTTTCAGGCCGTGGGAGCGAGCGTGACGGTGCTGGCGGTAAACGCCCTGATGTTTATTTTGGGCATGATGATTGTTCCTCGCATCACGCCTTATAAGGCCGGGAGGATTATTAAAGTATTTTTTAAATCCCTTATTTCCGTGGCCGTTATGGCGGCGGCGGCGTTATACTTAAAGTCGTTTATAAATATTTTTGCGGTTGTGGCGATGGGAGGAGTGGTTTATTTTTTCACGCTCGTTTTATTGAAAGGATTAAGAAAAGAAGATATCATCAGCGTTTGGCGTTCTTTCGCTAAAAAAACCAACGCTGAAATCATTGATTGATTTTTTATGAAAACTTTATTATTTACATTGGAATACCCGCCATTTTACGGTGGCGTCGCTAATTATTATGGCGGTTTGGTAAAACACTGGCCAGAGCCGCGCGATATTCTTGTTTTAGATAATAATGGCAGCAAACTCATAAATGACAAATTACCTTTTTTAAAATGGCTGCCGGCGGTTTGGCGGCTTTGGCGCGTCGTAAAAAAAGAAAAAATTGGGCATATTTTAGTTGGGCATGTTTTGCCGCTTGGCACAGTCGTTTACATAGTGTTATTTTGCATAAAAATGCCTTATTCAGTAATTTTACATGGCATGGATTTGACATTAGCTTTAAAAAGCGTAAGAAAAAGATGGTTGGTTAAAAAGATTTTAGGTGGAGCGCAAAATATAATTTGCGGAAACAGTTATACCGCGGAGATGGCAAGGCAGGTGACAAGTGAAATGGAGAAAAAGAAAGTGGCAGTGGTGAATCCGGGAGTGGAAAATCGCATAACACATAACGCGCAGCTCATAACGCTAATTAAAAAAAAATATAATTTAGATAATAAAATTGTGCTTTTGAGCGTGGGGAGGTTGGTGAAGCGGAAAGGGTTTGATAAGGTTATTGAGAGTTTGCCGGAAGTTTTAAAGGAAGCGCCGAACCCGCCTGCCGGACGGGCAGGTTTGGTTTATGCCATAGTGGGTAACGGCGCCGAAGAAAATAATTTAAAATTTAAAATTAAAAATTTAAAATTAAAAAATAATGTTTTGATATTCAATAATGCAAACAATAACGAACGCGACGCGTGGTTGGACGTTTGTGATATATTTATTATGCCGGCGCGTGATATTGCCGGCGATTTTGAGGGTTTCGGCATTGTTTATTTGGAAGCTAATTTGGCGGGAAAACCGGTGATAGCCGGCGATTCCGGCGGCGTGCGCGACGCGGTGGCTGACGGCATCAACGGCATATTGGTCAATCCGGAAAGCGTGGAAGAGATTGCCGCCGCTATTGTCAAATTGGCGAAAGATGAAAATCTAAGAAAAAAACTGGGCGAGCAGGGGAGGGAGAGGGCGGTAAAAGAATTTAATTGGGAAGGGCAGACGAGGAAAATTTATGAATTACTAATTTCTAATTCCTAATTATTATTCGCATGTGCGGTCCCGCCAACGGCGGGATAGTGCCGCTTCGCGAAGCAAATAACTTATGATTTCCATAATTATTCCGGTTTATAACCAGGCCGATAAAATAGGAAAATGCTTGGATAGTATTTTAAATCAGACATATAGAGATTATGAAGTAATTATTGTTAATGATGGCTCGGAAGACAATCTTGAATTAGGAATTAGGAATTATGAATTAAGAATAAAGAACTTAAAGATTGTTGATCAAGAAAACAAAGGCGCGCCGGCCGCGAGAAACGCTGGTTTCAAATTGTCAAAGGGAGATTTTTTGTTTTTTTGCGATGCTGACGCTCAACTCGCGTCCGACGCTCTGGAAATTATGGTTAAAACATTAAAAGACAATCCTCGGGCCAGTTATGCCTATTCTTCTTTTCTGTGGGGAAGAAAAAAATTTAATTCGTGGCCGTTTGATGCCGTAAAATTGCGACATACTCCTTATATCCACACAATGGCCTTAATAAAAAGAGAGCATTTCCCGGGCTGGGATGAAAGCATAAAGAAGTTTCAGGATTGGGATTTGTGGCTGACAATGTTAAAGCAAGGCCATAGCGGAGTCTGGATAGATAAAATTTTATTTAAAGTGGCAACCGGCGGGACGATCAGCTCGTGGCTGCCGTCTTTCGCTTATAAGTTACTGCCGTTTCTGCCGCAGGTTAAAAGATATAAAAAGGCTATGGAAATTATAAAAAAGAAACATAATTTATGAAATTTTATGTTTAAAAAATACTGGACAATTTTTAAAATAAGCTGGCAAAGGCAGCTTGTTTACAGGTTTAATTTTTTTCTGTGGAGGTTGAGACACATTATTGGTATGCTTCTTCTTTATTTTTTGTGGTCCAATCTCACCGCTAATTTTTCCCGTTTTGCCGGTTATTCTTCTTCCGAACTTTTTACTTACGTCTTTGCCGCCAATATCCTGCGCTCAATCGTTTTCGGGCCGCAATCGCGTGAAGCTGCGGAAGAAATAACCAGCGGCTGGTTTTCCAAGTATCTTATCATGCCGGTTAATCATTTTGGGTATAATTTTTGCCGCGAAGCGGCGGAACGAGTTCTTAATTTCTTGTCATCACTAGTCGAAGTTTTCTTTTTCATTTTTATTTTCAAACCGCCGTTAATTTTTCCCAAGAATTTTGAAACAATAATTATTTTTTTGGTAGCATCGGCTATCGCCTTATTTTTATATTACATTTTAAGTTATTTAATTAGTCTTTTTTCTTTTTGGTCCAGTAAGGCCTCAATGACCGGTGGAGTGCGTTTTCTTTATGAGTGGTTTCTGGAAATGCTTTCCGGCGCTTATTTTCCTTTGGATATATTATTCAGGCCATTTTTTCTTTTAGCCGCTTTCACTCCTTTTCTTTATTTAATTTATTTACCGCTTAGTATTTTTATTAATAAATACAGTAGCTGGCAAATAGTAACAGGCATCACATTACAAATCATTTGGATTGTCGCCGCGCTTTTGGCCGTCAAAATTGTCTGGCGCAAAGGCCTTAAACGATATTCAGGCGAGGGGATATAATCTTGTCATGCCGGACCTGATCCGGCATCCAGAAATTGACGCTAAACGGCTAACTCCTGGATCCTGAAACAAGTTCAGGATGACAAAATAATATGTCAAAATATTATAAAGTCCTAAAACAGCTTATCACTTTGGCGAGCGGCTCGTATTTATCAAGCCGCCTTGATTCAGTTGCCTATTTTTTGGGAAAAATAGTTCGTTTCACATTTTTTCTTATTTTTATTTTGTCCCTTTTCAAATTCACCGAAACTTTCGTCGGCTATTCCAAATATGAAGCGGTTTTATTTTTTCTAACCTTTAATTTGGCGGATGTTTTGGCGCAGGCGCTTTTTAGGGGAATTTATATGTTTAAAAATGACGTGAAACTCGGTAATTTTGATTTTGTTCTTTCAAAACCAATAAACCCCCTGTTTTATTCCTTTATGCGACTTACGGATATTTTGGATACGATTTTTTTAATTCCCATTGTTTCCTTGATAATTTTTACCGTCATAAAATTAGGTGTTGCGATAAGTTTTAACAACGTTTTTTTGTATATTTTATTTTTGACTTTCAGCCAATTAATAATTATGGGCATACATGTGTTGGCGGCGAGCTTGACTATCTGGGCGACCGAAGCGGAGAATTTCATCTGGCTTTACCGCGAATCAATGACCGTCGGCCGTTTTCCGCCGGAAATTTTTCCGTCCGCCCTGCAATGGATTTTTACCTTGATTATTCCCGTCATTATTATAGTCGCTTTCCCGGCCAAAGCCCTTCTTGGGGTTTTAAATTGGCAGTGGGCGGTATTCGCTTTAATTTACGCCATTGGATTTTTTGCCATTTCCTTGTTAGTATGGAAAATAAGCTTAAAACATTACTCCAGCGCTTCCAGTTAATATGTTTAAAAAATATTGGCATATATTCAAAAATAGTTTTCAGGCCGGTTTAGTTTATCGTTTTAATGTTTTTACTTCATTTTTTACTGCCGCACTTTCGCTGGTTATTTTTATTTATCTCTGGTTTTCCATTTATAATCAAGGTGGCCGGCTCGGTGATTACAATTTAAGAGAATTAATAATTTATTATATAGTATCATCATTCATCGCTCTAATTATAAAAGCCAAAGATATCGGATGGGTAATAGGCGACGAGATAAGGCTGGGAGGCATCTCTTCTTATCTGGTGAGGCCGATAAGTTTTCTTTATAAAAGTTTTTTTGACAATTTGGGCCAAGCGGCTTTAATGGCGGCGATTTTTGGTGTCGCTGTTTTTGCGCCCTTGCTTTTCCTGCAAAATTTTTTTTCTTTATTTACCGGCGTTCTTTTCGCGGCAAGCGTTTTTTTGGCCGTTTGTCTTAATTTTTTGATTTTTTATCTCGTCGGCATTTCCACCTTTTATTTTGGCTTTGTGATGGGGTTTAATTTCATAATGATTAATATCGCCTCTTTTTTGTCCGGCGGCTTTATTCCTTTGGATTTATTGCCGAAGTGGCTTTTCATCATAAGCGCTTGGCTTCCTTTTAAATATTTAATTTTTTATCCGATTTCCATTGCCATGGGCAAGGTTAACGGTTATGAAGCGCTAAGCGGTTTGGGCGCGGGCGTTTTATGGATGATGATTTTATTCCTTGCCGCTAAAATTTTATTCAAGCGCGGCTTAAAAAAATACGAAGGATTTGGTTTGTAAACCCATGCGCAGATATATAAAAATTTGGTTATTGCAAGTTAAGAATAGCGCCATGCAAAGAATGGCTTATCCGATTAATTTTGTTTTTATGTGCCTGGGCGTATTCTTGCAAATGGGGCTCGTTATTGTATTCGTGCGGGTAATTTTTGGTTTTGTAAAAAATATTTCCGGCTGGGCTTACGAAGAAGCAATGCTCGTTGTCGCTTCCTATATGATAATTGAGGGTCTTTCTTGGGCTACCCACGCTTTTTTGTCTGGAATCAGACATGGCATAAGAACAGGCAATCTTGACCAAGTGCTTACTAGGCCGGTTGACGCGCAATATATGATTTCTATCCACAAAGCTGATCCTGAGGACTGGGCAAGGGTAGCAACGGCCGTAATTATTTTCGCCGTCTTTTTGGGTGGCTTAAATATTTCCTTTATTTCATTTCTGTTTTATTTGTATTTAATTTTTAATGCTTATATAATAGTTTATAGCTTAACTCTTTTCGCCAATACTATTTCCTTCTGGGTGATTGAGGGGACATATTCATGGCATATTGCCATGGATATTGTAAGAATGTCGCAATACCCGACTGACATTTTTTTTCATAAAGTAGTAAGAATATTTTTTTCTTCAATTATTCCCATTGCTTTTATAGCCACTATTCCCGCTAAAATTCTTATACATGGACCACGATTTGACCTTATTGTCGCCTCTACTGTTTTAGTTGTTATTTTTTTTACAATTTCGCGCAAGTTTTGGTTATACGCCCTGCGGCATTATTCCAGCGCTTCCAGTTAAGCAAAGCCTTATTAGTATTATAAACATTTACTACCGTAATACAGATTACGATAGTAAAAATAATTTAAATTTATGCCAATCATTGAAGTAAAAAATTTAAGCAAGACGTATGAGTATTACAAAAAACAGCCGGGGCTTTGGGCGAGCGTAAAGGGATTGTTTAAGCGCGAAAAATTTTTTACCGAGGCGGTAAAAAATATCAATTTCAATATTGAAGAAGGGGAGTTGGTCGGGTTTTTGGGGCCAAATGGGGCGGGCAAGACAACGACTTTGAAAATGCTTTCCGGCATACTTTATCCTTCGGCCGGCGAGGCGCGCGTTTTGGGGTATTTGCCGCATAAAAGGCAAAAGGATTACCAAAAGCAATTCGCGCTCGTTATGGGGCAGAAAAATCAGCTTTGGTGGGATCTGCCGGCCATGGAAAGCTTTATTTTGAACAAGGAAATTTATGAGGTTTCCGACAAGGATTTTAATGAAAATCTGGACGAATTGGTTGAACTTTTAGGCATAAAAGACATTCTGGACGTGCAGGTGAGAAAATTGTCCTTAGGGCAAAGAATGAAATGCGAGCTTGTCGCCGCGCTTTTGCATAAGCCCAAAGTTTTATTTTTGGACGAGCCGACAATCGGACTTGACGTGGTCGCGCAAAAAAATATTCGCGACTTCATAAAAAAGTATAATCGTGAAAAGAAAACCACCATTTTACTTACTTCACATTACATGGAAGATATTGAGGAGTTGTGCAAGCGGGTTATTATAATTGACCGCGGGCAAATAATTTATGACGGGGATTTATCCGATTTAATCAAGCAATATGCCCCGTATAAATCGCTTACGGTGATTTTCAGCGGCGAGGGAATAAAAAAGGAAGATGTTGAAAAATACGGACAGATTGACAAGTTTAGCCCCAATTCCGTTTCGTTTAAAATTGAGAGGGAAAAGGTGAAAAAGGCGGCAAGCAAAATTTTAAATTCACCTTTGCCGGTCGATGATATTTTAATCGGCGAGGCCGAAGTTGACGACGTGATAAGAAAATTATTCAATAAATCGCGAATTTAAGCGAAAACGAAAACAATGATCAATTTTTTCGGCAAAACATTCAGAACTGTTTTTTTATTTATTGTTCTTTTTGAACTTTTATCTTTTCTCGGCTATTTTTACCCAATGGTTAATAAGGCGGGATTTTTTATAATCACCGCCGCGGTATTGGCTTTATCCCTTTATAAGCTGGAATATGGCATTTATATAGCATTGGCCGAATTATTCGTCGGCTCAAAGGGCTATTTATTTTATTTTGAGCAAGGCGGTTTGGCAATATCAATAAGAGTGGCTTTATGGCTTATCGTAATGTCGGTTTGGCTGGGTGCGAAATTGCGAAAAAAAATCGCGGAAAAACGCGGAAGAATAACGCAGAAAGACGCAGAAGAAAAAAATTTCCTCCGCATTCCTTATTTTTCTTATTTTTTTATTTTATTTATTTTTATCGGCTGGGGTTTGATAAACGGAATTTTAAGGGGTAATGATTTGGGAAATGTTTTTTTTGATTTTAATAACTGGCTGTATTTCGCGCTTATTTTTCCGATCTATAATGTCATTGCGAGCCCGCCTGCCGACGAGGCAGGGAGTAAAGCAACGAAGCAATCTCGGCTGGGTGGAGATATTTCCGAATTAAATCCCCCCTGCCCCCTCCCGCCAGCGGCGGGATTAAAGGGGGTATTAATGGATATTTTTCAAATTTTTACCGCCGCTATTTTGTGGCTTTGCGTTAAGACGTTTTTTCTTCTTTTTGTCTTCTCGCATAATATACAAAGTATCACGTATGAACTTTACCGCTGGACGCGCGTAAGCGGGATAGGGGAGGTTACGCAGGTAGCGGACGGCTTCAGCCGCATTTTTTTCCAGTCGCACATTTTCGTTCTGGTCGGATTTTTTGTGTTTTTAGTGTTATTAACGATTCAAAAAGATGTCGCCCACAGACCTCACCCCATCTCTCTCCCTGCCTCGCTGGCAGGTGGGCTTACTAAAGAGAGGGGAGATTTTACTTTGTTTTCTGTTGTCTGTTTTCTGTTGTCTGTTATTATCATTACCTTCTCCCGCAGCTTTTGGGCGGCCTTAATTGCCGGATTATTAATTTATTGCCTATTTTTTGCGTTTTATAAAATAGGATGGAGAAAATTTTTTATAGCCAAGGGAGTAATTTTGGTATCTTTTGTTTTGGCTATCGGCATAATATTCGGCGTCATTAAATTTCCTTACCCCAAGCCAACGGCCGTTTTTTCGACGGAATTTTTGTCTGAAAGAGCAACCGCGATTTATGGAGAGGCGGGAGCGTCGTCAAGATGGGCGCTACTCCCCAAACTTTGGGCCCAAATAAAAAAAACGCCTGTTTTAGGCCAAGGTTTTGGCGCGACCGTCACCTATAAAACGAGCGACCCACGTGTATTAGAATCCAGTCCCACCGGCGAATACACGACCTACGCTTTTGAGTGGGGCTGGCTGGATATATGGCTGAAGTTGGGCGTATTTGGATTATTGGCCTATTTTATCTTAGCCGGAAAAATTATTTACGATGGTTTAATTAAAAATTCAAAATTAAAAATTCAAAATGACAATAAAAAATTTAAAATCATTTTAGGATTTACGATAGGACTTTTAGTTATTTTTGTTGTCAATATCTTCAGTCCTTATCTGAATCATCCCCTGGGTATAGGGTATCTGATACTGGCAGCGGCTTTGATTGGCGCGAACCAATCATCGCCCCTTGCTTAATTTTTGAGATTAATGTATATTAATAACTATTGA
>CAZZBC010000032.1:0-10923 GCA_964652175.1 uncultured Gammaproteobacteria bacterium | reverse complement strand
CCCCTAACGAGGTGTTTCACCGCCAAAATAATTAAGCTTTGGATTAGAATTTAGCCCCCCTCGCGAGGGACGGAGTTGACCCTTGCCAAAAATAAAAACGTCTGCTAATATGATAACATATGAATCCCGTTAGAAGCCGCGATCGCTTCGCGGGATATGATATAAAATATAAAAATTATAAATATAATCTATAATCCACGCAGATCGATATTATTTGTGATCGCGATCTGCTTCTAACGGGATGAAGAAAGATATACATCCAAAATATTACCCAAACGCCAAAGTTACTTGCGCTTGCGGCGCCACTTTTACGACCGGTTCCACTTTACCGGAAATTAAAACCGAACTTTGTTCGGCTTGCCATCCTTTTTATACCGGCAAGCAAAAATTGGTTGACACCGCCCGCCGAGTTGAAAAATTCAAAGCCAAATTGGAGGCCAAAACCGCGAAGGCCGTAAAGCACGCGAGCAAAAAGGCGAAAAGGGCGACAAAAGCGAAAGTGAAGGCAGCGAAAAAACCGAAAGTTTCAAAATAGCGTATAAAACGGTTATTCTTTTAATGTCGGGCAATTTTTGTCGGGCGCTGGAAAGAATAACCGTTTTTTAATCCCCCCATTTGCAGTATTCGCATAATAATTTGTAGATTCGCATTATATTTATGTACGAAGAATTAAAACAACAATTCAACGAACTGGAAAGAGATCTTCTTAAACCGAAGGTGATAAATAACCCGACACAACTGAAAGAAGTATACCGCCGGCGCGCCGAACTCAAAAATATAATTGAGATGGTTTTGGAATTGGAAAAAATTGAAAATCACATCAAGCAAAACAAGGAAATAATAATAACGGAAAAGGACGAAGAGTTGAAAAAAATGGCTGAGGAAGAATTGACGGAATTGGAGATAAAAGCGAAAGAGCTTAAAAATAAGATAGAAACCGAACTTCATCCGGCCGACACGCGCGACAAAAAAGACGTTATCATGGAAATACGCGCCGGTACGGGCGGCGACGAATCCGCTCTTTTCGCCGCCGATTTGTTCCGGATGTACGCCCGCTACGCCGAAAGGCAGGGATGGAAAGTGGAAATTCTGGATTCCAACCGCATCGGCATCGGCGGCTTCAAGGAAATTGTTTTCTTCGTAAGCGGCCCCCACACCAAAATTTGGTGTGACCCTGCGAAGCAAGGGGGGGTTTACGGCAATTTAAAATACGAAGCCGGCACCCATCGCGTCCAGCGCGTGCCGGAAACGGAAAAATCCGGACGTATCCACACTTCGGCCGCGACAGTGGCCGTTCTGCCCGAAGCCGAGAAGGTTGAGCTGGAAATAAAGCCGCAGGATTTACGCATTGACACTTACGCCGCTTCCGGACCGGGCGGCCAAAAAGTGAACACCACCAACTCGGCCGTGCGCATCACGCATATTCCGACCGGCGTCATTGTCCAATGCCAGGACCAAAAATCCCAACACCAAAACAAGGAAAAAGCCATGCAGGTTCTGCGCTCCCGCCTCGTCGCCAAAATGGAAGAGGACAAACGGACTAAAGAGTCGGCCCAAAGAAAAACGCAAATCGGCTCCGGCGACCGAAGCGAAAAAATTAGGACTTATAATTTTCCGCAGGACCGCGTCACGGACCATCGCATAAAACTCACGCTTCACTCCATCGGCCGCGTCATGGACGGCGAGCTCAATCCCCTTATTTCCGCCTTGCGGGAAGAAGACTTGAAATTAAGAGCGCAAAAATAAAAACGGCAACCACATAATAGTGATTGCCGGCTTATTTGTTTTTTCACGCCTCACCCTTTACAACAAAGCAATGCGGGATCGCAACTTATGATGATGTTTTTAGAATGGACATCGTTAGTAATGAGTATTGAAAATGATTTCTTGCAATTTTTTACTTCCAAACCCATCTGAGCCCAATCCGAAAAAAAACTATCAGGCACAATACTGCACCCTTCCTTAAGCACGTAATCGCCGAATAACTTAATAAGAGATTTATTGCTTATTTCCGTGGCGATTGTCATATCTATCTTGACCGCGCCTTCATCTCCGTCCGACATAAGACGGAAATTTTTTATGGCCCTTCCGGTCTTATGATTTGTGAAAAAATTTTCAAAGTTCCCTAATAAGTTCATCTACTCCTCCTTTATTTTATTTTTGGAAACAAAATTCAGTGTAGCAAATAAAAATAACTATGTCAAGCATCGGCGAAATTTTTAAAAAATACCACGACAAAATACCTCCCCTTGATTTGGAGCTTATTTTGGAAAACGCGCTTAAAAAATCGCGTTCTTTTATTATCGCTCATCCTGAATTAGCGTTAACAAAATCTAAAATCAGAAATCTAAAATCAAAAATTTGCCGAAGGCTAAAGGGCGAACCATTGGCATATATTCTCAGCCATAAAGAATTTTACGGCCTTGACTTTAAGGTGAATAAAAATGTGCTGATTCCGCGGCCGGAAACGGAGTTGATGGTGGAGGAAGCGATGAGAAAGATAACAGATAACAGACGACAGACGACAAAAAACGGAAAGCAGACAGCAATAATTGATATCGGAACCGGCAGCGGGTGTGTTATTATTACACTGGCGAAATTATTAAGTCAATTGTCAATTGTCAATTGTCAATTGTTTGCAACAGATATTTCCAAAAAAGCCCTTGCTGTCGCTCGCAAAAATGTTCGTTTGCATGGCGTTGAACGAAAAATAAAATTTTTTCACGGTAATTTACTTGAACCAATTCTTAAATCTAAAATCTTAAATCTAAAATCTAAAATTATAATTCTAGCCAACCTTCCCTATCTCACCCCCGCTCAAATTAAAAAATCACCAACCATCAAATATGAACCGAGATTAGCGTTGAAAGCGGGCAAAGACGGCCTTAAATATTACCGCCGCCTCCTAAAACAAATCAAAAACGTCCACAAGTCGATTAGTCCGCATAAGTCCGCGTTCAGTCCGCGCTTGTCAGCGTTTTTGGAGATAGATCCCTCCCAGGCCTCAAAAATAAAACAGCTCATCAAAAAAGAGCTGCCGCACTCTGTCGCGCAAACAAAAAAAGACCTTCGCGGTCACAATCGTATCGTCATTATTAAAATAGAATAAAAAAAACAACTTTTATTTTTATTCGTAGAATTCGAATGTCATCTGTAGATTTGGATTACGTTTTACTCAAACCCCTGAATAGTATAACCGTTCGGCGCCAACTCGGCCCAGTCAAAGTCCGGGCAACTCCCTTTGCCGATATTCTTCGTTGCCGCTTCAAAAAGAGAAATTTGCAGAATATAAAAAGAACCTGGACAGCCGAAACTTCCGGCTCCATATTTTTTATAACGATAATGATACGAAGCGTCATTAATAAAATCCTTGACTTCTCTATTGAGAAATCCTTCGTCTTTTAACGCTTTTAAAAAACCGGGCGTATTTCCTTTAAGATCGTAACTTAAATCCCATCCTTGCGAGTCGTCAACCGAGTCGGGATAATTTCCGTACTTACCGTGGTAGAGTTCCAGCGCTTTAACCAACGTTTCCATGTCAAGCCGCCTCCTTATGTCGCGCGCCTTGGCCGTAAAAACGTCAAACCCGGCAATCAGAATAATCGCCATGCAACAAACAAAAATGACCGCCGTCATCTTCCCCAAATTAAAATAAATTTTCTCCTCTATCATAAATGGTGAGTAATCAAGCGGCCCGAAACTTAAAAAAGTCTTCGGGCCGATTTTATCCGGAACCTGTTTGAAAAAATATTATTGCGTTCCAGCGGGCGTTGAAACGTGAATGCCCGCGCTTCCTGATTTGGAATTTGATTCAAGGTAATAGCTTAAATAATAATTTTTGGCTGTCGCATAATACCAGTAGCAAAAGTTGGAGGAGGGGTTAACCGCGTAATCGCGAGTTGTTCCGCCGTTAAAGGTGGATGGAGCCGCGGCCGGCCATAAAATATCAACGGGAACTTTTACGATAACTTTGGCGGCGATCAGCGCCTGGCCCGCGCTACTGCTGTCGCTTAAACATTCGCCGATAGAAGTTGGATAGCCGGTGGTTGAATCGTTTAAATACATGGCTAAGGCGCGGCTGACGGTGGCGACATTGCCGGCGCGCGTGGCGTCTCGGGAATTCATGCGCACAACATTAAAAGTGACGACCGCGGCCACTGTCAGAAAAGCAATAATAGATATTACCACCAACAGCTCAATTAGCGTAAACCCCCACACCTGTGGGTTTACGCCCCCAGGTGTGGGGGTAAGCCCTTTCTTAATTATTTTTCGCATATTTTTTAAATAAACTCCCCAATTGTCGGCTACTCGCCGGCAAAATAAGAGTATAAAAGTTATCCACTTAAATTATATCATAAAAAGGCAAAAAGAAAAACGCCCCCGAGGGACGTTTTTCGTTATCGCGCAATTTTACGATTATCTTATTATTTTTGTATTTTCTTCTCCCCGCCTTTTTCTTCCCCTTTTTCCTCCTCCTCTTCTGTCGCTTCTTCGACAACTGCTTCAGTAACCGCTGCCGCCGACTTAACTTCTTCCGCCTTAGGCTGGATTACGTGCGCCAAAACTTCGTCGCTTTCATCCGTCAATTCCATTCCTGGCGGCAATTTTAAATCCTTTATTCTTATGAAATCGTGAAAAGTATTTAAAACCGACAAGTCAACGTCAATGTGGTCAACGAGGTCGCCGGGCAAACATTTTACTTGAATGCTGTCGGCCCCCTTGACCAAAACGCCGCCAAGCTCCTTAACCGCCTTGGCTTCGCCAATGAAATGCAGGGGAATTTCAGCGGTTATTTTCTTTTTCATGTCCACTTGGTAAAAATCAACGTGAATTATTTTATCTTTTAGGGCGTCTTTTTGGGTATCTTTAACCACAACCTTAACCGTTTCTTTGCCGTCCACGGAAAGACTGATTAAATTTGATTCGCCGGCAACGGCAAATACGCGCTCAAAATCAAGCCGCTTAACTTTTAAATTTTGCGGCTTTCTGTCCGGACCGTAAATAACGGCGGGAATAAAACCCCCGACCAGCAACTTTTTCCCTCCTTCTTCTTTTTTTCTTTCTTTCACTTCCAATTTTATTTGTCTTGTCATATATTAGCTTATTAACTCGTTAGCTTCATTAGCTTATTAGCTTTTTAGCTTTTTAGTAAATTTCTAACAAGCTAACGAAGCTAAAGGCTAAAAGCTAGTTTAATAGTTTATCTTCGATCTTATGATAATATTCTCTATAACACCCACTAAAATCAAATTGGCCAACATGGCGGAACCGCCATAACTTAAAAAGGGCAATGAAATGCCGACTACTGGCAGGATGCCCATGTTCATTCCAATATTAATAAACATTTCAATAAAAATCAAGGTTGCTGCCCCTAAAATGAAAAAAATCCCGAAATCGTTGTTGATTCTCTTTAGGGCGGCGAGACAGCGGTAAAAAAATATGGAAAAAAACAAAATCACCAAGCCCGCGCCGAGAAATCCGAGTTCTTCGGCAACGACGGCGAAAATAAAATCGTTTTGGCTTTCAGGCAAAAATTTAAGCTGCGATTGTGAGCCAAATCCCAAGCCGCGGCCGGCAACGCCGCCGGCGCCGACGGCAATAATGGCCTGCGCCACATTATAGCCTTGGTTAAGAGGATTAAAAGATGGGTTTAAAAAAGCGACAACCCGCTCCTTTTGGTACGGCTTAAGGTAAAAAAACCATCCGCCGGCGGCGGCAACCGTCACGATCAATAAAATGGCGATAAAATGCTTCCTTTTAAGACCGGCTGTTATAACCATGGCCAGCCACAATAAAAATAAGATTAGGGCTGAACCAAAATCAGGCTGGGCCAAGACTAAAATAAAAAAAACCAATGCGCCGACGCCGCTAAGCAAAAGGTGTTTTAAGGGATTGGCTTTCAGCGAAGCCACGGAAAAATAACGGGCTAAAAACAAGATTAAGACAAGCTTCACGAATTCTACCGGCTGGAAGTTAAAGCCGCCGAAAGAAAACCACCCGCGCGTCCCTCTTATTGTCTGGCCGAAAAACAAAACCGCCAAAAGAATCGCCGCGCCCAAAACATAAAAATAATTGCCAAAACTCCGCAGATTGTGATAATCAAAAACGGCGAAAAAAAACAACAAAAAAAAGCCGATTGCGATAAATAAAATCTGCTTCTTGAAATTAAGCAAATCCGTTCCTCCCCGTCCCAAGGCCACGCTGTATATCTCGGCCAATCCAAAACAAACCAAGAGCAGAATGGAAGCGAACATCACCCAATCAAAATTTTTAAGATACAATATAATTTTATTAAACATTTTAAGATGTATCAAAAAATCCGAAGCACGAAGCACGAAATTCGAAACAATATTAAATAACCTAAATTCAAAATTCCAAACGGATTTGTTTAGAATTTAAATATTTGAATTTTAGATTTGTTTCGGATTTCGATATTCTAATTTCGAATTTATTTTTCTTCCCCTGCTCCTCCTTCGTATTTAATATAAACATTATCATCCATAATATTAATCTCCGGAATCACCGATGCTTTGCTTACTTGCGCCAAAACGCCCGGCCAGCTAAGCTCTATGCGGCGGTTTTGGCCTGACATGAATTCGGCTAAAGTGTATTTATTGACTCCGATTATATTTGAGCCGCCGTAAAGCAATATAATAAAGCCGGCGTCCCAATAATTGTAGGCCGTATTATTGGCAGAGTTGAATTTTAAATTGTTTAAATTGATTTTTTCCGAAAGTTCGCTGGCCCTGGCCGGAATAAATTCGGTATCGCTGACGGCTATATTTAAACGGCTGTTTTTAAACTCCTGCCAATCGGAAATTTTATGCGGGTCTATTTTGCGCCATACCAAATTAACCGCCTTAAATTGAACATTGGCGGGCTTATAGTTAAATTCTTCGCCCAAATCCATTAAAAATTTTGATTCCTCCGGCAAAATAAAGCCTTCGCGCCGGGCGGTTTCCCGGCCATCGGCCAAAAAATAATATTCAAATTCCGCCCAATGCTTTTTATTGGCATTGCTGATTTGGACAAAAAAATCATACTTTCTCTCGCCGGATTTTAAAATTTGAGGCGGATAAAATTCAAGGTCGGCCGGAGCGACCGTTGAAACATATTCATGGCCGACCGCCCCGATTTTCGCGATTTGAACCGCCAATTTTTCATCTTCTTCCATGCCGCGGTAAAGGTAATAGCAGAAACCGTAAATGGTATAAGCCCAGGAAACGCTTCCCAGCAAAACTAAAAAAATAATAAGCGCTAAACGCAGTTTGCGCTTACGCTCCACATACCACAAGCCGATGTTCAATTTTTTTTCCGTAATTCCTTCCAAATCTTCGTACTTTTCGTCCAAACCGACTTCTTTTGTTTGTTTGTCGTTTTGTTCGGGCATGGTTATATTTTAATATAAAACAAATAAAAAAGCCAGTCGGATTAACCTTTATGGTTAACCTTGACTGGCTTAAAACAAACTTCTTTTAGTCTCCGGACTCCTCTTCTCCGATTACCGCTACGGCCTCAGAACTCTCTACCATGGAGGCCGTGTCGCCAAACTCAATGCTAAATTTTAGCTTTTATTCTAAAATTAGCAATTCTTGCTAAAAAAACGGCAAAAAGTGCAGTGCTAATTTTAGCCAAAAATTTTAATTGGCGACAGGCCCATGGAATCATGGCTGGCCACGAAATCGGCAACTAGGTCGCCAACTTCGGAAGTGGACATGCCCATCTTTCCGGCGGCCAGGGATTTTATATATCCTTCGCCGGTTGCCCTCATCACTGCCGCTTCTATTGCATCTCCCGCTTTTCTTTCTCCAAGATGCCTAAGCATCATGGCGCCCGCGCAAACGGCAGCCAGAGGATTAATAATATTTTTACCCGCATATTTGGGCGCTGAACCTCCGATAGGTTCAAACATGGAAACACCATAAGGATTGATGTTGCCTCCGGCCGCGATACCCATGCCGCCCTGAATCATGGCGCCGAGGTCGGTGATAATATCGCCGAACATGTTATCGGTAACGATAACGTCAAACCACTCGGGATTTTTCACCATCCACATGCAACAGGCGTCCACATTAACGTAATCGGCCGTGATATCCGGATACTCTTTTGCCACCTCGTAGAAAGTTCTTTCCCAAAGGTCAAAGGCGAAAGTTAGGACATTGGTCTTGCCGCAAAGCGTCACTTTCCTGCCCCTCGGATTATTTCTGCCGCGGCAATACTCAAACGCGTATCTGATACAACGCTCCACGCCCTTACGTGTGTTGATAGACTCCTGCGTTGCGACCTCATCCGGCGTGCCCCTTTTCAGCACTCCGCCAGCGCCGGCGTAAACGCCTTCTGTGTTTTCGCGGATAACTACGAAATCAATATCCTCCGGACCCTTGTCTTTAAGCGGCGTATAAACGCCAGGATAAAGTTTAACCGGCCTTAAATTAATATACTGGTCAAGCTCAAACCTTAAGCGGAGCAAGATGCCCTTTTCCAGAATGCCCGGCTTTACGTCAGGATGGCCGATCGCGCCGAGAAAAATGGCGTGGGGATCTGAAAGCAGGTCATTGTCCCTTCTTAAAGTTAAGAGTATCTCATCCGGCAATGTTTCGCCGTTATATAGATATCTCCGGCCCCCGAGATCGTATTTCGTGAAGTTCAACTCAAAACCAAAAAGCCGCTGCGTCGCTTCCAACACCTTTACGCTTTCTCTTATCACTTCCGGACCCGTTCCATCGCCGGGGATTACCGCAATATTGTAAGTTTTTCTCACTTTTCCTCCTTTTTAGTTTGATTGTTTATATCTTTCCTTCCGCCTGAAGTTCAGACGCGAGCTCAAGCATTATGCCCGTACTTCCGCCGTTTTTGATGAGTTCCTTCTGATAGTTGGAAATCTCAAAACTCCTATCAACCGCATAACTGCCAAGAGAGAATCCAATTTCGCCTTTTTCCCAGTCAATAAAGATTTTTTCCGGTTTCTGTTCAAAAAGATAAGAGTCTATCCACTCTTTCGGAAGCGTAATGCAAAGCAACCCGTTCGCGAACATATTATTTTCAAATATGCGCGCGAAGCTCGGAGCGATAACGCACTTGATACCCGCGCCTTCCAACGCCCAAGGAGCATGCTCTCTTGATGATCCACAACCGAAATTATCACCGGCTACCAGTATCTGCGACCTGTAAAGCTTGGGTCTGTCTTCGGCCGATATTGGAGCGTCTTCAAGACAGTGTTTGCCGAATTCTTCTTTCTTCGTTTCGGTGAGATACTTGGCCGGAATAATCTGGTCGGTGTCCACATTGTCAACTGGCAAGTAAAACACCTTGCCCGAGAAGTCCTTGCTTGCGCCTACGCCGATGCCGGAAAGAAGTTTGGCATAGTTCGGTTTCACGAACTCTTTTTCCTTCCAATCGGTCGGCTGAACTGCCCCGAACAGAGGCGCGCGCTTTTCGTCGTCCACCGCAATCCGACAGAGTTCAAGATCCGGTTCCGTGATCACTCCCTTCACCGCGGTAAGCGCCGCAGTTGCAGGCGACACCAAATGCACCATGCCGTCTTTACCCATGCGCCCCGGAAAGTTGCGGTTAGTTGTAGAAACGCAGACTTCTCCAGGAGCCAAAACTCCGCAACTCATACCGAGGCAAGCGCCGCAAGTCGGACCATTCACATAACATCCTGCTTTCAAAAAAGTTGTGATTAATCCTTCCTTTATTGCCCGTTCGTAAATGCGCTGTGTCGCAGGCACTACAATACATCTAATACCGTCAGCAACCCTTTTATTTATCTGACGAAAAATATTGGCTGCAATACGGAGATCTTCTATTCTCCCATTAGTGCACGATCCAATGTAGACCTGGTCAACTGGTTTTCCGGCAAGTTCCGAAACCTTCACCACGTCACCGGGCGAGTAGTTATTGGTCATAACCGGAGTCATTCCGGTCACATTAATGTTTATGATCTGATTATACTCGGCATCCGGCTCGCTGTTCCAAGAAGAAAAATGATCAACCGCCTTTTCATAATTACCATTATAGCGATCATTAAGAACTGGCCAGAGATAATTGATGGTTTCATCATCAACCATCATCATCCCCGAAGTGGCTCCGGCTTCAACCGCCATGTTGGTGATTGTCATCCGTCCTTCCATACTCATCTCACTAATGACATTGCCGCCAAATTCAAGCACGGCATTGGTCGCGCCCTTAACACCAATCTTGTTGATGAGCGTCAAGATAAGGTCTTTCGCGAAAACATTCGCCGGCAGTTTACCGTTGAAGTTCACGCGAATAACTTTTTGTGGCGGGCAAGTCCAAAGACCTGTTATTACTCCGTTCTCAAGTTCTGTTGTGCCAACACCAGCTGTGAACGCGCAGAATGCGCCATGCGTGCAAGTGTGCGAGTCGCCCATGATGCCGATCTGACCGGGAAGTATCCATCCCTTTTCCGGGATGATCGCGTGGCATACGCCGTTGCGTCCGACTTCCAGAAACTCGATGCCATGTTTGGCGCTCCATTCACGGACAATTTTACCCTGAACAGCCGATGCTGTGTCTTTAGCCGGATTAACATGGTCTATCATAGTCTTAATCTTATTGGGATTAAAAACCACATCGCATCCGCGCATCTTCGCGTCAAGAATCGCATTCGGAGTCGTAATCTCATGCCCCCATACCCAATCAAGCATAAGCACCAGACTACCATCCGAAAGCATCCTTAACAAATGACTTTCCATAATTTTCTGAAACGCTGTCTTTCCCATTTCTTTCTTCTCTCCTTTCTTGTCTTAACTTTGTTTTTATAATTTCAAAGGCCAAAATCAGGCCCTCCTTCCCAATCTGAACGGTTTAAACTTATCAAACTTAACGGCCCTTTGTCAACAGTAAAAATCCCTTGCCATGCTTCTTAATTTTTGCTAAAATAATGATATATAAATAACC
>CAZZBC010000031.1:0-11971 GCA_964652175.1 uncultured Gammaproteobacteria bacterium | reverse complement strand
GTTATTCGCTTCGCGAACCCGCCATTCGGATGTGCCCCATTTGTAGTGGGGCTGCCGAAGGCATAACAGCGGGACATGCGAATAAGAATAATATTAATATAATGTGAATCTTGGATTATAATATATACTTGCCGACGGCTTGATCGCTGACTATCGTGCCGTTCTCAATGGTTATCACCCTTTTTTTCAGTTTATTGACAATTTCCCGGTTATGGGTGACCAACATGACGGTGGTGCCGAATTTATTTATCTTTAACAGCAGTTCAATGATTTCCTGGGCGTTAATTGAATCAAGGTTGCCCGTCGGCTCGTCAGCCAGAAGTATTTTGGGCCGATGCACCAGGGAGCGGGCAATGGCCGCGCGCTGCTGTTCGCCGCCGGACACTTCCTGCGGATAACGGTGCATCTTATTGTCCAGCCCCACGATTTTCATGACATGCGAAACAATATTCCTGATTTTTGACGGCGTCTGGCCGCAAACTTGCAAAGCAAAGGCGGTATTTTCAAATAAGGTTTTTTTGGGCAAAAGTTTAAAATCTTGAAAAATTACTCCCATCTGGCGCCTTAAAAAAGGCACCTCTCCTTGCCCGATATTGGTGATATCCCAACCGCCAACTATTATTTTCCCCTTGTTGACTTTTTCTTCGCCGATTAAAGTTTTAATAATGGTGGTTTTGCCCGTGCCCGATTGGCCGACCACCGAAACAAACTCCCCCGGCTTGATATGCAGATTAACGTTGCTTAAAGCCTTAATGTCGGGATGATAAATTTTTGAAACATTTAATAATTTAATCATTTATTTTTTTGATGCCGTACCTTAATAATTCCTCCATTTCCGCGACGCTTGCGGCTTTTGTGGGCGCGCCCATTATCACGGCGATTATATTGCCGCCGGACGCCTTTACCCTGGTCATCAAACAGTAGCCCGCTTCATCAAGATAGCCGGTTTTTGAGCCGGCTATCTTTAGGCGATCAGCGGCTATTAAGGAATTGGTATTTTTTATATTGTGCTTTTTTTTAGCGTTATCCGCGCTGAAAGTATAAAATTTATATTCTTTTGCCGCGCTGGTTTTTTCTATTATCGGATTTTTAAACACCTCTTTGGTTATTATAGCATAATCGGCCGCGGAACTCACGTTGGCCGGCGACAAACCGGTCGGTTCGACAAAACGCGTAGAAAAAGCGCCCCAGCCCGTTGCCGCTTCGTTCATTTTACCAATAAAATCATTCCGGGACAATCCGCTCACGCGCGCCAATGTTTCAATGGTGTTGTTGGACGAACCGACCAATGAAGAATAAATCAAATCTTGGACGGTAAGGGTGTCGCCGTCGTTAATTTTAAGGCGCGCCGATTCCCATTTGTTGCCGACATATTGGTAATTATACTCTTCGTCATTTACGCTATACGCCACTGTTTTGTCCAGGCTTGGCCGGGTGTCTAAAAATACCTTAATGGCGACCAGTTTGGTCAAGCTGGCTAAAGGCAAAGTTGAAGTTGAATTTTTTTCAAAGACGGCTTCTCCCGTTTCTTCATCCACAACAACGGCTGACTTGGCCGCAACAGCCGGTTTGGCGGTTGCGCCGGAATCGGCAACGCCCAAAATTTTTCCTTCTTGGGGAGCAATATATAAAGGCTCCACCTTAACGTTGATTGTGCCGGCGCCGGTTCGCGCCAGTTTGGAGAAAGCGTTTTTTTCAAGGTCTATTACTCGGTCCGGATGCAAATTTCTTTCCGGGCCGTAATCGTTGATTTCCACGTCAATAAATTTATTGTTCTGGGTATTGTACACGCGAAGCTTGGATCCTTTGGGAAAATCCGGCGAAGCCGCGAAATTCCCCTTTTTATGCGCGTACCAACTGGCTTTGCCGGAAGTTAAAATATCCGGATAATCAAAAATTGCGACACGGGCGAAAGGCAAACTTATTTGGGCGCGGACAAATAATTTATCAGGATAATCTTTGGACGGCAAAGGCCGCCAAGAATTGTAATTCTTGTCATAATAAAAAATTTGTTTGTAATTATTTGTCGCTTGATCATAGCTTAATTGTACGCCAAGCGGATTTTTCGCGTCATAAGCGGTTTTATTTTTAAGTTCAAACTGAAAAATTTTGCTTATTTTGTCAACTTGCCAAGGCATTTCCATTTCTTCGCTGATTTCCTTAATTTCCACTCCGCTGGCGTCATTTAACGCGCCCGGCGGGAGAGATATTTTTACGGATTCGTCAAAAGCGTTGATAGTATAACCGCTTAAGGCCGTAGATTTGTTTATATTTATATAAAACAGAGCAATCAAATCCGTTTTTTCGGCATAAACAAAACCACCATAAAAAAAAGTGGTTAGCAGTAAAAATAAGCAAACAATTATTTTTTGACTTTTTATTTTTTTCACTTTATAATTATAACATAAAAAAGGACTCATGAGGAGTTCTTTTTTGTGGGCGGGTATAGTACAATGGCAGTACATCTGCTTCCCAAGCAGGAGACACGGGTCCGATTCCCGTTACCCGCTCCATTAAACACGCCGACCTAGCTCAATCGGTAGAGCGACGGTATCGTAAACCGTAGGTTGTGGGTTCGATTCCCACGGTCGGCTCAATTAAAAAAATACTTCCACCATTTTTGCGGATTGCTGACAAGTTTGGCCGGCTGGGATTTTTCCCAACCCGGAATATCGTAAATATTGCCGGCTTCGCCGGAAGCCGAGGAGCTTGTCGCTTGTCCATCATTATTGGTTTTAACAACCGCCACCTCTTCCCCCGGCTTTTTAAAGCCAAAATTAAGACGCGCCTGCTCTTCAAGGAATTGATCGGATTCCAAATAGTTTATCATTTTTTTTAGGTCGTTATTTTTATCGCTGACTGTTTTAATTTCCTCTTCCAATTCTTTAATTTCCCGATTGACCTTGCGTCTTTGGTTGACATTTTTAATTAAAGGAAAAATTATCAAGCCAACGATAATCAACCCCAATAAAGCTTGAACTTTGGGATTAAGTAAAAAATTTTTCAAATTGTTTTGTCCGGGTCCGGGCATTTGATTATTTGGCGAATTTTTTATTTTGTTCCATCCGCCGATAGATTAATTTCCTCGCTTCTTCAAATAAAATTATGGAAAACGCGACGGAAACGATAAGCAGCCATTCTGAAATTTTAAGCGGCGATGTCCGCAAAATTTTTTGCATAAAAGGGGCGTAAATGGCTGTTAACTGTAAAATCACGACCATGAACGTAGCGCCGACAAGAAATTTATTGGCAAAAGGATTTTGCTTGAATATGGACTTATTTTCACTGCGGCAATTCCAGGCATTGAACCATTGGAACACCGCCAACGTTGTCAATGATATTGTCCAAGCTTTGACAATATCCGCTCCGTAATATTTTTGAAAAAGAAAAAGCGCGCCTGCGGCCATGGGCAAAGCCATTACCGCCATTCGGCCGGCCATTAAAGAATCCACTATATATTTGGCCGGTTTTTTAAATTTTCCGGCAAGCAGCCCTTTTTCTTTCGTCTCCATGGCGAGGGCTACGTCAAGAAAACCGTCGGTTATTAAATTAAGCCAGATAATCTGGGCGGCCAAAAGAGGCAAAGGCATCCCTAAAAAAATCGCGCCGACAATAGTCAAGACTTCGCCAAGGCTTGTTGAAAAAAGATAAAGAATGACCTTTTTGATTGTTTTGTAGATATTTCTTCCTTCGCTCGCCGCTGAAATGATATTTCCAAAGTTATCATCAAGAAGCACAATATCCGCGGCTTCCTTCGCCACTTCGGTGCCGATTTTGCCCATCGCCACCCCCAAATCGGCGGCCACCAGCGACGGCGCGTCATTAACTCCGTCGCCGGTCATGGCGATTACTTCTCCGCTCTTTTTGTAAGCTTTTATTATCCGCAGTTTATGCTCGGGCGTAACGCGGGCGAAAACAGAGGTTCGCGGCAGTTCTCTTGCCAGCGACTCGTCGGAAAAGCCGTCCATTTCCTCGCCGGTGATAATTTTATCGCCCTCGCGATAAATGCCTGCTTCGCGGGCGACGGCGCGGGCGGTGATTTTATGGTCGCCGGTAATCATAACAACCCGCATACCGGCGGCAAAAGCTTTAGTCATCGCCTCCTTGACCTCCGGCCGCAAGGCGTCCTGAAGGCCATAAAAGCCGGCAAAAACAAGGGGCGGCATCTCTTTGGCGCTGAAATTTTCCGGCGCGGCCGGGGCGAAAGCAAACGCTAAAACGCGGAGTCCTCTCTCCGACATTGAAATAAACATTGATTCAAAATTTTTTCTTTTCTCCTCGGTTAAAGGTTTAATTTTACCTTCATCCCAAACTTCACGCGAAAGACTTAAAACAATTTCCGACGCGCCTACCACGGAAACAACTTTTTTTCCGTCAATTAAATTGATAACGGTATGATACTTTTTTTTATAGTCAAACGGGAATTCTTTCAATAGAGGGTGCTGGCTTAAAAGGCTGTCTCTTTTTAGGCCGATTTTTTCGGCAAAGACCAAAAGCGCGGCCTCCGTAGGGTCGCCGCTGGCGCGCCACTCTTTCGTTTCCTCGGAAAACAAAAGATGAGCGCTGCCGCAAAAAGCGGCTATGCGGCCGGCTAAAATTATTTCAGAAAAATTTTTAGGAGCAACCACCTTTTCATTTAAAAAAATATCGCCTCTCGGCTCATAACCGCTTCCCATTACTTCAAAAATTTTTCCATTAACATAAATTTCTCTGACTTCCAACTCATTTTTGGTAATGGTGCCTGTCTTATCCACGGCGATTATTTTGGCTTGGCCCAAGGCTTCCACGGCGTAAAGTTTTTTTACCAGCGCGTTATGCCTGCTCATGCGCCAAACGCCGGTCGCCAGGACAAGGGTCATAACGATAGGCAAACCTTCCGGAATAATGGAAACCGAAAGAGAAATAACCGTAGCCAGCATTTCCTTCGCCGGTTTGCCAAAAAAAACACCCAAGAAAAAAACAGCGAAACTGATAATAACCACAGTTGCGATGACAAGTCGTGAAAGGTAATGGATGTTCTTTTTTAAAGGTATTTCCGTATCAATAATGGCGATTTCCTTAGAAATTTTTCCTATGAAAGTATTAAGGCCGGTGGCGGTTATTACGGCCTTGCCTCCGCCGGCGACAATATGCGTCCCCTTAAAAACCATATTCCTTTGTTCCAGGGGCGATATATTTTTCTTGCTGTCCAGCGATTCGGAAATTTTATGCACAGGCTTTGATTCTCCGGTCAAAGCCGCTTCGTCAACCTTCAGGGTATGGGAAACAATAACTCGGGCATCGGCCGGTACCCGCTCCCCTTCGGAAAGCATTATAACGTCTCCGGGCGCAAGGCCAATATCCGGCACAATCGTTTCTTTTCCGTCCCGCAATGCCGTGGCGTTGGTTTCCGTGAATTTTTTAAGAGCTAGCAAGGTATTCTGGGACTTCCCCTCCTGGATTGTCCCGACAACGGCGTTAAAAACAAGCACAAAAAGGATAATAAAACCGTCAACCGTTTCCCCGATCGCGAAAACAACAAAAGCCGCGGCCATTAAAATATAAATCAGGGGGCTTTTGAATTGGTTTAAAAAAATATTGAATTTGCCCAAGGATTTAAGTTCCGGCAGCTTATTTAAACCGTATTTTTTTATCCTTCTTTGAGCCTCTTTTGCGGTTAATCCTTCCGCGCTTGTTTTTAATTTTTTGAAGCAATCTTCAATTTTTAAACTATAAAATTCAAACATATTTCTAAGAGCCTAAGTTATCTCGCCTTTGGCGTAACCCAATATCCTAAATATTTTCCCGCCATCAATCTGGTTTGGGCTTCCAAGCCCGGAACGGCGCCGAAAATAATAATGCTGACAGGCAAAATAAGCCATTGGATGACCATAAAAATGTTTTTGCTTATGCCGTATTTTTTCGGTTTTGGCGGCAAGAGCAAAGTGGAAATTATGGCGGACAAAATCATGCCGGCCATGGCCAAGGTCATGAGCATTCTGGCCGCAACCGGCAAATTGTTTGATAAAACAGTAATGTTAAAACGATCGCCTCCCAAGACCATCGGCATCCAGCCAATTATGCCGATAATCAAAGCGTTAGTGGCCCAAGAATGGAAACCATACAATTGGACCAGAATTCTATTGACCATTTTGCCTTTGGGCAAATCGCGCCAGCCTTTAATGGCGTTAAAAATCAAATAAGGAACATTTTCCACCCCCCAGCCCCAGCGCCTTTGTTGCTTGTATAAATTTTTCATGGTAAGCCAGACAGTTTCATCCATACAAACATCCATGGAAAGCGGAAAATACAAAGGCTCAACCCGGTAATCCCCTCGGTAATGGCAAAAACAATGCCAAAAAATTCTGGAATCCTCGCTCACCATATTTGTTGACCAAAAGCCGATGTCGGTTAAGGCGCGCCAAGTCATGGAATGCGAAGAATAAGTGGCCAGTTTTTCCTGCCTGATTTGTTGCATCATTTGCCAGAAGGTATTGGAAGATGCCGCCACCCGGGCGAAAAACGGCGCTTGCCAGATATTATTATGATACACGGGAATGGGCTGGTAGCTTGCCCGATAAGGATTGGGAGAAATTAAAAACTTATAAGTCAAACAAAAAAAATAGCCCGGTTGCACCACCGTATCCACGTCAAAAACGCTCACCAGTATTTTATCGTAATCCAATCCTTCACGGTCAATTATTTCTTTTTTCGCCTCTTTAGCCCCCCACGCTTGATTGGCTCCCTTGCCTTTTAATTCCCCGGCAATTCCGTCCGGGTGAATAGTGATTAAAAGGTTTTTGAATTTTCCGCCAAACTCTTCTTTGATAATTTTAGCCCGCGCTTCTTGTTCCGGTCCCGCCCTTTCTTCAACCGTTAAAACAACCATCATCTTATCCGATGGATAGCCGTTGCCGGCCAGCGCTTCAAAAGTGGGCCTAATCACTTCCAGCCCTTCTTTGTGGGTCGGCATAATAATCAAATGATAAATATCTTTCCAGCCGATTTTATCCCCCCCTTTTTCCCCTTTTTCAAGGGCGCGCGGCAGGAGAATTTTGCATTTTTCTTCCCAATCAATTTTAATGTTTTGCCTCATCTTTCTGTAACTCGCCACCAAATGGATGCCCAAATAAAAAACCAAAAGAAGCCAATAAACGTCAAAAGCAATTATAAAATAAGCCACCCAAACCGGCTTGAAATAAGAAAAAACAAACAGGATAAAAAGCGTCGCCCATGACAAAAATCCCGGAAAAATTTCCAGGATCCGATATAATTTTCTGTCATTGCCATTAAGTTCGGTGGCTTTGCCAATTTTTAAATAATCCATTATTTTAAATTCAAAATTCAAAGCATCAAATTTCAAATAAATTACAAATTAACTTCTTCTTCTTCCTTAAATTCCGTTTCTTCACCATCGCGTTTATTATCACGCTTGGGGTTGCGCATCAGATCTTTCAGCGATAATTCCTTGACAGCCCCCTTTAATAAAGGGGGGTAGGGGGGATTTTTTTCCGATAGAGAAAATTTTTTTACCTCTTCTTTCTTCGCCTTAAATCTTGTTTCAATTTCCGACTTTTTTTCTTCCCGCGCGCGGCTTAAGCATTCCCGGCAAAAAACCGGCCGAATGCCGTCGGGCGCGAAAGAAACTTTCGCCGTCTTGCCGCAACGGGAGCAAGTGGCGCTGTGTTTATAAATCCCGTTAGAAATTTCCTCCCTCATCGCCATCCTTTGTTGAGGCTGTATTTTTGGCGCTGTTAAAAATTCTTGTTTTTTCTTTTTATTTTCGCTTTCTTCGTCCGCTTCTTCATTGGTGTGCCAACGGGAAATTTTTTCCTCTACCACTCTTCTTTCTTTGGCATACCTTTCGCGGGAAATTTTTATTATTTTTTCCGCGTTTCCGGTTTTTTCTTCCTCGGAAAGAGGAACCAATCCGCGCGCCGAAAAGGGGTCGGAGGTTATGCCGTCAATCATTAATTTTATGTAAAATTCGTATTTTGGCAAATTAACCATGTCTTCCTCAATGAACCGGGGGGTGAATTCTCTGATCAGTTCCTCGGCATCGGCCGCGCCTACGCGGAAAACAATCAACGTCCCGACATTGCCGAATACGGCCGGCTTCACCTTTTCGCCCAGCTGTTCAATGTATTGGTGGGCCATTATAAGGTTTAAGCGGTATTTTCTGGCTTCCGACAAAATGTTGGCAAAACTGTCAGTGGCGAAATTTTGGAATTCGTCAACATAAAGGTAAAAATCCTTCCTTTCTTTCTCGGCTATTTCCACCCGGCTCATGGCCGCCAGCTGGATTTTGGTAATCATCATTGAGCCGAGCAGGGCGGAATTGTCCTCGCCGATGCGGCCCTTGCTTAAATTCATGATTAATATTTTTCCTTCATCCATAATGCGCCGCACGTCAATGGAAGACTTGACTTGTCCGACTATATTGCGGATTAAAGAACTGGATAAAAATTGGCCGACCTTGTTTTGAATCGGCGAAACCGCTTCGGACGCGAATTTATCGGCGTATCCGGCGAATTCATTGACCCAAAAAGCCTTAACCACCGGATCCTGTATTTTTTCAATCACCTTTTTCCTGAATTTTTTGTCGGAAAGCATTCGGGTAACGGCTAACAGCGTGGAGCCGGGGTAGTCCAGAATCGCCAAAATGGCGTTGCGCAAAATATATTCCAGCCGCGGCCCCCAAGAGTCAGCCCAAAGCTTTTGGAACACTCCCAACAGGCCGGAGGCGACAAGGTGCCTTAGATGCGGCTCAACATGTTCAACCACGTTGAAAGCGATCGGATATTCTATGTCCGCCGGATTGAAATAAATAACGTCATTTACGCGGTTGGAGGGAATAAATTGGATAATTTTTTCTGCCAGGTCGCCATGCGGATCAACAACCGCCACCCCCCTGCCGGCGCGGATGTCTTCCGTGATCATATTTTCCAAAATAGTGGATTTGCCCATGCCGGTTTTCCCGATTAAATACATATGACGGCGCCGGTCATCGGTTTTTACGCCAAATTTCCTGAATTTATTGCGGAAATTAGTTTCCCCAAAAATTGTTATTTCATCATTCATCTCGTTAGAAGCAGATCGCGATCAAGTAATGTTGATCTGCTTAAATTATATTTGAATTTTATCTTTACTTTTTTGTTATATTATCCCGAAAGCGATCGCGGCTTCTAACGGGATTCATATGTTATACAAACGTTAAATGTTAAATGAAGGGCAGATTTTTGGGCGGTTCACCTTTTTCTTCAATAAAAATATTTTTTTCTTCTCCAAAGGTCGGCCTTTTTAATTCTTCGCCTGCCGTTTCTTCTCCGACCGGCAAACCCATGGGCGGTTCGGCTTTTCTGCCCGGCGCTTTTTGTATAAGCGGCGCTTTGACTGCCGCTTCAACCGGAAAATGCCAGATGGTGGCCAATTCTTCGGTATTTAAAATCCCCATTTTTCTGCCGGCGGTTCCGTCCCTGTCTATATAATTTTTGATTATTTTATTTTTCCTGGCGTTCAGCCTTCTTTCCTTGAAAAAATAAGAAACGGTCGTGGCGGTAACTTTCATGTCCGGCTTTAAATTATTTGAATCCATGGCGGCAAACTGTTTCATAAATCCCACAAATCCGTTGGCGGCTTTCGGCTTATTCATCACTTCCTTTCTGGCTATATATACGTACCTTATTTTAGTTTCAAAGCCTATTTTTCCGATTTTATGGTGAATCGCTTCCACTTGTTTTTTTTCCTTGGGCTTTAAATTCATCATCTTTAAGACGTCTTCCGTCTTCTCCTGTTTAATTTCAATATCTCCCCACAGTCGGTAAATAAATTCGCTGAAATCCCCTATCCATTCCACAAAACTGTCGCCGATTTTATCCATAATATTTTTCCCGGTATCAACTTTTTCTTTTAAAATTTTAGCGACTTCCTTGTCGCCTATTTCCAGCCAATCGTTCATGTCTATCGGTTTGACAATAATTTGAAACCAAATTTGCTCCCCCTTTCTTAAACTTGAACATAAATCCATCAAAGCCGCCATCGGATCGCGGTAAGTGGCTTCCAGCTCGCCCATTTGGTGTTCAAATTCTTCATAAAGCTTTATGGGGTAGGCCGCTGATTTCGCTTGCATGAATTCCGTTCCCCAAATATCCCATTCTTCATCCGGAAATTTGGTCGGCATGCCTTCTGCGTAATCATTCACCTCGGTGATTTCCGCGTCCGGATATTGGGAATAAATGGAAGTTTCTATGAGGTCGCGGAAATGCTCCGGCGTTCTGATTAAAAATTGGGTGTAGCCTTCAATGCTGACAATCTCATAACTGAAAGAAAGCTGAAATTTTCCTTTCTTGTATTTCTCAATCAAATTAATGGTGCCGTGGGTGCCGGCCAAATAAGCGAACATGTTTTCAACTGCTCGCGGCGACTGGATATTGCCGCGCGGAATATCCACGGCCAGAAGAATTTTTTTCTGCGTGCCTGACCACTGTTTCTGCATATACATCAGCCATACCTCTTTAAAGCCCCAAAGCAAAGCCAAAGAAACCGGAATCCAGCCGACCAGCCAAAAAAGCTGCCAGATAAAAATATAAAAAGGCTGGCTAAAAAAATCCCATATGGGCGCGAGATCTATTACGATATTCATAATACTATTTTACCACATTTCTCCAAAAAAAGAAAACCGCCCGCTAAGTGGACGGCTTTCTTATTTATCTTATTTCTCTTATTTTTCTTTTATTTTATACCTTCCGTTTTCCGCCTTTTCAAATCTATCCTTATTCATTAAAGCTAAAATAATAGTCGCTTTTTTAACAAGGCGCTGCTCTAAAACTCTGTCAATAATTTCATCGCGGCTCATTGGTTTTTTAACATCAGTTAAAATTTCAACGATAACGTCGCTTACCGTCCCGTTTTTATAGCCCCATTCGGCAAGGCCGTAAAGCCCTCTGCCCACCAGCACGTATTTATTGTCTAAAATAAGTTCGTTATGGACAGTGGCGGCGTTGGCTCGCTTGGCGTCAAAATCAATTTGGTTGATTTTATCGGCGATTTCCGCGAAATGCATGGGTTGGCCGTGGTTTTTTAAAATCAAATAAACTTTATCATTAATGGTTTTTGGGTTCACTTCGCGCCAATCTTTTATTCCCCACCGGCCGAACTTATTTTGTTCAATATCTTTATGGGCCTGTAAAATGGAATACAAAACTTTATTGACATTTACCAAATCCGCCTCGTCTTTATCGCATAGATCGCCGATAACGCTGGAAATATCTATATTGTTGGGCGTGTCAAATTTTTCCAAGTTGTTTTTAAAACTGTCAAGCTCTTTCATTAAATTAATCAATTCAGCCGTCAGAAACATTTTTTTAGCTTCCTTTATTTTTTCAACCAACTCTTCGGCTAATTTTTCCAGGTGGTCCAGGGATTGGTGTTTAAACTTTACGGAATTTTTAAAATTCTTTGTGCCGACTTCCTCAAATTCATCATACAACAATTTGGAAATTAAAAAGTCAAGGTGGTTTTTATGGATATTCCTGTCTTCTTCGCTGCTTTTGGCCCCGTCAACTGAAAAATTCATTAAAACGTTAAGAAGGTAATCGCGCTCCGTGAACCCGCCATGTTCCTCCAGTAATTGGGTAACGGCCTTGCGCAAACTGTCCAGCCGCTCTTCCAGGTCTTTAAGGTTTTTAAGTTGTTGCAATTTTTTAAGACTGGCGGTTTCAATTTGCCTGATTCTTTCGCGGGTCAATTTATGCACTTCTCCTATATATTCCAATGTTTCCCTTCCCTTGCCGCGCAAATCAAAACGGCGGGTCAAAACGTCCCGTTCGCGCTCATTAAGCTTATCAAACAAGCTGTTAATAATTTCAACAGCGTTTAATTTGGCAATCTCTTCGGTCTTATGATTACTTATAATTTGGTCTAAAATTGAAGTATTTTCCATAGAACTCATATAGAGTTTTTCTTAAAATAGTGCTAATATAAAAGTGAATAA
>CAZZBC010000030.1:0-12562 GCA_964652175.1 uncultured Gammaproteobacteria bacterium | reverse complement strand
AGTTAATTCATTCACTTTACACCTAAAATTAGCAAATAGCTAATTTTTAAAAAGCGACCATTTGGCTACGCTACCTACTGGGTTTGGCTAAAAATAGTATATTTGATAGGAAAATAGCCTAATATTTGTACCTTGAAATTTAGTCAAAATTGAAGGGAGGTGAGAAAATGGAGGATGAAATTAAGGCAGTAGTGCAGAAAATTGTTTCAGAAGGCGAGCATGGCCCTTTTGCGGTTGCGACTTCCGAAAAATTTGACGGTTCTGTGACATTTTCTTTGGAGCCGACCATTTGGAAAGAAGAAGAGTGGCCGGAAGAAGGCACGATGGTTTATCTCGCAAAACTTAGGCAAAAGCGCGCTGGTTGGCGTGCGAAACTGGCACGGTTTTGGAAACCGTCCGATGAGCAAAAAGAAAGGAGCAAAGAGATGAATATCTTGGAAAGAGTCGATAATTTAATTTCTGAGTCTAAGGAATTGAAAGAAACAGAAACAAAGAAACTCCGGAGGCTTATGGTTCTTTATGCCTCTTTGATAGAGAGGGCTAAAGAAAACAATGTGGCAATAATCGTCCAAGCCCAGTATAGAGAGAAAGACCAATTGCTCATAAAAATTCTACCCTCTGGAAAGTACCGTCAGACCAGCACGAGGAAGTTGAATAGCGACGAATGGGAATGGAGCCAAGAATTACCCAAAAAGAGCAGTGAAGGCAAAAGCGCAATCGAGGATTATTTACGAAACGAAAACAAAATTCACAATCTTTTCGTTAGCATGGAAGAAAACAGTCCTGACATACAAATAAGTATTGAAAAGCTATAAGATTTTCTCGTCTTGTACATGGGCCCCGAAAGGAATTTCCAAATGGAAATTTCCCTCGGGGCTTCTTTTTTTGTAAAAATGCTAAAAAATTTGCCGCCAAAGCAGTAAATTTTTCAAGCTCATTTTTCTTGAAAAATTTACTGTAATGAGTTATGATTAACTCATAGAAAAACTTGAAATTGTCAAAGATCGCGGCGAAGCCGCTCAAATTTTGGGGGGCTGGCCGTCGCCGCCGCAGGCGGCGAAATGCGTTCGAACTATTTTAAGAATACAGTACAAAATTTATGGTGGCTATAGTTCAATGGCAGAACACTGGTTTGTGGTACCAGTTACGAGGGTTCGATTCCCTCTAGCTACCCCATAGTTTTTTATATAACCTCAAATATTCTTTTGCCGATTTTTTCCACGAGAAATCTTTTTTCATGCCGTTAATTTGCAGTTGCCGCCAAATTTTTGGCTGATTGTAATATGTGCTTAATATATTTTGAAGAGTTTTATATAAAGAGGAGGAGTCGAATTTTTTAAAGACAAAACCGGTGGAAGGGGTTACTGTATCAGCCAGACCGCCTGTTTTTCGCACGATCGGAATCGTGCCATAGCGCATGGCGATTATTTGCCCCAGGCCGCAGGGTTCAAAAAGGGAGGGCATTAGAAATATGTCAGCGCCGGCGTAAATTTGATGCGCCAATGCTTCATTGAAAGTGATTTGCGCGCTGAATTGGCGAGGATATTTTTTGGCCAATTTTTTTAATTGTTCTTCGTATTTTTTTTCTCCTGTTCCCAGAAAGATAAATTGGCAATTTAGTTTGGCCAATTTTTTTATAATCAAATTTATTCCCTTTTGCCAGACTAAACGGGAGACAAGTCCGATGACGGCCGTGTTTTTATTTTGCGGCAGGCCCAATTTTTTTTGCAAAATTAGCTTATTTTTTGTCTTTTCTTTGATATTTTTTGTAGAATATCTACGACTGATTAACTTGTCTTTTGTCGGATTGAAAAAATCCGTATCAATGCCGTTTAAAATGCCGTAAAGGTCTTTTTTCCTTTTTCGCAAGATATTGTCCAGTCCCGCGCCTTGATAATGGCGGAGAATTTCCTTCGCGTAAGCCGGACTGACGGTGGTAATAATATCCGCGCCTAAAATTCCTTGGACCATAAAATTAATGTCGCCGTTTTTTAAATCAGCTTTTATAATTGGCAAATTGGGATTAAGCTTGGAGAAGCCGACAATTTGCGGTTTGGCTATTCCTTGATTGGCCAAGTTATGGATAGTGTAGATTGTTTTTGTGTTTTTAAAGAAATAATCGTTTTTTATCATGGCCGGCGCCAGCGCCACGTGCCAGTCATGCAGATGAATAATGTCGGGCCGGAAATTTATCGCCTTGACCGCTTCCAGCGCGGCGCGGGTGAAAAAGGAAAAACGTTTAATGTCGGTCTTGTCATCGGCATATTTTCCGTCTTCCATTTTTTTTCCGTCGCATAAATATACTTCTTTATATTTAAAATATTTATGTTTAATTAGATATATAGGAATTTTTGTTTGCGGCAGATAAGTTTGCCATAAACCGACGATTTCTTTTTTGTTACCCGTCAAGATAATTATTTTTTTATTTATTTTTTTAATGCGATATTTTTTTTTATCAATAAGGTTGTAAAAAGGAATAATTATTTTTAAGTCCGCGTTTAATTCGGCTAAGTTCTTGGGTAATGCGCCGACCACGTCTCCCAGCCCGCCGACCTTGGCGACTGGCGTTATTTCCGCCGCAAGAAAAAGTATTTTTAATTTTTTATTTTCTTGTCTAAGCTTTTTTGATAATTGATTTATATGTATTTTCATAAACTGTAATCATGTTAGTTAAAGAAAATTTTTTTTCAACGGCTTGACGGCAGGTTTGTCTATTTATTATTTTAATATTTTTTATCGCCTTTATTATTTCACTTACATTTCTTACTATAAAGCCGGTTTTTTTGTCAGTAACCACTTCGGCCGCTGCGCCATTGTCAAAAGCGATAACTGGCGTGCCACAAGCTTGCGCTTCTAATAAAGAAATCCCGAAAGCTTCAAAATAAATATGCGGATGAATAAGCGCTCGCGCCCCCTTAAGCAGGGCCATTTTTTGTTTAAAATCAGCTTCACCAACATATTTAATTTTCTTATTATCAACATAGGGCCAAACCTTTTCTTTTAAATATTTACTGTCTGCTTGATTAACTTTACCCGCCAATATTAACTTTACGCCCGCTTTTAAAGCGGCGGTTATGGCTAAGTCAGGGCCTTTTTGCGGAGACATTCTGGCTAGAAACAAAAAGTAGTTTCTAGGTTTTTTACTAAAAGGAAAATTATTGAAGTTTAAGGCTGGATAAATAATTTTTTTAATGTTCAAAAATCTAAATTTTTTCGCCAATGCGTGCGAGGCAACAATAAATGGTTCATTGCGATATAATTTTAATAAAGACTGCTCATCTTTAAAAAACTCGCCATAACATAAAGTATGAACAACGGGAATTTTTATGAGCCGAGAAAAAATAAGCGATTTATGTTCATTGTGAAAATTAATAATATCAAATTTTTTCGCCATCTCGGCTGCTTTAGCTATGTTTAAATATTCATAAATTTCCGAATAAGGGTTTTTTTGAGAAAACGGTTTTTTTACTTGCGAAATTAATTTAGCTTTTGTTTTAGTGTCGCCAGTGGCAAATAATGTTACCTTATGCCCATTTTTAATTAAGCCTTCAGCTAGATTTCCAACTATTACGCCGGTACCACCGGTTGAATAAGGGTCAGAGCGTTCCCATAATTTTGACACAAGGGCGATGCGCATATTTTACCCGATTATTTTATTCAATCCTTTTAAAAATTTAGAATCAATTTTGAAATAATTCCAAGAGTTTTGCGTGGGGCGTTTTTCTCCCTCAAAAAGATGAAAATCAGAGCCGCCGGTCATAATAAAGCCGAGCTCTTCCGCCATGAACTGCGCGCACATTACCGCGCCGATAGAATGGTGGGGAGACAAAACCTCAATGCCGTCGACCCCCAACCTTTTAAGGGTTGTTAAAAAATTTTTTTCGAGCCGGTTATCCCTGCCGGGGTGGTTAAGAATAATTTGCCCGCCGATTTTTTTTCGTAAATTCAGAATACGTTTAATATCAATTCGCGCTTCATGGAGCCGGCCGATTTTTTTATTGTAGAAATACGCTCCGATTATTTCCTCTTGGCGCGGTTTTTTGTTTTTTAGGTCTTTTTTTATTTTTGCCCGATTGGCGCTTACACTCCAAATTTCATCAACAATATGGTTAAGCGGAACATAATGGTTGTATTTATCCAAAATTTTATTGATATTTATTTTAAAGCCACACTTAACCAATTTTTTCAAAACGCGCCTTACTTGCCCGCGCCTCCGTATCTGAATATTTCTAAGGAAAGCGTGCAATTCCGGATTTTTGTCGTCAAAATTATACCAAAGCAAGTTGAATCTCTTACTTTTTAATTTAGTGTATAATTCCAGGCCGGTTATGGGTTTAATTTTATACTGTTGGCAAGCGCGCCTAAACTCCCCCAAGCCGCCAACAGTGTCATGGTCGGTTAGGGCGGCCGTTTTAATGCCTTGACGCGCGACAAATTTCGCCAGTTCGCGAGGAGCTAGATAACCGTCGGAGTATGTGGAATGGAGTTGAAGGTCTATGAGCATATTTTTAAATTATCGCAAATTTGTTTTATTAATAGTTCGGCGCGGTCGGGTTTTGAGTCGTGGCCGGTGAGGAAAAAAATGGCCGTGCGGAAAGCGGTCCAATTGTAATAGATGTTAATGCGCTCCGTTATTTTTTTATTCATTTTTATTTTAGCATTTTTAAAATAGTTTTCCAAAAATATTGTTTTTATTTTTAGGGCAAAATCTTTATCGCCCATCTTGCGGCTGATCATATATTCGGATTGTTGTAAAAAACTTCCCAAGTCGCGGGTAAAATCGGACAAAGAAAGATCGGTAAAATCAATTAAGGCGATTTTCTTTCGGCCCACCTTAATTATATTTTCCGGATGGGCGTCGCCATGAATCAGCCAGCGTTTTTTCGTCCGGCCCAAAAAATCTTCTTCTTTTTTTATGAGGATTTCGTATATTTTTTCGCATCTTTTATAAAAAGAGGGGTGTTTAATTTTTATTTTATTAAGGACATATTGGGAGCCGGGAACAACGGTGGCGATGCGGCTGTTTTCTTTGTTGAATTCGCCGGAGTTTTTTGTCGGCAAACGGTGCAACTTGGCAAACCAAGCGGCGGCCTTGGCGACAATTATTTCCACTGTTTTTTGATCGCCTTCCTTGACATAACTGTAAAGATTGCGGCCAATGACGCCGCGATAAAAGGTGGCGTTAAAGTAATCGGAATAAAAAAGCGGGTGCGGGATGGTCAGATACCCCCTGCCGAAACTATGTTCCCAGAGAAATTTTAAGCCGTCGTAAACATTTTTTCTCGGCTCATGGCTGTGGGCCGAGCAAAATATCGTCAATTTTTTTGTTGAGCCCTTGCCGGCTTTAAAAAAAGTTTCAAATTCCATAACAACATGGTAGGTTGAATCCCAAATTAATTTCTTGTGTGGTTCAATTTTTACTTTTTTGATATCGCTAAAAGAGGGGTAATGCGGCAAAACCTCTTTTTTAAATAAATCAACAACGAATTTTTCTTCAAAAAGTTGTAGAATTTTATTCATCTTTTCCAATATTTATTCCAATGGCCTTCCCAAATTAAGCGTTTTATTTCGGCGTGCAATTTTTCCGCTTCAATTTTTATCTTTTTGCTTTTCTTATTTTCAATGCTTCTTATGGAACGAATCAACTCGTCGGCGCCGCGTTCTATTTCGTCAGGACCCCAGGAAATCGGCCCGAAAACGTGGCGAAAATCGCGGCCGCTCGCCCACCAAAAAGTGCAGCTGGCCAGCCCTCTGACCAAGTGCCATCTTGTCCAGTGGCGATTTTCATCATTTTTAAATTTGGCCATTGCCTGATAAGCGAAATCGGCCAATTCCCACAGCTTCATTTGCAGCTTGTTTTTTTTATTGCGCCAAAGAGCGTAGGGATTGTTGTTTTTTATTTCCGCCGACGTTGACTCCCAGCTGGATGCTCTTAAAAAAACCGGTTTCGTTTTTTTATTGCCGATAAATTCGCCGACGGTCAGCATTTCCAAATTCGGCTCTTTAATGATTTTTTCAAAAAGACCGCTGTGGTCAATATACCTTAACCCGTAAAGTTCGGCGTCCGTCGCGGTTATGATTGTTTTTTGGTTTTCATTTTTTTTCTTCAATAATTTTGAAATCGTTTGCGGAACATAAGAACGGGACAATTTGCGGTCGCGAAAAATAATTTTTAAGCCGCTGTTTTTATCTTGGTATATTTCACGGCGGCTGCGGTCGCTTAGTTTTCCCGCAAACGCCAACTCTTCCATTATTAAGTATTTATATCCTAATTTTTTAATAGTTTTCGCTGTTTTTGTCCCGTAGGCCATTTCCGGCATAAAAAATCCTTTCAATTTCAACGGCGCGTTGCCGCCGAAATGTTCTTGCAATATCCGTTCGTTTTCTTTAATTTGTTTAATCGTCTCCCCTTCCGGAATTAACGGTAAAATGGGGTGATAGGCGGCCGTGCCAACGAGTTCAACTTGTTTTTTTTGAACCAATTTTTTTACTTTTTTTAAAAGGTCAAAATAACCCAGCTCTTTCCAGCGTAAAACAAGGCAGCCGCTTATGTTTAAAGTAAATTTGACGCGGGGATTTCTTTCCAGCGCTCCGATAATGCGCCGGTAACTTTTTTCAGTCGCTTCTTTTATTACAAAGGAATCTATATTGGCCGGCTGGTAACAATGCAAAAAATTTATCCATTTCATAACTTATTTTTCAATAATTTTTTATATAAAGTTGCGTATTTTTTTGCCGGTATTTCCCAGCTGTTTGATTTTTTCATTGCCCGTGTTATTAAGTTATGCCAATCGATTTTATGGCGGTAAGTTTCAACGGCCCTGACAATAGCTCCGTGCAGCGAAAAAATATCAAAGCCGGTAAAAATAAAACCGGTGCCGCGGCTAGTTTCCGGATTATAGTTTTCCACCGTATCATACAATCCGCCAACATGGCGCACGACCGGGATACAGCCGTAGCGCATGGCGATAAGCTGGTTAATGCCGCAGGGTTCGTGGAAAGAGGGAAGCAAAAAAATATCGGCGCCGGCGTAAATTAAGGTTTCCATTTTTTTATTTTCGGCGAAAGACAGCCAGACGATTTTTTTTGGGTATTTTTTATGGTATTTTTTAAAGTTATTAATATATTTTTTATCGCCGTCGCCCATAATAATCAGTTGGATATCAAGCTTAAGAAGCGGCCTTAATATTTTATTTATCAATTCAAACCCCTTTTGAAAGGTAACCCTTGAAGTAAGCCCGATAATGGGAATGCCGGCGTCTTGGCGCAAGTTTAAAATTTTTTGCATCTTCTCTTTATTTTGTTTTTTCTTTTGTATTTCATTAAAGTCGTATTTAACGGCAAGGCCCGGGTCTTTTTTGGGGTTGTAATCGTGGTAATCTATGCCGTTTATTATGCCAAATAATTTATTTTCGCGATTTTTTAAAATTCGGTGCAAATCCTGCCCGAACTTTCTCGTCATAATTTCTTCGCGATATTGTTCGCTTACCGTATTTATAATATCAGCTGAAAGTATGGCCCGTTTGGCGAAGTTAATATATTCAATGTCGGGGTTGTTAATGTGCGGCAGGCGTTTTTTCCCGTCGTCTTTTTTCTTTGCTGGCGTTTCCCACCAATTGCGGCCAAATTGAAAAGCTAAATTATGGATGGTAAAAATAGTCTTGGCTTTTCGCAGTGTTTTTGAATAACGAAAGTCGGTTTTTAAATAAAAAGGAATCAGGCCGGCATGCCAGTCGTGGCAATGGACAATGTCGGCTTCAAATTTAAGCAAAGAAATTAATTTTAAAGCCGCTACGTCAAAAATAAGGAAGCGGACATTTTCATGCATTGAGCCGTAGAGATTTTTTGATTTGGAAAAATATTTTTTGTTTTCAATAAAATAAATAGGCAGCCCTTTCATTAAATACCCTCTCCAGTAATTAACGGTAACCTTATTCTCGGAGTTCAAAAAAATTTCCACGTTTTCATAAATGAGCTTTAAATTATATTTCTTTTTATCAATTGTCTGTTCGTACAGAGGAGTGATGGCGATAATTTCGTGCCCCAGACGTTTAAGCGCTTTGGGCAAGCTTCTGGCCACGTCAGCCAAGCCGCCGGTCTTGGAGAACGGGGCGACTTCGGAAGAGATGGAAACAATTTTGAGTGATTTAGACATTTAATATGAGATACTAATATACTAATACATGCGAATGATATTAATGGATACGAATAAAAATATTAGTATTATTCGTATCATTCGTACAATTCATATATTGGTATCTTTTATCTTGTCGTATTGCTTGCGCATATTGCCACCGCCAGCGCGTCTGCCGCGTCGTCTGGTTTGGGAATTTCTTTTAGATTAAGAAGCAGTTTTACCATTTTTTGCACCTGCTGTTTGTCCGCCTTGCCGTAAGAAGAAACTGCTTGCTTGACTTGCAGGGGAGTAAATTCGACCAAAGGAATTTTATTTTGTCTGGCGGTGAGCAACGCCACTCCCCTGGCTTGCCCCACGATTAAAGCGGTTTTTACGTTGTTGCAAAAAAATAATTCTTCAACCGCGATTAAATCCGGCTTATGCTTTTTAATTATTTTGGCGAGCTCTTTGTTTATTATTTCTAGGCGCTGCGGTAATTCCAGTTTCGCGCCGGTTTTAATTGAACCATAAGCAAGACAAGCTAATTTATGGCCGTATCTTTTTATTATGCCATAGCCGGTGTCGGCTATGCCGGGGTCAATGCCCAAAATAATGAATCTATTTTTCACCCATTCCACGTTTATTAAGTGGCAATGAAAAATTTTATAATTTTATAATTTTTATTTTTTTAAACAATTTTTAATACCTAAATTTTAAATATTAAAAATTAGAATATTTATTTAAAAATTACAAAATTAAAAATTAAAAATTGCGAATAATTTAAATATTGCTTATATTGTGGTAATAATCTGAAACGTCTTCGTTTTCTTCCAACTTGGAGATAAATTTTTCCAGTTTTTCTTTGTTTTCGTCGCTGACTTCCATGTTTTTTTTGGCCATATATTCAATTTCCGCGGATTCTGTTTTTATATTTTTTGATTCCAAAAATTGTTTTACTTTTTGCAGGTTTTCCATTCTCGTGTAAATTGTAATACCCTCTTCTTCGCGCAAGATGTCTTCCGCTCCCGCGTCAATCAGTTCCAGTTCAAACTCTTCAATTCCCCCTGTGCCCCCTTTATTAAGGGGGGTAGGAGGGGATTTTAATTCGTCATTCGTAATTCTCACAATCCCTTTTTGCTCAAAATTCCACATTACTGATCCCAACGACCCGTCATACTCGGAAAAGAGGTGGCGGATTTCGGCGGCCGTGCGATTTTTATTGTCAGTTAAACATTTAACGATAAAATGTGATTTGGCCGGACCGATTCCTTTATAAATCAATTCCTCAATCGCGCCGCCTCCCAATTCGCCGGTGCCGCGCTTGATGGCGCGTTCAATGTTTTCTTTCGGCATGTTAAAATTTCTGGCCTTGTCTATGGCCATGCGCAAGCTGAAATTGGCGGCCGGGTCACCGCCTTTGCGCGCCGCGACGGAAATGAGTTTTCCCAATTTGGTAAAAATCGCGCCTTTTTTCGCGTCAACCGCCGCCTTCTGTCTTTTTGTCGTCGCCCATTTAGAATGCCCGGACATATTCATCGGAGCCCTCTTTAACAAAGAGGGGTAGGGGTAATTTATTTAAGCGGTTTAAAACAAAATCAGCCTTCGCTGATACTATTATTTTAACATAATCGGAAAAAAAATCAATCTTAGATATAATTCGTTCCACAAGGTAATACGGCATGATCAGAGATAATGTTATAAGTTGTATAATTACTACTATTATGGTTATTATTAGGTATGGTTATTATTAGGCAGTTGTCGTCAAGCGCCAGTCAATTTTGGCAATTGCCAAAATTGACTGGCGCTTTATTGCATGTCAGAAAACCCCGCATACCCGCATGAGTGAAAGCGAGTGTGGGGGATGAATGAAATAAAAGGAAACCCCGGGCGACCGTGTGAGGGAGACTAGGGAGGACGCCATTTATGGGTCGTGGATTTTTAAAAATAAAAAAGGGCAATAATTTTTACTGCCCCCATTCGTTCATTCTTGTTTTTATTTTCAAGAAGTCTTATAAGGAATTCTTTTATCTTTGGCCTCCTTCACCTTTTCTCTTTACCCGATCCAGAATTTCCTTGTATTCCGGATGGATGTGAAAAAGTTTTTTCCTCGCTTTCCTCTCCAGCCTTGGCTTAATGAAAATCATAATCAGAAGATATGCGACGACGCTAAAATATAGACTGCTAATTCCACAAAACAATATAGGGAGGAAATAATGGGAAAGCGGAGATTCTGCCGATGGCCACAAAAAGATCATCAATAGCGCAGTGCATATAATCCCAATCGCAAACGATAATGGATTGAAATTTAACATCTGCGCCTTTAACGCTTCTTTGACCTCCATTACTTTTTTAAAGCAAACCGCCCTCCCAATCCTCTCCATCTCTCCGCACTCCGAGCATTTTTCTTTAAGCGGCTCGGCGCAGAATCGGCAAAAGTTGCTGTCGTCCGGGTTCTCCTTATGGCATTTTGAACAGGTCATTTTTGGCCTCCTTTTTTGTATAAGTCATTTTTCTCTCCATTCTTGCATTTTAACCTCCTTGGTTTTTTTCAAAAATCTTTCCATTTAAAATGGAATATTATAGAGTAGCGCTGAATATATAAAATGTCAATAATAATATAATAAAATATATTTATAATTGGCTAAAATTAACCATTTTAAAAATTATTTATCAAAAATATTGACAAATTGTATGAATTTTGATACCATTTTAGCGTGGATAATAATCTTATAAATCTTTTGGAACAAACCGGTTTTACGGGAAAAGAGGCTCGGGTTTATTTGGCGCTTCTTGAACTCGGACAGGGAAATGTAACGGATATAGCTAAAATAACTGAACTTAAACGATCCATTATTTATGTAATTTTGGAAGGACTTATTAAGCGCGGCTACGCGAGTGAATTGTCGAATAAAAAAATAAACGCTTTTCAAGCCGTTGACCCGTCTATTATTCTCGGCCGGCTTAAAATTACAACCAAGAATTTCGCCGACATGCTGCCGATATTTCGCACGCTCGGCAACAAAGGCGGAAAGCGGCCGAAAATTACTTACCACGAAACAAAAGAAGGAATCAGGAATGTTTATCAGGAAATGAACCAGGCCAAAGAAGCGTTTTTTATTTCCTCCTATGAAAAAATAGAAAAATATTTTCCCGGTGCGGTCAATGAATGGATAAATTTGTATAAAAAGGGAATTATTCCGCTCAAAGCCAGGCATCTAGTCGCCAATAATCCGTATGATTTGGAGGTGATGAAAAAATTTTCCAAGGTTGACCAAAGGGCGCGTTTTTTGCCGGAAATTAAGGAATTTAATATAGATTTTACCATTTACAAAAACAAGTTGGCCATTACCTCGCTGGAGGACGAGCCGTTTATTGTGATAATTGAATCGGAAGCATTAGTTAAATCAATGCAGCCAATTTTTGAAATCGCCTGGGAGAGGGGAATGGATTTGTTTTGAGAGATTTTTTATCTTTAATATTTTATAACCGCATATTAATATATTAATATTAGTTAATTTAATATTAGTCAATTTTGGCAATTGCCTAAATTGACTAATAAATTTTATTTTGATATTATAAAACCGTAAGAATATTTTCTATTTTTTAATTTTATCTATTTGCAGCGCGACTAATTAATTATGAACAATAAAAAAATATTTAACAATTTGAACCAAGTAATTACAAAATTTTTAAATTCGGAAAGCAAGGGTGCGACAGCGACTAAGTTTTTATTAGCCATTGTCGCTATCGGCGGCATTATGGCGGTCGGTGCGGCAATGCCAGGGTTATTAAAATTCAGTAGAAAATTTAAGCGTTCAAGAAAATATACCGATGCCCGGATAAAAAACGCGTTTTATAATTTAAAACGCCGCAAATTAGTTGAAATTATTGAAGAAAAAAATGAGAAAATAAAAGTCAAATTAACAAATAAAGGCAAGGAAAGAATAAGGGAATTTTCCTTGGAAAATTTAAAAATAGAAAAGCCGAAAAAATGGGACAAAAAATGGCGTGTCTTGATTTTTGATTTTCCATCCAAAAAATATTTTAAAAACGCCCGCGAAGCATTTCGTGAAAAAATAAAAGAGCTTGGTTTTTATCAGCTTCAAAAAAGTGTTTGGGTTATTCCCCATCCTTGCGAAGATGAATTATTAATACTCGCCGAATATTTTAATGTGGGTAAATATGTTGGAATAATAACCGCCGAAAAAATACTTCATGAAGAAAATTTACGCAAAAATTTTAAAATAACATAAAATTAGAATTAGTCGTTTCTGGCAATTGCCATAAACGACTGGATACAAAATTTATAAATGTAAACAAATTTAATTTTATGGAAAAGGTAAAAATAACATAAAGATTTACAAAATCTTAATAAAAAGTTAAAATAAGAGTATTATAGAACTCATATAGGGTTTCATATATTCTTCCCGAATATTTCTCGGGAAT
>CAZZBC010000029.1:0-12902 GCA_964652175.1 uncultured Gammaproteobacteria bacterium | reverse complement strand
GCCGGGGCGGGACGGCGGAGAAGACGTGTTCAATCAGCGTGACGAACAGCGCGCCCAAATTTACCACCTCTGCCCTTGATAACGCCACCACCTGCCTTGATTACAGTTTTCAAATCAGCGCCACCGACCCGGACAATAACACTATCAGCGGATATTCGGCCACCGGCCTGCCGAGCGGATTGTCAATTTCCTCCAGCGGCCTGATTTCCGGCGTTCCCGAGTCCAAGGGTGATTATTCAGTCACCATCACTGTTAAAGATTATTACGGCAAATCAACATCCAAAGAGTTCACCCTTATAGTCAAAGACGAATCATTCAGCGCGTCCGTGTCTTCGGACGACACCACCATTTACGTTTACCCCGGTGTTTCCTCTTATCATGAGCCGGTTCAGTATAACGGACAGGCCAGCGTGACAACCAAGAGCAGCGTAACCTACACGCTTACAAGCAGTCCCGACTGGCTGGCCATCAGCAATACGTCCGGCAGCCAAGGGCAAATTCAGGGAACGCCCACCGACAATGCCAACGACCCTGGAACTTATGACATCACCGTCAAAGCGACCAACAGTTGCAATCTTTCCGCCAGCGCCAATCTTAATCTTACAGTTAACGCCAATGAGTGGTGCGGCGACGGAACGGTCAACGGCGCGAGCGAAACCTGCGACAACGGTTCCTCCAACACCGACACCGCCTGCTCCCCGGCTTACGGCTCCAGCTGCAGCTATTGCGACACTTCGTGCAAGGGGCATTCTTCAACAGGCGGTTCTTGCGGAGACGGGATTGTGCAGAGCGGCTCCGAACAATGCGAAAGGGCGGGCAATGGCACATCCTCTTCCGACCAGTATTCCTGCTCCGGTTGCCAGTGGAGCGGCGGCTGGTGCGGCGACGGCAGTTGTTCAAGCGGCGAAACGCAGAGCTCCTGTTATGACGACTGCGGACCGAAAATTTACGGCGGCAGGGCATACAAGGCCTGCACCAACGCCGGCGGAGAAGTTGTGTCCGCTGCCGGTGTTGACTTTTGCCGGTTTAACGTCGCCAATTGTCCAAGCGGTTGGACTTCCTACAGCGATTCCAGCGGTAGTTGGATGACAACTACTTCCAAAACTTGTTCTGGCACAGGCGGCACCATTAGCAGAACCGGCAGTTGCGGGACAAAAAGTTGCACGGCGGCAAGTTGTACGGCGTCGGCAGGCGGTTGGGGCAGTTCAAATACGGTTTATGATGCGAAGGCGTGTAGTTATACTTATTGCTCTGAAAATACGTCGAATCGGGGAGGGAATTCTATATGTAATGATTATGTGGACATGTTTGGCTCCGGCGGAAAATCTACGTACAAGTATTATGACAATGTATTTAATAGCCAGTATAATACATATGACAGAAAATATATTTATGAAACCACGACAACGTGTTATCCGGAAATAACTCAGAGGGGATGTTATTAGGAGCCATTAAGTTTTATGTCTTTTAGCAATTTTATTTTTTACAGCGCGAAAGTTTCAGCCGAATTTATTCGGGACGTTTTGTATTTTCCTGTTTGGTGGTACGGCCGCGGCTTGATCAATCTGCTTTCGGCTTTAAGGAATTTTTTGGCTGACAAGGAAAAATCTTTGGCGCTTTCGATTTGGATGAAAAATATTTTTCGGCCCATGTACGGTCAATACGACTGGGCGGGAATAATAATCAGCTTTTTTGTGCGGCTGTTTCAGATTATTGTCCGGAGCGCGGCCATGATTTTTTGGCTTATTGTTGCGTTGGCGATTTTGATTTTGTGGCTTGACCTGCCGGTGTTGGCGATTTATGAGATATGGTGGCAGTTAATGTAATGCGAATACTACAAATGGGCATGCGAATACTGCGAATATAAGAAGTATGTGAATATCATGAACATGGAAAAAGTTATATATAAAGATCTGTCATATAAAGTAACAGGCTTATTATTTAAGACACATAAAGAATTGGGAAGATATAGAAATGAAAAACAATACGCCGATTATTTTGAAAAACTATTATTAAAAGAAGAAATTAATTATAAAAGGGAATATCAATTTCAAGATTATCAATACGGCAATGGAGATATCAATTGTTAATTTTAGACAGCCGAGAATAGTTCCTAAAAGAATTATTAATAGTGACATTTGTAGTATTTGAGTTTAATTTGTAGTATTCGCATTATATTTATGTCAGAACAACCACAGCCACAATTTATAACTTGTCACGCTTGCAACGGCGCGGGAGAGAATGAGCGCGGTTTGGCTTGCCCCAACTGCGGCGGCATGGGGCTGGGCGCGTTTGAGGATGGAAAATTTTTTTACTGGGGGCTTAAGCTGAACAAGGCGGCCATCAAATTAAACCGGCTGAAAAGAAAATGGGACATGGCCATAAATTTAGGCGTCTACATTGTTGGAGTCGGCGGGTTGCTGGCCCTCTTTTGGTGGCTGTGGCAAAGCGGGGGCGAATGCGATTGGCAGATATGGCGATGCGTTGGCGACTTTTCCTTTTGGCGCGTTAAAAGCCCGCTTCTTTTGTTTTTTTGGTTAAGCGTTTTAGCCGATATGTTCGTTGTTTATCGGACAAGCGAGATAGCGGCCGGCAACCGAAGAATACCGCCAGAGCGTTTAATTAAAGGAATGTCAAAGCGAGCCGTCCCGGCGGGACAAGCGGACATCCCCGACAATTGGCAGAGTTTAAAAAAATCAAAATTAAAAATTGACGTTTCCAAAGGATTCGGCCGGGAAGCCGTCAAAACGGTTGAAGAGGCTTATTTGCTGGTTGAAAATTTAAAGCAGCCAAGCGTAAAGCCGGCGCATTTGTTTTTTTCTTCGCTGCCGGACAGAACGGTGGGAGCCATTTTTTTTCGGTTGGAAGCCAATGGCTCGTTATTGATTGATAGAATAAAATTTGACGGGGCAGGCAAGGGGGGCGTGGTGAACATATCCAACACTGCCAAAGAAGTTTTAATTTCAAGCTATTTGGAAGCTCGCGCTCTCGGGCAGAAAAGAGTTGAGCCGATGAATTTGCTTTTGCCGGCCATGGAAAAGGATGAAAACTTGGCTGAAATTTTATACGACATGGAAATTGACAAAGATAAGGTCGCCAATTGCCTGCAATGGTTCAGAATTGACGAGCGGATGATGGAAAATTACCGGCTTTACCGCAAAACGGCACGTTTTAAGCCTTCTTCCTCCATGGACAGGGCTTATACGGCTATGGCTACACCGGCCTTGAATCATTTCGCCTATGATTTGACGCGCGCCGCCAAGTGGGGGCGTTTGGAACTTTGCATAGCGCGGGAAAAAGAAATTGCTTCCGTATTTGAGCAGATGGAAGGCGGCGCGGCCGGCGTTATTTTAACCGGGCCGGCGGGAGTCGGCAAAAAAACCGTCGCGGCGGGCATAGCCGAGCTTATGGTAAAAGAAGAAGTGCCGGAAATTTTTAAGGATAAAAGATTGGTGGAGCTGGACGTGGCGCGGTTAATAAGCGGGGCGCGGCCGGAAGAGGCGGAGGAGCGGCTGTTGGTTATTTTGGATGAGACGGCGCGCGCCGGCAACATTGTTTTATACATAGACAATATTGAAAGAATTATAGGCGTTCAAGGCGGTTCTGAAGAAAGTTTGGATTTGTCGGATGTTTTAAGCGGCGCCTTGGAAAGAAAAAGCTTGTATTGCCTGGCGTCGGCCACTGAAGAAAACTACGCCAAATACATTGAAGGTACTCCTTTGGGCAACGCCCTGACTAAAATTAAAATAAGCGAGCCCTTGGGAAATCAGGCCATCCGGATTATTGAAGGTAGGGCGGGATTATTTGAGGGCAAATATAAAGTTTACTTTTCCTATAACGCCGTCAGCGAGGCCGTAAAATTGACTTCCAAATACATGCATGACCGACACCTCCCGACCAAAGCTATTGAAATTTTGGAAGACGCCGCCATAAGGACGGCTAAAAGCAAAGGCGACCACAGTTTAATTACGGCCCAAGACGTGGCGGCCGCGGTAAGCGAGGTTACGGGCATTCCGGTAACGCGGGTGACGGAAAATGAAAGCGAAAAATTATTAAATCTTGAGCGCGTGATTCACGAGAGGATGATTGATCAGGAAGAGGCGGTGAATATGGTGGCGGCCAGCTTGCGGCGGGCGCGGGCGGAACTTAGGGAGGGTAAGCGGCCGATCGCCAATTTTCTTTTTTTGGGCCCGACCGGAGTGGGGAAAACCGAACTGGCCAAGACTGTGGCGGCGGTGTATTTTGGCGACGAAACAGCTATGATTCGGCTGGATATGAGCGAATACCAGCATCCGGCAAGCGTGGAAAAAATGATCGGCGGAGCAGGAGAGTTGGGATTGCTCACGGAGGCCGCGCGGACGAAGCCGTTTTCTTTGATACTTTTAGACGAGTTTGAAAAAGCGCATCCTGATATTTTAAATTTATTTTTGCAAGTGATGGATGACGGGCGCTTGACCGACGGGCAGGGCCGGACCGTGGACTTTACCAACTCCATTATTATCGCCACTTCCAACGCCGGCGCCGTTTACATAGAAGAAAGCATTGTGGCGGGGATGGATATTGAGCAAATCAAGCAAACGCTTATCAACGAACATTTAAACAAAGCGATGCGGCCGGAGCTTATCAACCGTTTTGACGGCATCGTGGTTTTTAAACCCTTGAGCCTTGAGGACGTAATAGCCATTACCCGCTTAATGTTTAAAAAGACGGCGGTGATGCTTGAAGTTAAGGGCATCGGACTGCGGCTTGAAGAGGAGGGAGTGAAGAAATTGGCTGAAGCGGGCTTTGATCCCAAGTTCGGCGCCCGCCCCTTGCGCCGCGTTTTGCAGGACAGGATTGAAAATATTATCGCCAACAAGATTTTAGCCGGAGAGCTGGAACGGCGGGATACGGTTATTATTGATGAGATGGGAGAGGTTGGAGTAGAGAAGGGGAGGGAACTTTAATTTACAATTTTCAATTATCAATTTTCAATTTTGGAAAAAGAAAAAAGGACGCTGGGGGCGTCCTTATAATCGGGTAAGTTTATTTTTTATGAGATTAGGTTGTAAAATATGAGCGAAATGGATATCAATCATGGCCCCTAACTCCTCATTTAAAAAAACACCGTCGATATTGTTGCCAAGATTAAGATGACAAAGGTCATCTTGCCTTTTGACAAGAATACGCACAAGCATCCTTTCCGCCAATTTTTTTATTTTTTCTTCGTTAGTTTTATAAGCCACTCGTGTGCAAAGCAGGTGGGTTATCTTCTTTATTCTTTTTGGCAACGTTTCGCGAATAATTAATTTTTTTAAATATCTGCCGTTGCATTCCTGGCGGATAAGTTCCATGAGATGAGGCGACACCTTTCCAACAACCATTAATTGACCCTTTCTTTTATCTCGCACAAATTCCTCCTTTTTGAATTATTTTATTTTCAAATAATGCATTAAGCACGCTTGTCATCATATATTATTTTTAGAGTAAAGTCAAATGTGGATAAATTACATTTTACTTGCCCCGTTAGAAATAACGCCTCGTAGTTTTATTGCAATGAGGCCGCAATTAGAAATATTTTTCGCAGGATTTAATATTCCTTGGGAATTTCTAATGGGGTTTATCGCCGCCTTGGCGTTTTCAATTGTCTTCACCATCTTAGTTAAAAAAATAGCGTTTAGAGCGGGAGCGGTTGATAAGCCGGACGCGGAAAGAAGGCTGCATACGGCCGCTACGCCATTACTCGGCGGATTGGCGGTTTTTGCGGCGTTTTTTATTATTGTTTATCTGGCGCGCGGTTATATTCTGGCCGGTAATTTGGAGTCGCGGCATTGGCTGGGGGTTTTTATCGGCGCTTGCTTTCTGATGATAGGCGGATTTTTGGATGATAAATATAAATTAAAGCCGTCGCGGCAGTTTATTTTTCCTGTTTTGGCGATTATGTCAGTGCTTGTCGGCGGAGTGCAGATTGAAAAAATCACCAATCCTTTGGGCGGATTTTTTTATTTGGAAAATTTTAAGTTAGTTTCCGGCGGCTTGATAGCTGTTTGGCTCCTTGGCATGATGTACACCACCAAACTTCTGGACGGCGTTGACGGTTTGGTAAGCGGCATAACCGCCATCGGGGCGCTTATTATTTTTCTTTTTACCATGACGACGCGCTATTACCAGCCGGACATTGGTTTGGCCGCCTTGATTTTGGCCGGCGTTTGTTTGGGCTTTTTGATTTTTAATTGGCATCCGGCAAAAATTTTTTTGGGCGAAGGCGGTTCGCTGTTTTTGGGATTTATTCTCGGAGTGCTCGCCATAATTTCCGGCGGCAAAATCGCCATCGCGCTTTTGGTTATGGGATTGCCGATTATGGACGTGGCGTGGACAATTATACGCCGTTTAGCTGCTGGCCAAAATCCGTTCAAGTTTGCCGACCGCGGGCATTTGCATTTCCGACTTCTTGATTTGGGGCTGGGAGCGAAAAAAACCGTTTTAATATTTTATTTTTTTTCCGCCGTCTTCGGCCTGTCCGCGTTATTCCTGCAAAGCAGGGGTAAGCTGGCGGCCTTAGCGGTGCTGGTAGTAGTGATGTTAGGGGTTGTAATGGGATTTAGGCAAAAGGACAAAATTTTTAAATTTTTAATTTTGTAATTTTTAAATAATATTCTAATTTTTAATATTTTAAAATTTAGATATTAGAAATTGTTTAAAAATTAAAAATTGGAAAATAAAAATTATTTTATGGATTTCAAAAAACTGCACAACATAGTAATAGAAATGAACTTGCCGGCCTACCGCGAAAAACAAATACGGCAAGCTTTTTGGCGCGATTTGGCCGGTGGATGGAATGAGGTGACGGTTTTACCCAAAGAGTTGCGCGAAAAATTGGCCGGCCAAATTAAATGGGACAGCGTTGAAGTGGATAAAATAATGGAAGACGGGAATTCCATTAAGGCGAGGCTTAAATTAAGCGATGGCAATGTTATAGAAAGCGTGCTGATTAAATATATTGACGGTCCTTCGACTTCGCTCAGGACAGGCAGAAATACGGTTTGTGTTTCATCGCAAGTTGGCTGTCCCATGGATTGCTCGTTTTGCGCCACGGGACGCGGTGGCTTCAAACGGAATTTGGAGTCCGAGGAAATAGTTGAACAGGTCTTATTTTTCGCGCGGATGATGAAAAACAATAACTTTGTCATTGCGAGGAGTGTAAGCGACGAAGCGATCTTTAATAGATTATCTGGCGCGCAAAGTATTAAAGATCGCCATGCCCTCGTTTCTCGGGCTCGCGATGACAAAAAAAATGACTATTCAAAGGTGACGAATGTTGTCTTTATGGGAATGGGGGAGCCGTTTTTGAATTACGACAACGTAATGAAGGCCATAAAAATGTTAAATGACAAAGAAGGATTTAATTTGGGAGCGCGCCATATTTCCATTTCCACTTGCGGCATAGCGCAGGGAATCAGAAAGTTGGCCGGCGTTAATCTCCAAATCAATCTGGCGTTGTCGCTTCACGCGCCCGACGATAAACTTCGCGACCGCTTGATGCCCGTTAACAAAAAATATCCGCTCCAAGACGTTTTGGCGACGGTTGATTTTTATATCAAGAAAACAAACAGGCGGGTGATGATTGAATACGCGCTGATTGACGGCGTTAACGACGGCGAAGCGGAAGCGAAAGAATTGGCCTACTTGATAAAATCAAGGCCTTTGTGCTATGTTAATATAATTCCTTACAATCCCGTCGGCGGACATAAGAGGAGCGGTAAGGAAAATATAAAGAAATTCATTGAAATTTTGGAGAAAAACAAGGTAAAATACACCATTCGTCGCGGTTTTGGCGGTTCAATTAATGCGGCTTGCGGGCAGTTGGCGGGAGAAAAAAATAAGTTAAAATAGAAAAAGGAGGATTACAATGAAAATTATTATTGTCGATGATGACAAATTGATAAGGGAGTCATTGGGAGATATAATTAAAGAGTTGTTAAAGACAGCGGAAGTAATAATTTTTGAGGGGGCTGGCGCGGCGTGGAATTATATGAACCAAAAAGAGGGGAAGGGCGTAGATATAATTTTTTCCGACATTCAGATGCCCGGCTGCATGGATGGTTTGGAATTTTTGGAAAAGGTTAAAGAAAAATTTTCCGCCGTAAAATTTATTGCGATGTCAGGCAATTTGGTAAAGGAGGCGGAGTATAGAAGGAGGGCCATAGAAAATGGCGCGGATTTTCTTTTTAAGCCATACAAACCACAGGAGCTGTTTGATTTGTTGGATTCGCGCTAATAGTATTGCGCAAACCTTGCGACATAAACAAGACGCAGTAATCTGCGTCTTTTTTTTAATGAAAGACGCGTGGTTGACCCCGCCCCTCGCGAGACGCGTGGTTGACTTATTTTTTTAAATAAGTATAATAATAAATAATCGCCGTAAGGCGAATTTATTTTTAATCAGATGGCGTGGTATTGACGGGATCCTTCGTCGCTTCGCTCCTCAGGATGACGATATGAAATTAGCAATTATAAAAACAGGCGGAAAGCAATACAAAATAAAAGAAAAAGAAGTTTTGAAAGTGGAAAAATTGCCGGTTGAAGCCGGCGGAAAGATTAAGTTTAACACGCTTCTCGTCACCGACGACGACAACGTAAATATCGGCAAGCCGTCGCTTGGCGAAAAAGTTGAAGGAAAAATTTTAGAGCATGGCAAGGGCAAAAAAGTGTCGGTAATAAAATATAAAAGCAAAGTCCGTTACCGGAAAAATGTCGGCCATCGCCAGCCGTTTACGAAGGTGGAAATCGTGAGTATTGTTAATTAACCCCCAAAAACGCTAATAAAAAATCCGTTCTGTTTCGCGCAGAGCGGATTTATATTTGGCGCAACCTATCTTCTTCTTTTTGTCAGAAATTCTGGCATGCCCCTTATCTCAAACAGGGTGTCGCATTTTTTACAGCTGCCCATTATAAATTGCCCGTATTTTACTTTATGGCCTTTCGGCGGGCATTGCCATTCTCTTATCAGTAGTCTCGCCCGGCAGTTTTTGGATTTACAACGAGGGCAGATAGTGCCGCTCACCTTTTTGCTAATAACCATTATATCAACCGCTTTTTCCATTACTCCTCCTTTTATTGTTTTATTTTTTGGAACAAATCAAGCAATCTTCCGGTAGAATAGTTCCTATAGTTCATTTCTGTACTTCAGCGCGTTGGCCAGGGTTATCTCGTCCGCGTATTCAAGGTTGGCGCCCATCGGCAACCCCTTGGCCAATCTTGTTATTTTAATACCCGCCATATTAAGCTGTTTTATCATTTTAGTCAAATACATGGCCGTTGTTTCTCCTTCCACGTCCGGATTTACGGCCAATATTACTTCTTTAATTCCGTTTTTTCTTATTCTTTCCGTTAATTTTTGCGCGTTGATTTGCTCCGGCCCGAATCCCTCAATGACATTAATGACGCCGCCTAGAATAAAATAACGTCCGTTATATTGTTTTGTCGCTTCAATCGCAAGCATGTCGCGCGAATCAGCCACAACGCACAGGACGCCGCTGTCGCGTTTGGCGTCGGCGCAGATCGGGCAGGGATTTGACTCGGCGTAAGCGTTGCAAATTCGGCAGACAGTTGTTTTTTCTTTCAGTTCCGCCAAGGCGAGGGCGAATTTTTGCAATTCTTCCGTCGGTTGCTTCAATAAATAAAAAACATACCGCTCGGCGGTTTTCGGTCCAACGGTAGGCAGGGTGGAAAATATATCTATGAGTTTTTGGATGGAAAGAGGAAATCTCACAAAAAATTTCTAATTTATTTTACCCATTTCTTGCATTTTCTGCGCCATTATTCTTTGCGTCTTTTTAACCGCTTCATTAAGGCAGTCAACCAAAATACCTTCCAAACTTTCTTTGGCCAGGTTTTCATTGATGTTTATGGAAGATATTTCCATGTTGCCGGTCATCACCACTTTTATGCCGCCTTTTTCAACCGTAATTTTTTCTCCGGCCAAAGCGTTTTGCATTTTTTTGGCTTGATTGCGGAGATCTTTGAATTGTTTTAGTTTGTTGAACATACATTTATATTGTCCCCCTTGTATAAGGGGGATTAAGGGGGTTTAATGATGTGTCGAGCGCACGAAATCCCCCTAACCCCCTTTATGCAAAGGGGGATTATAATGTTAAAATTCCGGCGGGGCTTGAAGTCCCTTTTTACCCAAACTTTTAAAACTCACCGTATTTTCGTCAAAATACAAGTCAATCCTGCCGGTCGGGCCGTTTCTGTGTTTGGCTATGTGGATTTCGGCCGTGTTGCGTTCCTCTTCGGAAAGTTCATTGCTATTATAGCCGCGGTCGGCCGCTTTGCGGTAGATGAACATGACAACGTCGGCATCCTGTTCTATTGATCCTGACTCCCGCAGATGCGACAACTTGGGGATGGCCGGCCGGGATTGCTCCACCACGCGGGCAAGCTGGGATAAGGCGAGCACAGGGATGTTGAGTTCGCGGGCGATGGCTTTAAGTCCGCGGGTTATTTCCGCCACTTCCTGCACGCGATTGTCGCCGTATCTTCCTCGGCCCTCCATAAGCTGCAAATAATCCACAATCAGCAAGTCCAACCCCTTTTCAATTTGCAGGCGCCGCGCTTTGGTCCTGATTTCCATAATGGAAGAGCTGGCCGCATCGTCAATGAAAATCGGCGCTTCCGACAGTTGCCCCATGGCCGAGCCGATGCGCGTGAAATCGTTGTCTTCTTCGCGGTCGGACAATTTGCCGGTGCGCATGCGCCATAAGCTTACGCCGGCCTGGGCGCAAAGCAGCCGATCCACCAATTGTTCTTTGCTCATTTCCAAGGAAAAAACGCCGACCGAAGCTTTGTGTTTTATCGCGGTTTGGCGGGCGATATCAAGCGCCAGCGAGGTCTTGCCCACGCTCGGCCGGGCCGCCAATATTACCAAATCCGATTTTTGCAGGCCGGCCAGGAGGTTGTCCAAATCATTAAAGCCGGTTGGCAGGCCGCGCAATTTGCCGCTTTGTTTATGCAGTTCATCAATGCGGTCAAAGGCTTCGTTTAGGAGATTGTCAATCGGGAGGAAGACGTTTTTTAGATATTTTTGCGAAACGCCGAAAAGTTTTTGTTCGGCCTCGTCCATCAGCCGTTCCACGTCCTCGGCCTCATTGTAGCCCATTTCCGTTATTTCGGCCGCGGCGTGTATTAGCCGTCGAAGAGTCGCTTTGTGTTGGATGATATGGGCGTAATGGACAACATGCGAAGCGGTGGCTACGGCGTTTGAAAGTTGGGCGAGGCAAGTTCGCCCGCCGATCGCTTCCAGCTTCCCTTTTTCATCCAGGCGGTTGGCGAGGCTAAGGATGTCAATCGGTTCGCGCCGGGCGTAAAGCTCTTTGATTGTTTCAAACAGGATTTTATGCGTTTCTTTGTAAAAATCGTCTTCGTGCACAATATCGGCAACGCGAATAATGGCGTCTTTGTCAATTAAAAGGCAGCCCAAAAAAGATTGCTCCGCTTCTATATTTTGCGGGGGAAGTTTTTCTATTTGGCTGTCGTTTTTTATTGCCATAACCTTATACTATATTACCTCATTTTTTTTAGCAAGATAAGTTTTTCCACGATTTGTCCCCCCGCCTATCCGCCCGCCCCGAGCGTTTTAATTTTTTTTCAATTTATGTTATAATAAAGGCATGGGGAAAAATAAAAATAGGGATAATTTTCAATAAAATAACGGAATGCCAAATAATTTTAAAATTGCATTATTTAAAGGCAAACGGATTAGGAAGGTCGTTTATAATAATGGTGGTTTGTTGTTGAAGATATTGTTTTAGCGCTCATAGATTCAAGTGATCCCAAGCAGTATATCCAAATATCCAACACATGAAGCAACGTGATTTTGAGCTGTCAAAAGGATGGGTACAAATTGTACATACCCTTGAAGTGCCGACAGAAGATGGTTTGCAAAAAATGAATTGCTCCAGGCGGCAAGTATTATGAAAATTTTTAAAAAACAAAATAATTGCGCGTATATAGACGGCGCGAATTTACACAGGGGCATTGCCGATTTTGGCTGGAAACTTGATTACGCGCGATTCAGAATATGGCTGTCTGAAAAATACGGCGTTAAACACGCTTATATTTTTATCGGGTTGATACCAAAATACAAAGATTTATATACTTATCTTCAAGAATGCGGCTTTACTTTGATTTTTAAAGAAGTAGTTTATGACGGAAACGGAAAGGTAAAAGGCAACTGCGACGCTGATTTGGTTTTGCAAGCGGCGCGAGATACTTATGAAAATAAATTTAATAAAGCGATTATTATTTCAAGCGACGGCGATTACGCCAGTTTGGTAAAATTTCTCAAAGAACGCGGTAAATTAAGAATAATATTATCGCCTCATACTAAAAATCTTTGTTCAATTCTTCTTAAAAGAACGGATGCTCCAATCGCTTATTTAAACGACCAGAGATCGATTTTACAGGCCCAAAAAGAAAAAGCCCCCATTAAGGACGAGCCTTAACGGGGTCTTTTTCGTAAGTATTAATTACATAATAACAAATTCGCAATCTGTGTCAATAGTCGTTTGTGGATAACTATAAAGGAAAGGATTTATTTAGTATAATATTTGCAGGAATAATGAATTAAGAAATAGGAATTACGAATGAATAAAAGAATCAAAACATTTTAAAAAAAGGCTTGAAAAAAAATTATGAAACAGCAAGGATTTCTTCTTTTAGAAATACTCATATCAATAGCGGTTCTTATTTTGATTTTGTCTCTGGGAGCGCAGATAGGCTTGGTTAGTTTTCAGGCAAATAAAATTTCCCGGGAAAAGGACGTTGCCCTTAATTTATTGAATGAAACCCTGGAGGCTGTCAGGATGGTTTCAGATGAAAAATGGCAAAATTTATATAATCTTACCAAAATTGACAGGCAT
>CAZZBC010000028.1:0-12924 GCA_964652175.1 uncultured Gammaproteobacteria bacterium | reverse complement strand
TATTATAATACAAGTATGGCACAAGAGAATAAAATCGGCAAGAATATAAAGAAATTAAGGCAAGTTAAAGAGCTTTCGCAAGATCGTCTCTCAAAACTGGCCGATGTTTCTTATAATTCAATCATCAAACTTGAAACTGGCGGAATTACTAACCCAACGATAGAAACCTTGCAAAAAATTGCCAAAGTGTTAGAGGTTCAAGTTGATGATTTGTTAAAATAGTATAAGTATTGCAAAAAGTTCGGGGGGGGGGTAAATGGAAACAGGTCGTAAATAATTAAAAATTAATTTTTAAAAAACTATGAAAAAAATCACAATAGCCGTAATCGCAATTATTGCAGTGGGTTTGCTTGCGTACTTCGGCTTAAAATTGAACAAGCCCACGCAAACAACGGTAAATTCTGAGCCAATTAAAGTTGGCATTGCGGTATATCCTGGCTTTGGCACATTTTATGTCGCCAAGGAAAAAGAATTTTTCAAAAAGCAAGGAGTAAATGTTGAAATGGTGCAGTTGTCGCTTGACGCTATGGTTCCCGCTCTTGAAAGTAACCAAGTGCAAATGCTCGTAGGAAGCACTGACATGATGCCAATTATTGCTGACGCTGGGATTGCAGCGAAGCAAATATTTTCAACCAGTATTTCTTATGGAGCTGACGGATTGGTAACGACAAAAAATATTCAAAAAATATCCAATCTAAAAGATCAAAAAGTTTACGCCGCTTATGGATTTCCCGGACATTTCTTTTTTAGATACCTTGCGGCAAAAAGCGGACTTTCAAACAAGGATGTTGAGCTTATCAATCTAAATTCCGAAGAAGTCGGATCGTCTTTTGTTGCCGGAAAAATCAACGCTGGAATGACTTGGGAACCTTGGCTTTCAAAAGCTAGCGAACGCACTGACGGAAAAGTTTTAGTTTCCAGCAAAGACGAGCCGGGGATTATCACGGATATTGTATTGGCGAGAAATGATGTTGTGCAAAATAGGCGCGAGGATGTAAAGCGAGTTATGAAAGGATTTTTTGAGGCGGTTAATTGGTGGAAAAATAATTCCACCGAAGGAAACGCCATTGTGGCAAAAAACTTTAATTTGACCACAGAAGAATTTGCGCCAATGATGGAAACGGTTAAACTTTCTAACCTGCAAACGAACTTAGATAAATTCAATAAATCAAAGCCGTTGAATGTTTATGAATTGGCAGAAAAAACAGCTGATATTTATTTGCAAGATGAAGTTATAAAAACAAAAGCAACAGGAGACGCAGTTACGGACTCCTCTTTGCTTAACGAAATTCGCTAAATGAAAAAAAACCGCCTCAACGAAAAAATATCAAAAGGCCAGTATTTTTTACTGGCCTTTTTAGGGGTTTTCCTCTTAATTTTTCTTTGGGCGATTGTAAGTTTTTCCGGAATGATAAGACCGCTTTTTCTACCTACGCCGACGGCGGTGCTTGATTCGGTTGTTAAACTTTTTAAGGATTTGCATTTGTTACAGGATATTTGGATTAGTATTTATAGGATTTTTTTGGGCTTTATTCTTTCTGTTGCGTTTTCTGTTCCTCTCGGCATTTATCTTGGGATGAACAAAAAAGGGCAGGCATTTTTTGAGCCAATCATCAGTTTTGTGCGTTATATCCCACCCTCTGCGTTTGTCCCCCTTTTCATTCTTTGGTTTGGAATTGGCGAAATGCAAAAAATTTTATTGATTTTTGCTGGTGTTGCTCCCTATTTAACCTTATTGGTTTTTGATGTTGTCGCAAATACAAAAAAAGAATATATTGAAGCCGCTTATACCCTAGGTGCAAAACAAAAAGATATAATTTATCGCGTTGTCATTCCGCAATCGTTGCCGGGAATTTGGGACGCAATGAGATTTATGATGGGCGCGGCGTGGACGCTTGTTGTTTTGGCGGAAATTATTGCGGCAACATCCGGCTTAGGTTATCTTGTAATCGCTTCACAAAGATTTCTCCGAACCTCGAATGTCATAGCCGCCATTTTTATTATCGGCCTGCTTGGTTTGTTCACGGATTTATTGTTTAGATTTACCTACAAAAAGTTATTCCCTTGGCAAGAAAAATTATAATATGCTGGAAGTAAAAAATTTATCAAAAATTTACGATAATAACGGCAAGGCAACGGAAGTCTTAAAAGACCTTAATTTTGAAATTAGCGATAAACGATTTGTCGTTTTTGTCGGACCAAGCGGCTGCGGAAAAACAACTCTTTTGAAAATTATTGCCGGACTTTTAGAGCCAACAAATGGCGAGGCAATTTTGGACAAAAAAGTTATTTCCGAACCAAACGAAGAACGAGGAATGGTTTTTCAAAATTTTACTCTTTTTCCTTGGCTTACGGTTAAAGAAAATATCAACTTTGGATTGAAAATTCGTAATATTGATGAAAAAGAAAAGAATAAAATCATCGAACATTATTTGCGAGTAACTGACCTATCTAATTTTGCTGATTTTTACCCGAAAAATTTATCGGGTGGAATGCAGCAAAGGGTCGCTATCGCGCGAACTCTTGCCAACAATCCAAAAATATTACTAATGGATGAACCATTTGGCTCTCTTGATTCTCAAACTCGTTCGGCAATGCAGGAATTTTTGACTAAATTGTGGGAGTCCGAACAAAAAACGATTTTGTTTGTTACTCATGATGTGGAAGAAGCAATTTTTCTTGCCGACAAAGTGATTTTATTGATGACACGACCAGCAAAAATCAAGAAGGAATATGATGTAAATTTTCCAAGACCAAGATTGCATAACTTGAAATTTTCCGAAGAATTCTTTAAACTAGAACGAGAAGTAACAAAGGACTTGGAATCATAATTTTGAAATTTGAAGGCGGCGCGCCAGCTTTGCTGGCACGAAAAATTGCGGCGGCGAAAAAAGAAGCGGCGAAAGCGAGGGCGGGCAAAAATTCCTTCCCCCCAACCCCCTTCCTTTTTGCCCGCCCGAGCGGAAAAGTTTTTGTTCCTGCCGCGCGAAGCGCGGCAATCAGAATTCGCAGTCCGGATTTTCGTCAAAAAAAGTTCGGATTTTAACCAAAAGGCACCGCCAGTACGGGCACGTTGTTGACTGAATTTAATGGAAATGTTAATATAATATCGTTAATATTATTTAAAAAAATATATACCTAGACAATTTAAAAAAATATCAGTAGAAATATTGATATTTTTAGCAAAATTGTTGATTTTTCTGAAGAGGTTAATAACCGCTTTTTTTATTAGGGCGATTTGGCGTCCCGGCAGATTTTTATTGCGCCTTGTTTTCTATAAAATTGTGGTAAGGGCCTATAAAATTTATTTTTCAGTCATGAAAAGATTGGGTTGGAAAGGATTTAAAAATAGCTCCTTGGCATTTTTATTAAGTCACAAGTTGGTTCACCTGGGAGTCGCCGCCCTTACTCTGATTTTGGTGTTTGCCAACTTAACCGTCGGGGCGCAGGCAGACGTCGCCGATTTGGGCGGCAAAACCATTTTAGCCGGCCTTATTGAAAGTGAATTCGGGGATGAAGAAGAAGAGCAGTTAGTTGAAGAGTTTTTTGACGAAGAAGCGATCATCTCGCCTGCCCAACAATCATATTTGGACAATTTAACCAGCATCAGAAGCCGGCCGATGGCGGAAATCCAAACCGAGGAAGAAGAAGAAAGGGAGGAAAATATAATTACACCGGAAGGAACCGCCCTGATAAAGCCGGATATAATTTCCACCAAAGGCAAACAGCATAGGGATGAAGTAGTTTATTACACGGTTCAGCCCAGCGATACTGTCAGCACCATCGCGGAAGAGTTTGGCATTAGCGTCAACACCATTTTATGGGAAAACAATTTAAGCGCTTATAGCGTGATCAGGCCGGGTGACAAGCTGGCGATATTGCCGACAAGCGGAGTGACGCACAAGGTCGTCAGCGGAGAAAATTTGTCCAATATAGCCGCCAAGTATAATGTCAGCCCGGAAGATATCATTGAAGCCAACAAGTCAGCCGACCTTAGTAATTTAGCGGTCGGGCAGAAGTTAATTATCCCCGGTGGGAAAAAATCAAATTACGCCAGGTATGAACCAAACAGGTATTCCGGGCTGGGAATTTTAAGAGACTTAATAAAGCCTCCCAGCGCCATCCCGCCCGTTGGCAATAAAATGTTCTGGCCGACTGTTGGTTATCGCGTTACCCAATATTTTTCTTGGCGGCACCATGCCGTTGATATCGCCAATAAAATCGGGACGCCGATTTACGCGGCCGACGCCGGCATGATTGAATATGTGGGTTGGGGCAAGGGTTACGGCAACCAGATTGTTATTGACCATGGCGGAGGAAAAAAGACCCGCTACGCCCATTTGGCCAAGTTTTACGCGCAAAAAGGACAAACCGTCAAAAAAGGCCAAGCGATCGGCGCCATGGGTTCCACCGGTTGGTCAACGGGGTCGCATCTTCACTTTGAAATTATTATTGGCGGAGCGAAGTATAATCCGTTAAATTACATTAAATAATGCGAACCTACGAATTTACCCTGTTAAATAAATTGCTTTGCAATTTAGCTTCGCTATTTAACAGGGTGAATATGCGAATACTGTGAATTGCGAATTAACCCCCTTTGTATAAAGGGGGTTAGGGGGATTTAAATTAGAATTATATGAATATTCTTTTTGGTTTTGTCATTATCGCCGTTGGCGCTTTGATTGTCATAAAATCCGAGGCCATGCTTAACGCTTTCGGCCGTATTGCTTTTTTTGAACAACATCTTGGCGTTGAAGGCGGTTCGCGGCTGGGCTATAAACTGGTTGGCATGTTGGCAATTTTTATCGGCATTTTGATTATGACCGGAATGATTGGCGGGTTTTTGGAATGGATTTTGTCGCCCCTGTTAAAATATTCGCGTCCCCAATGAATCCCAAATCAAAAATCTAAAATTTAAAATGTTTTTTGGGGCTGTTAGCTCAGCGGCTAGAGCATCCGCTTTGCATGCGGGAGGTCGTGGGTTCAAATCCCACACAGTCCACCGACCTTCAAAATTTAAACAAAAGGAGGAACAATGAAAAATTCATTGAAGTATTTTATTGTTTTGGCCGTGACGGCGATAATCACATTTGTAGTTTTAATATTATTAAATAAAAACCGCGAAACGGAAACAATAACAGATCAAGGTTGATTGTTGTGGTAAGGGCAAATATGTATTATACTTATAATTATCCACGAAAAAGTTGCAGTAAAGCGTAAAAAATAAAAAATAAAAAATATAAAGGAGGGTTTGTGAATTGGAAAAAAAGAATAAGAAACAAGGACCCAAAACTTTAGGGGCCTTAGGCAGGCATTTGTTAGTTGAGTTAAGGGACTGCGCGCCCGGCATTCTTAATAACCTTGAGAAAGTAAAAAATATTTTAGTGCGGGCGGCAAAGAAATCCGGAGCGACAATTATAGTTGTGTCGTTTTACGAGCTCAATCCATTCGGCATAATCAGCATAAACGGTATGGTGATCATCGCCGAATCCCATCTCTCCATTCGCACATGGCCGGAATATGATTATGCGGCGGTGGACATCTTCACCTGCGGCGACCTTATTAAGCCGGAAGTGGCGGCGCAATATCTCATCGAGAGATTTGAAAGCAAAAATCCGTCTCTCATAGAGATAAAAAGAGGATATTTCCCCGATGCCGACATTCTTGTGCACAAGCCGGAGGGAGCTGGGCCGCCCCCTCAAACCGATATGGCTAAAGTTCTTTCATAAAAGTCAAAAAGCCGGACATTCGTCTAGTAAATTCAGACGAATGCGCCGGCTTTATTTTTTTTGTTTGGTATGGTGTAATGAAGGGGTAAAATTCCCCAACCTCCTCCCGCCGTCGGCGGGATTAAAGTGGGCGCATAAAGTATGAGCGGAAAAAAAGAAAAATTGATCATAATTGACGGAAACGCGCTTATTCACAGAAGTTTTCACGCCCTGCCGCCGACCATGCGAACCAAAGCCGGGCAAATGACTAACGCTGTTTATGGCTTTACCATGGTTTTGCTCAAGGCGCTTCGCGAATTCAAGCCAGAATATGTCGCTTTGACGTTGGATAGAAAAGCTCCGACTTTCCGGCATGAAGCGTATAAGGAATACAAAGCCAAACGAATAAAAGCGCCGGACGAATTATATGAACAGATACCTTTAGTTAAAAAGGTGGCGGAAAGTTTTACCATCCCGATTTATGAAAAGGACGGCTATGAGGCCGATGATTTGATCGGCACCATCGTAAATGAAATCAAAATTCATCCCGCCGCCGGCGGGACAAAATTCAAAAATAATATTGAAAATATAATTGTAACAGGAGATTTAGACACTCTACAGTTGGTTGATGAGGGTACAAAAGTATACACCATGAGTCACGGGTTGTCGGATAGCGTGATTTATGACAAAAAAGCGGTGCGCGGTCGGTTCGGCCTTTTGCCCGAGCAGATGATTGATTATAAAGCGCTTCGCGGCGACCCGAGCGACAATATTCCGGGAGTGCGGGGCATAGGCGAAAAAACCGCCATTGACCTGCTTAAAGGATTTGGAACATTGGAAAAGATTTATGAATATGTTGAAAAAATTCACCCTGGTAAATATAGCGCCAAAGCCGTATTCACCAGGATAAAAATTACAGACAGAATATTAAATTTGCTGATTGAATATAAAGATGACGCTTTCTTAAGTAAAAAGCTTGCGACTATTGAAAAAAACGCGCCAATTAAATTTAATCTGGAAGAAGCGAGATTTGGCCAATTTAGCCGCGAAAAAGTGGTGGAACTTTTCAGCGAACTTGAATTTAAGTCATTGTTGCCGAGAATTAAGGAATTGGATAATAGACGACAGACGACAGACGACAGACGACAGAAGGAAAGCGAGGGGAATAAATTTGAGCGGAATAAAAGATTATTTAAATATCAACTGATTGACCCTTCGGCGGTTTCGGCAGGCTCCCCTCGGCCTGAGCTCGGGACGAAGGCACCGCAGGCAAGCTCGGGGCAAGTAAAATTTGATTCTTTTTTGGCCAAACTAAAAAAGCAAAAAGAATTTGTTTTTGACGTAGAAACTTCTTCCTTTGACCCGTTGACGACCGAGCTTCTCGGAATAAGCTTTTGCTGGAAGGAAGGGGAAGCGTACTTTGTCAAAAATCAAAAATCATCCCGCCATCGGCGGGACAAAAATCAAAATTTAAGAATGAATTTGTTTAATTATCAAGAAAATAATAAGAATACAAATAATGAATGGTTGGAAAAAATGCGGCCGATTTTTGAGGATGAAAAAATAAAAAAAATCGGGCATAATATTAAATATGATTTACGCGTTCTACAGGCGCAAGGAGTTGACGCAAAGGGAATTGATTTTGATACCATGATCGCTTCTTATCTTTTAAATCCTGGTTCGCGGCAGCATAATCTGGACGCCGTTACTTTCTCGGAATTGGGATTTGAAAAAATAAGCAAAGAAGACTTGCTGGGGAAAGGTCGAGATAAGATTTCTTTTTCCGAGGTGCCATTGGAAAATTTATATATTTATTCCTGCGAAGACGCGGATTTTACCTGGCGGCTTAAAAAAAAGCTTGTCAGACAGTTAAAAGAACAAAAATTGGACAATCTGTTTCGCGAAATAGAGATGCCGCTCGTGTCGGTTTTGGCGGAAATGGAAAATAACGGAGTGAGAATAGACGTTAAGATGCTGGCAAAAATAAGCAAAGAGACGGCGGCTAAAATCAAGAAACTGAAAATAAAAATTAAAAAACAGGCCGGCGTTGATTTTAATATAAATTCAACGCAGCAACTGCGAGAAATTTTATTTGAAAAACTCGGCATCCCGACGGCCGAAATCAGCAAAACTAAAACCGGACTCTCCACCGCCGCGGAAGAATTGGAAAAAATAAAAAGCCATCACCCTATTGTAAATCTCATTCAGGAATATCGCGAGCTGGCGAAATTATCCTCCACTTATATTGACGCCCTGCCGGAACTGGTCAATAAAAAAACCGGCCGTCTGCATACAAGCTTCAATCAAACGGTAACCGCCACGGGCCGGCTTTCTTCTTCCGAGCCGAATTTGCAAAATATTCCGGCGCGTGCGGAATTAGGGCAAAAAATCCGCAAGGCCTTTATCGCCGACGACGGCTTTAAGCTATTAAGTTTGGATTATTCGCAAATTGAACTGCGGCTGGCGGCGCATATGTCCGGCGACGAGAAAATGATAAAAGCGTTTAAGCGAGGAGATGATATTCATACCGCCACGGCCATGGAAATTAACGGCGTAAGCGCGGAAGAGGTGACCCCCGTTATGCGCCGCGAAGCTAAGGCCATCAACTTCGGCATCCTTTACGGCCAGGGGCCGCATGGCCTTTCCCAAACCGCCGACATTCCTTACGCGCGCGCGCGCGAATTTATTGAAAATTATTTTGCTTCTTTTCCGAAAATAAAAAAATTTGTGGATGAGGCGATTGGAAACGCGCGGAAAAAAGGATACGCAGAAACTATGTTCGGCCGCCGCCGTTTTTTGCCGGAAATAAATTCCTCGGTAATGCAGGTCCGCAAGGCTGCCGAGCGCATGGCCATCAATATGCCCCTGCAAGGCACGGCCGCAGATATGATTAAGGCGGCTATGATTAAGGTGCCGCAAATGACGCGCGAATTTAATCCCCCTCACCCCCCTTTACAAGGGGGGCAGGAAGGGTCAAATAATATTAGAATGCTTCTGCAAGTGCATGATGAATTGCTTTTTGAAGCGCGAGGCGATAAAGTTAAAGAGGCGGCCGAGAAAATTAAAAAAATAATGGAAAATGTTTTAAAAATTAAAGTGCCAATCGTGGTTGACGCCAAAGTCGGGGAGAATTGGGGAAAGATGAGAACAATTCACCCCGGTAAATATAGTGGCAAAGCCGTATTTACCGGGGTAAAGAATTACGAATTATGAATTATGAATTAAGAAAATTGAAAAATAAAAAAATCGCCATGCTTGGACTTGGTATGGAAAATTACGCCTTGGTTAAATATTTATTGAAGAAAAAAATAAAATGTGAAATTACAATCTGCGACGCGAGAAGCAAAGAAGAATTGGAGGAAAGGTTTAAAAAATTAGAAAAAAGGGCGAGTTGGAAGCTGGGGAAAAATTATGATAAAAATCTAAGCCGATACGACATTATTTTCCGCTCCCCTGGTTACCCCCCGCATTTCCTAAAAGCTAAAAGCTATAAGCTAAAAGCTGATTTATCCAGCCCCATGAAGCTATTTTTTAACCTTTGTCCGACAAAAAATATCATCGGCGTGACCGGCACGAAAGGCAAAGGCACGACCGCGACGCTTATTTATGAAATTTTAAAAAAAGCGGAAAAGCGCGTTTGGCTGGGTGGAAATATCGGCGTGGCGCCGTTTGAATTTTTGGATAAAATTAAAAAAAACGACTGGGTAGTTTTGGAATTGTCCAGCTTTCAGCTTGAAAATATGGACGTAAGTCCGTGCATAGCCGTAATAACTAATTTTTACAAAGAGCACTTGTCGCCGGCCGACCCGAATAATCCGAATTATCATAAGACAATCGCTGATTATTGGAAGGCGAAAACAAATATTTTTAAATGGCAGGGAAGAGGAGATTACATAATTGTAAATTCTAAATTCAAAATTCCAAACAAACCCCCCTTTACCCCCCCTTTTAAAGGGGGGCGAGGGAGGTTTATTTATTTTACTAAATCTGAATTGCCGTCAAAATTAATCGGTGAGCACAATAAAGAAAACATCGCGGCGGCTGTTGCGGTGGCGAAAATTGTTGGCGTGAAGGATAAAATTATTAAAAAAGCGGTCGCAGGGTTTAAGGGGTTGGAACATAGATTAGAGTTGGCGAAAACCATAAAAGTCCCCCTTGACAAAGGGGGGCAGGGGGGATTTATTCATTTCTACAACGACAGCTTCGCCACTACGCCCGAATCGGCCATAACCGCCCTAAGGTCTTTCAACGCGCCGATTATCTTACTCGCCGGCGGAGCGGACAAGGGGGCGAATTTTAAAAATTTGGCGCGGGAGATTTACCCTGGTAAATATAGCGGCGGAGCCGTATTTACCAGGGTAAAAAACGTGATGCTCTTAAATGGCAAGGCGACGCTGAGAATTAAAAAAGAGTTGTTAAAAATCAAATATCCGCAAGATAAAATAAAATTGGTTTTTAGCATGAAAGAGGCGGTTCGCGAAGCGAAAAGAAACGCCATTGCCGGCGATGTGGTTTTACTTTCTCCCGCCTGCGCGAGCTTTGGAATGTTCAGGAATTACAAAGAGCGCGGCAAACTTTTTAAGAAAGAAGTATTAAAATGACAAACAAAAACAAAGTCATGTCCGGCTTTGTTCTTGGAAAGTTTATAGCAATTTTTATCTTCTTTTTTTATTCTTCTTCCAATTTCCGCAACCGTAAGGGATGAAGCGAGGCGATTTCCGACTGGGCGCCGCAGTTGGCGCAATCAATTAAATCATTTTCGTAAGAGTCCTCTTCGACAACGCAGTCGCTCCCGCAGGCGGGGCACTTGGCTGTTTGCATAAGCGAAACCTTATATTCATTAAGCATTATTGTTTATATATTAACAAAGAAAAGGAAAAATGTAAATTATGCTTATTTTCTTATACGGCGAAGATACGTTTAGGAGCCGGCAAAAATTAAAAGAACTGAAAGATAAATTCCTTCGCGAAGTTGACCCGGGCGGAACGAGCTTAACCGCGCTTGACGGTGAAACTGTCGCTTTGGAAAAAATAAGCGAAGCGATCGGCCCTGTTTCACTTTTTGCCAAACGGCGGATGATTGTGATTGAAAATATTTTTTTAAACAAAAGCCAGACGATATTTAAAAAGCTTTTTGAATACCTGAAGGGCAAGGAAAAAGAAAATATCATTATTTTCCGTGACCGCCTGAGCGCGAAGGAGAAACTCCCCGCTTATAAAAGCGGATTATTTAAATTTTTAAGCAAGCAAAAATATTCGCAGGAATTCAAGGCGCTCTCCAACACGGAAATAGTCGCGTGGGTGAAAAAAGAAATGGAAAAACGTGGCGGAAAAATAAGCCAATCTGCCGTCATTCTTCTTTCTTCTTTTTTGGGAAACAACCTTTGGCAAATTGACCGGGAAATAGACAAGCTCATAAGCTACAAAGCGAGCGGGAAGCTTTCTCTCGGGAGCGATGCCGGCGCGATTATTGGCGAAGAAGATGTGAAGAATCTGGCGCATGGACGGTTTGACGAGAATATATTCGCCCTGACCGATGCTTTGAGCGCAAGGAATAAAAGGGCGGCGGTTAAAATTTTTGAGGAGCAGATTGAAGCCGGTTTGACCGACGGCTATCTGCTTTCCATGATTGCGCGCCAATTCAGGATAATGTTGCGGGTGAAACAGGCCCTTGAATCTGGTCTTTCTTCGCGTCAAATCATCAGTTTGTTAAAACTTCATCCATTCGTGGCGCAAAAAAGCATCGCCCAGGTCAGAAATTTTTCCATTCCGGTTTTAAAAAATATTTTAAATAAGCTCACCGAGATTGACTATCTGGCGAAGACCGGGAAATCCGATGTAAAAACAATGTTGAGTTTGCTCTTGGCGAAATTGTAAAAATTGCCTTTTTGTATTACACTAACATTATGAAACAATCGCAATTATTCACCAAAACATCAAAACAGGCGCCGAAGGACGAAACGAGCTTTAACGCGCAAATTTTAATCCGCGCCGGATTTATTGACAAGCTGGCGGCCGGAATTTATTCCTTTTTGCCCTTGGGGCAACGGGTGCATGAAAAAATAAAAAATATAATCCGCGAGGAAATGAATGCCATCGGCGGGCAGGAAATTTTTATGCCGGCGTTGACTCCCAGGGAAATTTGGGAAATGACCAAGCGATGGGACGGTTTTGATGTTTTATTTAAACTAGCCGGCGCGGACAAAAAGGAATACGCTTTGGGCGCGACACATGAGGAGGTTGTTACCCCTCTGGTTAAAAAACACGCTTTTTCCTACAGGGATTTGCCTCTTTATGTCTATCAGATTCAGACAAAATTCAGAAATGAATTGCGCGCCAAGGCCGGCCTTATCCGCGGCCGCGAATTTTCCATGAAAGATTTGTATTCTTTTCACACGGACGAAAAAGATTTAAATAAGCATTATAAAATAGTTGAAAAAGCGTATTTTAAAATTTTTGAGCGATGCGGCTTGGGTGATTTGACTTATTTAACTTTTGCTTCCGGCGGCGCGTTTTCCAAATATTCTCATGAATTTCAGACGGTCAGCGAGGCGGGCGAAGATAAAATTTATCTCTGCCCGAAATGCGAAGTTGCCGTCAACGCCGAAATTATGGATGAGCAAAAGGTTTGCCCGCAGTGCGGTAAAGCGGACTTTGAAATTAAAAAAGCCGTGGAAGTCGGCAATATTTTCAAGTTGGGAAACCGCTTTTCAAAACCCTTTGGCTTAAATTACACGGATGAAAAAGGAGAACAGCGCGACGTAATAATGGGTTGTTATGGTATTGGGCCGGGAAGAATAATGGGAACAATCGCGGAAGTCCATCATGATGAAAAAGGAATAATCTGGCCGGAAGAAGTCGCGCCATTCGCAATACATTTGCTCAAAATCTCCGCCAAAAGCGGATCCGCCTCAGGCGGAAAAAATTTTTACAATATTGATGAGATTTCAGGTAAATTATATATGGATCTGCAAAAAATGGGCGTGGAAGTTCTGTATGACGACCGGGACGTAAGCGCCGGCGCGAAATTCGCGGACGCGGATTTAATCGGCATCCCCTATCGCGTGGTGGTCAGCGAAAAGTCACTAGCCGCCGGCGGGGTGGAAGTGAAAAAGAGAAGCGAAGAGAAGAGCAGAATAATAAAAGTAAATGAGTTGATAAAAATATTAAAGATATAAATCCTGTTGACAAAAAATAAAAAGGAAGTAGAATAAGAT
>CAZZBC010000027.1:0-13564 GCA_964652175.1 uncultured Gammaproteobacteria bacterium | reverse complement strand
GTTAATTCCCGAGAAATATTCGGGAAGAATATATGAAACCCTATATGAGTTCATTAATAGTATACCTTAGCAAATAACCTATTTTTTGTCAACACACACAGGGTAATGTGCACACACATATGGCGGTTTTCCAAGAACTATGGGAAAATCGGCAAACAACGGGATTTAAAATGACGAATGTGTGTTTTTTTGTTATAATAAAAAATATAAATCCCCCTCGCCCATCCTTATTAAAGGGGGTTGAAAAATTATGAGCAAATCCGAAATACGCAAAGATTATTTGTTGAATAAATATGTCATTATCACGCCCGGGCGGATAAAGCGCCCGAGGGACATAAAGGAGGAGACGATTGTTTCGCGAACTTCGCCTTGCCCTTTTTGCCCGGAAAATATTGAAAAGAAAAATGTCGTGGACGTTATTTCCGCGAAAGCCAAAGTTCACAATTTGTCCAACATGTCACCGTCCTGGATCCCCGGGTCAGGCCCGAAGATGACAAAAACAAAATTTTCTGACATTCTTAAAAAAGACGATTGGCGAGTTTTGGCAATAAAAAATATTTTTCCGGCCGTGTCCTTGGACAATAGCAAGGCCTATGGGACGCAAGAAGTGATCATTGAAACGCCGGACCACGTTAAAGATCTGGCCGAACTGTCGGCCGAACGCATTGAACAGGTTTTAAAAATGTACGCGCGCCGCACCGCCGCCTTAAGCAAAAATTCACCCCGCGCCTTTCTTTCAAAAAACAAAGGACAGGGGAATATTAAAACCGATGGAAAAGTGCGGGGCAAAAAGATTGACTATATTCTTTGTTTCAAAAACCAAGGTTCCAAAGCCGGCGCTTCCATAGTGCACGCTCATTCCCAGATTTTCGCCACGGCGATTACACCGCCCGAAATTTTGGAAGAACTGAATGCGGCGCAAAACTACCAAACCGAACACAAAACCTGCCCTTATTGCGATATTCTAAAAAAAGAGTTGAAGTCTCCGCGCAAAATATACGAAGATAAATGGATTGCCGCCTTTACGCCTTACGCCAGCCAATACCACTATGAGGCCTGGATTTTTACCAAGCGGCATTTAGACAATATTACCAAATTAAACCCTGCCGAATTCGCGGCCTTCGCAAAAGCGCTCAAAAAAATACTTGCCAAACTGCAAGGGCTTGATTTGTCTTTTAATTATTTTTTGCATCAAGTTGTTTCCGCTCCAGACCAGCATTTTTATCTAAAAATCCAACCGCGCGCCAGCGTCTGGGCCGGTGTGGAACTTGGCTCGGGGCTGGTGATAAATTCCGTCGCACCGGAGGAAGCGGCGTTTTACTATCGTAAAAATTCCTAATTTAATAAATATCAAATGTCAAAATTCAAATGTCAAACAAAATCCAAAATCCTAATGTCAAAAATTTTAGATTTTGAGCTTTGGAATTGATTTGATATTTAGATTTTGATATTTGGATTTTTGTTAGAAATTAGAGCTTAGAAATTAGAAATTTTCCACCATGCCGATTCCTCAACTCTCACGCAAAACCAAACTCGGCCAGTATTGGAAAAACGGCCGCAAAACCTATACTGTCAGAAGCGCCGGTCGAAGCTGGCAATATAGAAACAGCCGCCTCTGCCGAAAGGGCGGCGGTTGGCGGTGGCCGTTTAATTTTAATCTGCCGACTAAAAAATTATGGGCTATGGGCGCGGTAGCGGTTGTGTTTTTATCCGTCATCGGCTTTGTTTATATCGCCTGGATTTCCCGCAATCTGCCCGACCCCAACCATCTTTTGGAGCGCCAAATCGCCCAAAGCACAACTATTTATGACCGCACCGGTAAAGATATTCTTTACGAAGTGCATGGAGACGAAAAAAGAACTCTGATAAAGCTTTCCGAAGTGCCGGACTATTTAAAATGGGCGACGATTTCCGTGGAGGACAAAGATTTTTACAAGCATGGCGGCTTTAGTTTTTGGGCAATTTTTAGAACGGCCTTAACCAACGTTTTGTTCGGCAAAAAGGCCGGCGGCTCCACCTTAACGCAGCAATTCGTAAAAAATGCCGTCCTAACCAGCGAAAAAACATATTCCAGAAAAGTAAAAGAGCTCATTCTCGCCTACCGCATTGAAAAAAAATTCTCCAAAGACGAAGTTTTGCAAATGTATTTCAATGAAATACCTTACGGCTCAACCGCTTACGGCGTGGAGGCGGCCAGCCAGCGCTACTTTGGCAAAAGCGCGCGCGAAATAAACTTGCCGGAAGCCGCCGTTCTCGCCGCGTTGCCGCAAGCTCCCAGCAAATACTCGCCCTACGGCCCAAACAAAGATCTTTTAATTTCCCGCCAGCATTATATTTTGGACTTAATGGTCAAATACGATTACATTGAAAAAGAAAAGGCCGAAGTCGCCAAGGGAATAGAAATTAAATTTAAAAAACCGGCGGAAAACATTACCGCTCCGCACTTTGTCATGTATGTTAAAGAGCAATTAAGCGAAAAATACGGAGAAAAAACGCTTGAACAAGGCGGTTTAAAAATCTATACCACCCTTGATTTATACAAACAAAAAATCGCCGAAGAGGCGATAAAAGAGGCGGCGGAAAATAACGAGAAAAAATATGACGCCAAAAACGCCGCTCTTGTTTCCCTTGACCCCAAAACCGGACAAATTTTAGCCATGGTCGGTTCGCGCGATTATTTTGATGAAAATATTGACGGGCAAGTCAATGTAGCGACTTCGCTGCGCCAACCCGGCTCGTCCATCAAGCCGGTTGTTTACGCCGCTTCGTTCTTAAAGGGCTACACGCCGAACACGGTGCTTTACGATGTGGTGACAAATTTTTCCACCGACCCGTCCAAGCCTTACGAACCGCACGACTATGATCTTAAGGAACGCGGTCCGGTTACCATCAGGCAGGCGTTGGCCGGCTCGCTGAATATTCCGGCGGTTAAAACAATCTATCTGGCCGGCATTGACAATGTTTTGGATTTGGCTAAAAATCTCGGCTACACTTCTTTTAACGATAAAAGTCGTTTCGGGCTTTCACTTGTCTTGGGCGGCGGGGAAGTAAAACTCCTGGAACATACCAACGCTTTCAGCGCTTTTGCCCGCGAAGGAACGCTCCATCCGGTTATCAGTATTTTAAAAGTGGAAGATAAGGACGGGAATGTTTTGGAGGAATATAAAGAAGAAAAAGGCAAAAAAGTTTTGGATGCCAATGTGGCGCGAATGATTAATGATATAATGTCGGACAATTCCGCGCGCGCTTATATTTTCGGAGAAAAAAATTATCTGACTTTGGGCGGCCGGCCGGTGGCCGCCAAAACCGGCACCACCAATGACTACCACGACGCTTGGACCATCGGCTACACGCCGTCAATCGTCGCCGGCGTCTGGGTGGGGAACTCGGACAACGCGGCCATGAAGAGGGGAGCGGACGGCTCGGTGGTGGCGGCCCCCATTTGGAACGCCTATATGAAAAAAATTTTGGGCGATACGCCGGTTGAGGGTTTTAACAAACCGGACATTCCTAAAACAGGCAAGCCGGTTTTGGACGGAAATATTGAAGGAGAAATAAAAGTGAAAATTGACCGCGCTTCCGGCCTTTTGGCGACCGAATACACGCCGGAAAGCTTCACGGAAGAAAAAATTTATCGCGCACCCCATTGCCTTCTTTATTATGTTAACAAAGACGACCCGCGCGGCGACGCTCCAAAAAATCCGGCTGACGACCCGCAATTTAATCTTTGGGAAAGTCGCGTCCAAGAATGGGCGACAAAAAACGGCTTTATTGCCACTTCCACGCCGCCCGCCGAATATGATAATCTGCATAAACCGGAAAACCGCCCGACCTTTTCCATGATAACGCCAACCAACAATCAGCCAATTACGGAAAGTTCTTTAACCGTCCGTGTTGAGGCCAGCGCTCCGCGCGGCATCAACCGCGCCGAATATTACGTTGACGGCAATTTTTTTGCCGCCGCCGGTTCTTATCCGTTTAATCTGGAAAGTAAGACAATCGGTTTTCTTGGCAACGGTTTTCATGATTTAACCGTCAGGGTTTGCGATGACATTGACAATTGCTCGGAGCAAAAAATAAATTTTAATTTAATTTCTTCAAATAATTCGGCGGGCGGAGACATCGGCGTTTCCTGGCTTGAGCCGGCCAACGGATTGGCGGCTTCGGCAATTGATTTTCCTCTCGGCTTAAAAGTGGACATAATCAATTCTGAACAAACCGCTAAAATAATTTTTTACGCCCTGAAGGACGGCGAGAAAGACGCGCGACAGATTGCCGTTGTCTCGCCGGTAAGCGCTTCGCCCGCTTTTGCTTCTTGGATAAAAACGCCCGAAGCCGGAACTTATAAACTCTACGCCGAAGCCCGCGGCTGGAACGGGCAAAGCGCGAAGACGGAGGAGTTGACGGTGGTGGTGAAGTAATTTTTTCTACTTCTTGTCATTACGGCCGGAGTTTATCCGCCTTAGGTGGAAGCCGCAATCCAGGGGATGACCGTAAGAATGGTGCTCTATTAACGACCGTGCCATAAACTCCGTTCATACTTCTATCTTCTGGATCCCGGGTCAAGCCCGGGATGACAAATACACACAAAAAAGACCGGAAATATTTCCGGTCTTTTTTTATTTTAAAATTGTATTTTCCCTGTTTGCTTTATTAATCAACTTATTAAAATCTTCTGTGGGAATCATCGGGCAAAATTGTCCCCATGTCCATTTATTTTTTGCACGACCAATCCTACCCACAATATAGTACCCCATGCGATATTCGACCTGCCCAATCCTTGAATTCTTGTTAGTAATTTTACCTTTAAGTTCTACCAACCTAAGGCGTTCAACTATATAATATTTTTCATTGGTATTGTGTTGCGGCAGAAAAGTAACAGCATCTTTCCTAAAAAAATAATATCCCCGCCTTCCAATATCTTTCATTTCTATTAACTTATCTTTTTTACGTTTTATAAAATTTTCAAATAGTTCCATAATTATATTTAATATTTATTACCCCGCCCTACTGCTTTATCGGCATGATAATATATAAATACCCCTTCTCTTTTTCCGGCTTTAAAATGCAGGGTGTGTTGGAATCAATAATTTCCATTTTCACGTTTTCGTCTTCAATGTTGTTTAAACCGTCAAGCAAATAACGGTAATTAACAACCACGCCATTATCTTCGCCGGCCACGCGCGCCTCCACTTTGGTGATATTTTCTCCGGCTTGTCCCGAAGAAGAAGACGCGACCAGTTGATTCTTGCCGCGCGGAAAATCCAAATTAATGTCGTTGATGCCGGTTTTGGAAAATAAAGCCGAAGCTTTCACGGCGCGAGTCAACTCGGCGCGATTGGCCGCGACATTGGTTTTACTGTTCTGCGGAACAATCTGCTTGTAGTCCGGATATTGGCCTTCAATCAACCGCGAAACTAAATCAACATGGCCCATGGTAAACAAAATCTGATTGTCCGAAAGATAAATTTTTACTTCCCTTTCTCCGCCGCCGTCTTCTTCGTACGCGCCGGACAAAATCCGCACCAATTCCTGAATGGTCCTTGCCGGAACAATCGCTTTTTTTTCTTCTCCTCCGTTTGTCTTTATCTCTATTTCTTTTTCCGCCAGCCGATAGCTGTCCGTGGCGGCCAGGGTTAATTTGCCTGGGCTAAAATTAAACAAAACTCCGGATAATTCCAACCTTGTTTCATTGGTGGAAACAGCGAAAACCACCCGTGAAAGTGCCCCCTTAAAATCATCAACCCCAATGCTGTAAAAAATTTTTTTGTCCACATTGGGAATTAAGGGAAATTCCTCGGCGGACTGTCCCATTATTTTGGTTTTATAATTTTCCGCCTCAACAACAAGGCTGTTTTCGTTTTCTTTTTTTTCCAAATCCACCCTTTTATTCGGCAAAAGAGAAATATAATCCGAGACAATTTTGGAATCAACCGTAAAAACCCCCTCCTCCTCTATTTTCCCCCTAACCAAGCAGGTTACGCCGATTTCCAGGTTGGTAGTAATTAATTTTATGTTTCCGCCACGCGCTTCAATCATCACGTTGTTTAAAATTGGCAGGTTAATATTTCTTCCCGCTATATGCCCCACCACAAACAATCCTTGTTTTAAGTTTTCTTGTAGGGTGGATATCTTCATAAGTTTTTATTTTAGTAATTTAATAATAATTTAAAAGTAATAAGAGTAATAATAATTGGGGAGGGTGGGGAAAAAGATTTTTTGGGTTTTGTTTGTTTTGTTTTTTGTGTGGGTGGTTGGTGTTTTTTTGTGGATAGTTTTGAGTGGGGTTGTTAAATTAATGTGTTTATGTTTTGGCGGGAGAGGAGTTATTAATAATGTATTAAAAATAATCAATAGTTTTTAAACAGCGGCTGTGTGTTTGATTTTTTGGATGTTTGGTTTTTCAGCCGCGGCTATTGATTGTTGCAAAGAAGTTGTTTAATAGAATTAATTTCCTGTTTTATTTTTTCATTTTCCCGCGCCTCTTTAGAAATTTTATTGCAGGCGTGCATGGCGGTGGTGTGGTCGCGCCCCCCCAACTCCTGCCCAATGGTGGGGAAGGAGGAGTTGCCCTCTTCTCTCATTAAATACATAATGATTTGGCGGGGTTTTACCAGTTCTTTTTTGCGGCTTTTTCCGGTTATGTCTTTAATATTAATATCATAAAACCGAGAAACGGCTTCAAATATCCTTTGTGAAGTAATGGCCCTTGACTGGGTGCCGGCGGCCAGGCTGGTTAAGATGTTTTTCGCCGTATCTATGGTTGGTTTGGAATTATTAAATTCATGATAGGCGATGAGGCGATTAAGAGCCCCCTCCAGCTCTCTAATATTGTTTTGGATGACATCGGCGATATAAACTAAAATTTCTTTTTCCAGGGGGTAGTTTTTTTCTTTGCATTTTTGTTCTAATATGGCTATTCTGGTTTCAATGTCAGGCTGGGCGATGTCCGCTATCATGCCCCACTCAAAGCGGGAAAGCAGCCGTTTTTCCAGGGCGGGGATAGACTTTGGCGGCCGGTCAGAAGTAAGGACTATTTGTTTATTGGTTTGGTGAAGTTCATTGAAGGTGTGAAAAAACTCTTCCTGTGTGCCGTCTTTTCCGGCCATAAACTGGATATCGTCAATAAGCAAAAGGTCGATATTGCGGTAGCGATCTTTAAATTCCTTGGCTTGGCCGGCGCGCACCGACTGAATATAATCATTGGTAAATTTTTCACAGGTCGCGTAAACGATTTTGTCGGTTTTTTTGGACAAATTATGTCCAACAGCTTGAAGAAGATGTGTTTTTCCCAGCCCCACTCCGCCGTAAATAAAAAGGGGATTGTAGGATTTGCCGGGATTGGCCGCTACGGCTTGGGAGGCGGCGTGGGCCAATTCGTTGCCCCTGCCAACCACAAACGTATCAAAAGTGTAGCGGGAATTAAGACCGAAGCGATTGGTGGCGATTATTTCTTCAACCTCTTCTTTTTTTTCTCGGCGCGACAAAGCGTCAACCGGGTTTAATTTTTTTGCCTCCACCTTGTAAAAAATTTCTTTTATTTTTTTCCCTCGGATGTTTTCCATGGCAACGGATATTTCTTTATGATATTTTTTTTCCAGCCATGCCTTGGTAAAAGTGTTGGGGACGCCAACAATAAGCTTATCTTCCTCGCAAGAAGAAATAAAGGTATTTTTGAACCAGGTGGTAAAATTAGCCTTGGATAAAATAAGCTCGATTTCTCCCAAGACCGCCTGCCAAAGCTGTTCATTATTCATCCCGTTAGAAGCAGATCGCGACCATAATGATATCGACCCGCGTTGATTATATTTATATGAGGTTTTGTTTTATAAAATTGAGACACGTTTATATTATCAGAATTATAACAGGCAGGCAATAGAAGTAAAGCGTCCATTAATGTTAAAAAGTTGTTGATAAAGGGTGGAAAAGAAAAAAATAGCCAAATAATTTTTTTTATGTTGTAATTAAGTTGACCGACAAGAAGGAGTGTGGTAATCTTTTTGTATAATTTTAACATAATCCGAATATTCCGAATTTATATCCTTACTCGCAATATTATGCATGGCGTTGCGGGCGGGTGAATGCTTCAAATTTAACAAATAATTTGTAAGATTTGTAGATTCGGATATAATTTGTAGATTAGGATTATATTTATTTGTATGCCAAAAAGAACTTATCAGCCCAATAAAAGAAGGGCGCAAAAGAAACATGGTTTCAGAAAAAGAATGCTGACTAAAAATGGCCGCAATGTGTTAAAAAGAAGACGAGCCAAAGGACGAAAAAAGTTGTCCAAGTAGGCGGTCCATATTTTTCTTTTCTTATCTTATGTAGAGAGAAGAAATTCGCATGTGCCCCATTTGTAGTGGGGCCGAGCGAAGCGAGAAACTATGCTTCCTAAAATTAATCGCCTGACCAAAGACAAGGAATTTAATAATGTTTTTAAGCGCGGCAAATCAAGCTTTGACAAAATTATCGGCGCGAAGACGGTGGAGAATGGATTAAAAGTTAATCGTTTCGGCGTGTTGGTTAGCGCTAAAATTAGCAAAAAAGCGACTGAACGCAATAAAGTTAAACGACAAATCAGGGACATAACGCGCGAAGAACTGGATAAAATGAAAATTGGATTTGATGCCGTAATTATCACTTTGCCGGAAATAAAAAATAGAACTTATCAAGAAATAAAATTTTCGCTAACAAGGCATTTTAAAAAATTGAATCTTTACAGATGATAAATTATTTTAAGCATTTTCCGCGGTATTTAATTGTAAAAATTTTAAAAATATACCAAAAAACCTTATCTTTTGATCATGGTTTATTAAAAATTTTTAAGCCGTACGGTTTTTGCCGTTTTCAGCCGACTTGTTCGGATTACGCCATTTCCGCCATTGAAAAATATGGAATCATAAAAGGCGGCGTCATGGCTTCGTGGCGCCTTCTTCGATGTAATCCGTGGAACAAAGGCGGGTATGACCCGATAGAAAATCAAAAATTTTAATACTATGTCAACAATTTTTACGACAATTTTTTATCAGCCGATTTTAAACTTACTGGTTTTTCTTTATAATATCGTGCCCGGCCACGACTTAGGCATTGCCATTATTCTTTTAACCGTTATTATAAAGCTTGTTTTATTGCCCCTAACCAAGCAATCCATAAAATCGCAAAAGGCCCTACAGGACTTGCAGCCGAAAATTGAAGAAATTAAAAAGAAATACGCCAACAATAAAGAAGAAATGGGGCGGGCCATGATGGGGCTTTACAAAGAAAATAAGGTTAACCCTTTTTCTTCCTGCCTCCCGCTTTTAATTCAGTTGCCGTTTTTGTTCGCCGTGTTCAAGGTATTTAGGGATGGTTTCACCAACGGTGTTTTGGATTTGGTTTATCCTTTTATTCAAAGGCCGGAAGCCATAAATTCTATCTCTTTCGGATTTGTTGACTTGTCAAAACCCAATGTCGCGCTGGCGGTCTTGGCGGGCGCGGCGCAGTTTTGGCAGGCAAAAATGATGATTACCAAAAAACAGCCCCTGAAAGAAAATGGCGCGAAAGACGAAAGCATGATGGCGATGATGAATAAACAAATGCTTTATTTCATGCCGGTCATGACCGTTTTTATCGGCCTGTCGCTTCCCGGCGGCTTGGCGCTTTATTGGCTGGTGATTACTGTTTTGACCGCCTTGCAGCAAATGTACGTTTTTAAGCATGACGGAAAAAGAAAAGATACTTCTGTCATCCCGCGCACTCCCACCCTCGGAGGGATTTAATATTAGATGACGCGGGATCCATCGCCTCGGCTCATTTCCACCATTTGAGCCGACTCGGCTTTGGACGTGGCCGAATTTATCAAGGGACTGTTGCCGAAGGCGCTTTCATGACGAAAACAGTCCCGTTTAAATCGGCGTGTAGCGGGTGGCGCTGGCGCGGCCGGTGGCGCGCAGACGGCCGCTTTTAACGAGTTGGGCCAGGTAGCGGCTGGCCGTGGCGTCCGAGACGCGCAGGAGTTTTTGCGCTTGGTCATTGGTAATGTCGCCTCGCGCTTTGGCGAAAACCATAATTTTCTCCAACTTGGCTTGCTTGCGGAATTGAATTTTCTCTTTGGCTTTGACCAAGAGCCGTTGGATTAAATTACCGGCCTCTTTGTCCGTCGCCGCTCCGCCTTGTGAAGCGAAAAAGGATGGCGCCGGGTCGGGCGAAGGCGATGTTGGAGGTGTGGTAACCGGAGCAGGGGACACTGGAGATGGTGTCGGCTCGACCGGCTCTGACATTGGTATGGTTGGCGGCAGCTCCTTGTCCGCCGACTTGTTTGCCACAACATCAGTGACGGCGGAATTCTCGGCAAAGGCGGAGGGTTCGGTTGGCAAGGGAGTTGCCGGCGCTTCAAGAGGCGTCTCAATCGGGGCAGGGTTCGCGGCCGTGTCTGCGGCCGGCGGAGTTGGGTTACTATTTGATTCTTCGGTCATAAGATTTAATTGAAAAGTTTAAAAAAAAATTCAGAGCGAGAGGATATCAGTCGGATGCTCTCGGGGGGATATTCTTTCCGCGGCATTGCCAAGTCTCTGAGCAGGAATGTAAGCACAATAAGTCGGGAAGTTGGATTAGGCGGTTGCAATAAACAAACCTATCGGGCGGTTAAAGCGCAGAATAGAGCCGGAGGAATTCATCTAAAAGAAAGGCGGGAAAATACAAGTTAAGCGATAATTCGACATTATGTAAATACATCCTGAAAAAACTGAGAAAAAAGAAATGGTCGCCCCGACAGATGAAACTGACGATGACCTACGATCAGGGACGGGAAATGGCTCAGCATAAGTTGTTCACCGAAATCAGCGGCATCAAAGTCTACTTCGCCCATCCGCGCAGTCCGTGGGAACGCGGTACGAATGAAAATACCAATGGATTAATTAGACAATTCTTCCCCAAGGGCACGGATTTCAACAAGGTATCCAGATATGAAGTTAAGAAGGTGCAGGATTTGCTTAATGGTCGCCCAAGGGCGGCACTGGGCTTCCAAAAGCCTTACGAAGTCTTTAATCAACTTATTAACAATACTGTTGCGTTAAATTTTAGAAACTAAGCCTTATCACATCAGGTAGGACATTTCTTTGTTCAAGGCCACGAACATAATTAACACTTTTAAGAATTAGTTTGAGGTTTAAGGGAAAATTTGGGTGCTTAAAAATTTGATTTTTGTTCATATCTTAGATAAAATACCGGCATAATTTACAGTTAATCGTAAATCTAAGCATAAGCATATGATATATAAAAAAATGTTCGGTTTGCCAAGCGTCAAAAGTTATTAAAAAAGGAAAAAGACGCGATGTTCAACGATATCAATGCGCCGCTTGTGGCGCCAATTTCCAAAGCAAAAGACGAAAACAAAGGATGCTCAATAAAATTCAGAATGAATATATTTTTAATCGTCAGACCGCCAAGACCCTCGGAGAAAAATACCATCGGAGCAGAAAGTGGATTTTACAACAATTGAAGGAGATTAATGGTGACGATAGCAATATCATCAACATTAGCCCTCGGCCAATTGTGGTTGTAGCCGATGCCACTTTTTTCTCGCGCGCAGATGGCATGCTGATTTTTAGAGAACCGAATTTAAAACAAAATCTGATCTGGAAGGAAATCCATACTGAAACCGCAGGACAATACGAACAGTTAAAACTGGAAATTGAAAGCAGGGGCTTTGCCATTAGGGCAGTGGTTTTAGACGGCAGGCCGGGCATTAGAGATGTTTTTTGCGGCATACCGGCGCAAATGTGCCAATTCCATCAAGTAGCCATTATCAGAAGATGTCTGACCAGCCGGCCAAAGTTAGAAGCCGCCAAAGAGCTGATGGCGATCGCCAGACAACTAACCAGAAGCGACGAAAATGATTTTTCTAAACTGCTTTCCGCATGGCAGGAAAAGTGGCAAAAATTTTTAAAAGAAAAAACAATCAATCCTTTTACCAGCCAATGGTTTTATACGCACAAGAGATTGAGAGCTGCCGGCCGCAGTTTAAAAAACAATCTGCCCTATCTGTTCACTTACCAGAAATATCCCGAACTGAACATCCCCAATACCACCAATTCTTTAGACGGCTTGAAAAACTTATGCAATTTATCGATAAAAAATTGTCAAAATTTAATTCTTAAAAGTGTTAATTATGTTCGTGGACTTGAACACCCCACTTTTCTGTAATGAACAAATTTTATTTTCGTCTTGGCGCAGGGGCAGAGGGGCTGGGGGTGAATGCCCCGGAGCCAAGACTCCGATTATTTTTTTCTTTTTCTTTGCCGAGCTCTATTTTTCAGATATCGTTCAACTGCTTCTTTGGAAGTCAGCCAATCTCTTCCTTCTTTATACGCTTCCAGCTTTCCTTGCCTCGCTAGCAGGTTTAAATATTTTGCGGAGAAAGGCGTGATTTTGGATATCCCGGCCAGTGGTATAAATTTTTCTTGTTTTGTTGTCGCAGGTGTTAAGGTTTTTAGGTAAATATCAAGCGAGCGTTCTATGGATTGAGCGATAAATTTAACTAGCGGTAAATATGAACCGCTATCCGCTTTATCCAGCACATCGTAATATTTTTTACGATCATTTTTTAAAATAATAACAAGGGGATAGCCCGCCTGCATTAAAATCAGGTTCATTGTTAAGCGCGCGGTTCTGCCGTTGCCGTCAAAAAATGGGTGAATGTATGTCAATCTGTGATGCAGCAAGGCGGAAAGCTCAATGATATTTATTTTATTTTTTTGCGCCTTGAGCCAATCGATTAAATCTTTCATTTTTTGCGGCACTTGCAATGCGTCTGGCGGCGTGTGTTTGGCTCCGCCTATAATTACATTGGCGTTTCTATAACGGCCAGCCCATTCTTTGTCGGTTTCCTGAATAATAATTTGATGCAAATTTCGTATTAATACTTTAGAGATAGTGTGCTTTTTGTCCTTGTCTATTAGGTCGTATAGATATTCCAGCGCGGCATGGTGGTCTTTCGCCTCTAGGTGATCTTTGAGGGGTTTTCCTTTGACCGTTAGGCCTTCGTTAATAACCAAAAAAGTCTCTTTTAGTGTCAGAGAGTTGCCCTCAATAGCGTTTGAGTTGTAAGTCATTTCAATCTGAAATTTTTCTCGTAATTTTTGCACCGCAGATTTCGGAAGGGGACGAAGCTTGTTGAGTTTAGCCAACTTTTCCTCTAAACGGGCTTTTACGACAGATGATAAATAAGTCATAAGAATACTTAATATGGTTTAGTTAATTATTTATAGTATACCATATTAAGAAAACGAGTCAAGGTTTATAATTTTAGTGCCATTTAGGCAGAGTGGTTGAAGCACCGAAGTTAAAATTTTATATTTTATGTCTAATCAAGAATAGAAGCGGAAATGTTTTTGTTCAATTTTTTATAAATTTTATAATCAAGATCAGTTTGTAATGCAAAAATTATTTTTTTAAAATAATGCTGGTTTTCGCTTAAATTAACTCAGGTGTTTTGCTTGCGCTGGATGCTAAATTCTAATCCAAAGCTTAATTATTTAATAAGACCTCGTTTGGAGTCATTCCATTTAAGGCGCAATGCTCC